>JAFKMZ010000079.1:0-20044 GCA_017305055.1 Lysobacterales bacterium
CGCCGCGGGTGGCCATGACCAGCACGTTGCCGGGGTAATCGCCGGCGAACAGGATGTTGCTGCCCTCGCCCAGCGCCAGCAGCGGGTGATCCGGCAGCAGGCCGTACTCCAGCACGGCGGGCAGGCTGGCCACGTCGCGGAGTTCCACCAACCGCGCCGCGCGCGCGGCGACGCGCAAGGTATTGCGCGCCGCCAGGCTGGCGTCGTCGAACAGCGTATAGCCGCCCATGTCCACGCCGGCCGATGGCGCCCCGGCGCCGCCAGCAGCCATGTCGAACGACTCATGCGCCATGCTGGCGTGCCTCCAGGGCGTCGGCATGTTGCCGGCGGATTTCCTCCACGCATTCGCGCACCAGGACCGGTCCGCGGTAGATGAGCCCCGAGTAGAGCTGCACCAGCGAGGCGCCGGCATCGAGTTTCTCCGCCGCGTCGGCCCCATCCAGGATGCCGCCCACGCCAATCAGCGGAATGCGCCCCTGTAGGCGTTCGCGCATGCCCGCCAACACCGCGGTGGAACGCTCGAACAGCGGCTTGCCGGACAGGCCGCCGGTCTCGGCGCCCAGCGGGTCGTACTCCACCGCGGTGCGCTCGAGCGTGGTATTGGTGCAGATCACGCCATCGATGCCCGTGCGCGTCAGCACCTCGGCCATCGCGTCCATTTCCGTCAGGGAGAGATCCGGGGCGATCTTCAGCAGCATCGGCCTGCGTCCGCCGTGCTGCGAGCCCAGGCGCTCCTGCGCCACGCGCAGCATGGCGACCAGGCGGTGCAGCGCCTCCCGTGCCTGCAGGTCGCGCAGGCCGGCGGTGTTGGGCGAGGAGACATTGATCACCACATAGCTGGCGTGCGCATACACCTTGCCCAGGCAGGCCAGGTAGTCGTTGACCGCCTTGTCGTTCGGAGTGTCCTTGTTCTTGCCGATGTTGATGCCGAGCACGCCGCCGTACGCGGACTTCCGCACATTGCGCACCAGCGCATCGACGCCGTCGTTGTTGAAGCCCATGCGGTTGATGATCGCCTCGTGCGCAGGCAGGCGGAACAGGCGCGGCCTCGGGTTGCCCGGCTGCGGCAACGGCGTCACCGTGCCGATCTCGATGAAGCCAAAACCCAGCGCGGCCAACGCGTCGAGATGCTCGCCGTTCTTGTCCAGGCCGGCGGCCAGGCCAACCGGGTTCGGGAAGCGCAGGCCAAACACCGTCACCGGCAGCTCCGCCGGCGCGCTGCTGATCCAGCGCGTCGCCCGCAGACGCGCGGTCAGGTCGAGGCCGGCCAGGGTGAGGCGATGGGCACGCTCGGCATCCAGCCTGAACAGGATCGGCCGCAGGCGGTCGTATGCTGGCGCCATGCGTTTCAGAACCAGAACAGGTGCACGCCGACCAGCAGCGCGCCCATGACCAGCAGCACCAGCGCCGCGCAGACCGCCAGGTGGACGTAGCCCAACACCAGCCCGGCCAACGCCATGCCATCACCCGCCAGGGGCGCGTCGAACGGCGCGCGGCGAATCTCGCTGCGCGCCAGGTGGCCGCACACCACCGCCACCAGGGCGCCCACGAACGGCAGCAGGAACCAGGTCAGGATGCCGAACACCAGGCTGATCACGGCCAGCGGACTGGTCGCTGGGGCAATCCGCGATGCTGCTTGATCGGGCATGTCGGCGGCACTCATGGCAAGGTGGCTTTGACATACTGCACCGCACCGGCCAGGGCACCGGGAAGCGCGGGCAACGTCCGGCCATCCGTGGCCGGTGCAGCACAAGGCTTGAAACTCTCGCCCGGCTGCCCTGGCAGCAGGCAGCCGTCCAGCCTTCTAGACGTCGAACTTGATGCCCTGGGCCAGGGGCAGCGCATCCGAGTAATTGACCGTATTGGTCTGCCGGCGCATGTACACCTTCCAGGCGTCCGAACCGGATTCGCGGCCACCGCCGGTCTCCTTCTCGCCTCCGAACGCGCCGCCGATCTCGGCACCGCTGGTGCCGATGTTGACGTTGCTGATGCCGCAATCGGATCCGGCCGACGAAAGATACTGCTCGGCTGCCTTGAGGTCGCGCGTGAAGATGGCCGAGGACAGGCCCTGCGGCGCGTCGTTCTGCATCGCGATGGCCTCGTCCAGGGTCTTGAACGGCATGACGTAGAGGATCGGTGCGAAGGTCTCGGTCTGCACGATCTCGTCCGAATTCCTGAGCCCGGTGATGATCGTCGGCAGCACGAAGTTGCCCTTGCGCTCGCTGAGCGCCTTGCCGCCGCTGCGCACCGTACCGCCGGCGGCCTTGGCCTTGTCGATGGCCGCGACGTAGGCGCGCACCGCCTCCGGGCTGTTCAGCGGCCCCATCAGCGTGGTGGCAAGGGTCGGGTCGCCAATCTTGGATTCGACCTGGTGATAGGCCTTGACCAGGCGCTCGACCACGTCGTCGTGGATCGACTCGTGCACGAACACACGGCGCGTGGTCGTGCAGCGCTGCCCGGCCGTGCCGACCGCGCCGAACACGATCGCCGGGATGGCCAGCTTCAGCTCGGCGCTGGCGTCGACGATGATGGCGTTGTTGCCGCCCAGCTCCAGCAGGGAGCGGCCCATGCGCTTGGCCACGCGCTCGCCCACCGCGCGGCCGACCTTGGTCGAGCCGGTGAAGCTGACCAGGGCGATGCGCCGGTCGTCCACGAAGGCCTTGGCCAGTTCGTCGCCGGCATCGTTGAACAGGAAGAACAGGTCCGGGAAACCATGCCCCTCGAGTGCCTGGTTGCAGATGCGCATGGCCGCGATCGCCGACAGCGGCGTCTTCGGCGACGGCTTCCAGATCGTGATGTCGCCGCACACCGCTGCCAGCATGGCGTTCCAGGCCCACACCGCGACCGGGAAGTTGAACGCGCTGATGATGCCGACCAGGCCGAGCGGGTGGTACTGGTCGTACATGCGGTGCCCCGGCCGTTCCGAGTGCATGGTGTAGCCATAGAGCATGCGGCTCTGGCCAACGGCGAGGTCGGCGATGTCGATCATCTCCTGCACTTCGCCATCGCCTTCGGGCTTGATCTTGCCCATCTCCAGCGCCACCAGCGAACCCAGCGCGTCCTTGTGCTGGCGCAGCGCCTCGGCGCACAGGCGCACGGCCTCGCCGCGGCGCGGCGCCGGCGTGGCGCGCCACAGCGCAAACGCCGCCTGCGCGCGCTCGACCAGCTTGGCGTAGTCCGCCGCGCTGGAGGCATGGACCGTTGCAATCACCTCGCCGGTCGCCGGGTTGACCGGCCGCAGCACGCCGGCGTCGGTGGTCTTGGACCACTCGCCCTGGCCGAGGTAGGTACCCGACTCTTCGGCCTTCAGGCCAAGCGCGGCAAGGATGGCATGGTGTGCACCGGTCGCGGGCGCCGGCTGGCCGCCCGACCCGACCTCGGAAAGAACTGCATTGGACATATCGACTCCTGGAACTGACCCGCGCCCATGGCGGGATGAACAAAAATCCACTGCCGCCATTCTAGCAGCTCGCACCCACCTTCCCCCTCCACGAGCGACTGGTTGGCGGCACTACCCTGCTGCCTTCACCCCTCGAGACAGGTGTGGCGGGAAGTCGCTGCGGGCTTCCCGGATTCGCTGGAAGAACCCGTTCGCAGGCGAGGCTTGCGCACCTCGGCTGCGGCATCGGCTTGTCGCCGTTCTAATTTGCCACGTCCCCCTTATCATATGGGCTGGCCCTCGTAGCTCAGTTGGATAGAGCGGTCCCCTCCTAAGGGACAGGTCGGACGTTCGAATCGTCTCGAGGGCACCACTTCGACGCGCGCAGCTCCCGGTTGACGCCCCGCGCGCCCCGTGCAGGCTCAGGAGCTGCAGGACAGCATGGAGCAGCCGGCCCGGTGCCGGGCCCAGTCCGGGCGCTTTTGCGCCAGGGCCTCGCGGCCCGGCTGGTCGTCGTAGGGATGGCGCAGCACCTCCAGCAGCTCGTGCACGCCGCCCAGGTCGCCTGCGGTGGCGCGGTCGATGGCCTGCTGGGCCAGGTAGTTGCGCAGCACGTAGCGCGGGTTGGCCGCGTTCATCCGCGCATGGCGCTGCGCACCCGATTGCGGATCGGTCGCGAGCCGCGCGGCATAGCGGGCGAGCCAGTCCGTGAGCGCCGGCTCGGCACTGCGGCGCTTGACCGCGTCGTAGAACGCATCCTCCAGCGGCGCCAGTGACGGCGCCTGGGGATCCACCTCCGCCAGCGCGCGGAACCACAGGGCCATGTCGATCTCGGCGGAATGCATGAGCGCCTGCAAGTCCTGCATCAAGTCCAGGTCTTCGTCTCAGCACGCGGCCAGGCCCAGCTTGGCCGCGACATGCCCACGCTCGGCAGCCGCGTAGGCTTCGACATAGCGGTTCAGGCCGGCCTCCAGCGGGGCCGTGGAGGCAAGCAGCGGAGACAGGGCGCCGGCCAGGCAGCCCAGGTTCCACCAGGCGACGTCATGCTGCCGGCCGAAGCAGTAGCGCCGGTGCCGGGCATCGGTGGTGTTCGGGGTCCAGCCGGGGTCGTAGTCGTCGACCCAGCCGTACGGACCGTAGTCCATGGTCAGGCCGAGGATGGACATGTTGTCGGTGTTCATCACCCCGTGCACGAAACCCACCCGCATCCACTGCGCCACCATGCGCGCGGTGCGCTCGCACACCTGCGCAAACCACTCGGCGTAGCGCGCCTCGCCGCTGCCGCCCAGCTCCGGGAAGTCGCGGCGTATGGTGAAATCAGCCAGCTGGCGCAGCAGGGCCACGTCGCCGCGCGAGGCCGGCAATTCGAAGCTGCCGAAGCGGATGAACGAGGGCGCGAGCCGGCACACGATGGCGCCCGGCTCGGATGCCGGATGGCCGTCGTAGAACATGTCGCGCTCGACCTGCTCGCCGGTGCCGACCAGGCACAGCGCGCGCGTGGTCGGCACGCCCAGGTGGTGCATGGCCTCGCTGCACAGGAACTCGCGGATCGATGAGCGCAGCACCGCGCGGCCGTCCGCGCCGCGCGAGTACGGTGTCGGCCCCGAGCCCTTGAGCTGCAGCTCCCAGCGTTCGCCCGCGCGATTGATCACCTCACCCAGGGTCAGCGCACGGCCATCGCCGAGCTGACCCGCCCAGCCGCCAAACTGATGGCCACCATAGTTGGCGGCATAAGGCTGCATGCCGGGCAGCAATGCATTCCCGCCAAACACCTGCGCGGCTTCCGGCGCGGCCAGGTCGGCACCGGCCAGATCCAGTAGGTCTGCGGCGTCCACCGAGTAGGCCAGCATGGCCGGCGCGCTGACCGGCACCGGGTCGAGCAGCGAATAGAGCGCGCCAGTCACCTGGCGCGGCCGCGTGCCATGCCCGGGATCACCGGGCAAGCCACGCACGAACGCATTGTCGAAGCGCAGGTCGAGCATGCCCATGGATATCTTGGCGCACCCCGCCGCATGCAAGGCCCGCGGCGGCAGGTCAGGCAGCGCCCACGCGCCTAGAGCAGCCAGTCGATCGGCAGCAGCGCGAGCAGGCGTACGGCCACGCGGCGCAGCCACGAGCTGTCGGGTTCGGTAGCGTAGCGCTCGATGCCGTTGCCGTCCCGCCGCAGCCATTGGAGCTTGCCGTCGGCGTCCAGGATCACCTGATAGGCCTGGGCCGGCACTTGTTGTTCGAACATCCGGTGCAGGTCCTGCGCAAGGGCCGGGCTGTCGATCAGGAAGCCCATTTCCGTGTTGAGGTTGACCGACCGCGGGTCGAAGTTGAACGAACCGATGAACAGGGTACGGTCATCGACCGCAAAGGTCTTTGCATGCAGGCTGGAACCGGAGCTGCCGAATGGCCCGGCAAGGTCGCGGTCATGCGTACGCTCACCCGTGGCGCGCAACTCATACAGCTTGACCCCGGCCGCCAGCAGTTGCTTGCGTCGTTTGGCGTAGCCGGCATGCACCGCGGCGACGTCGGTGGCCGCCAGGGAATTGGTCAGGATGCGCACGTCCACGCCGCGCCTGGCCATGTCGGCGAACTCCTGGGTCCCCTTCGTGCCAAGCACCAGGTAGGGCGAAACCAGTTGCAGCGCGGACCGGGTTTCGGCGAATACCGGCAGCAAGCCATCGATCAGCTGTTGACCCTCGTGCTGCACGCCGAGCGCCTTGTCCGGGCTGTCGCTGATCATGCGCGTCGGTGCCCAGGTCAACGCCGCCGTACGATCGAGCAGCGACTGCACGGCATCGTTCTGCTCCACCGCCTGCTGATAGGCCCGGGCTGCCGGATCGTGTCCGATCTGCCCGGCGCGCTCCTGGAGCTTCGCCAAGGTACCGGGCGCCGGCGCGCCCACGATGCGCCCGACCGGATAGGACGAACCGCTGGCCCAATACTGGTCAAACTCGCGTGATACCTCCGGCACCACGGGGCCGACAGCCAGCACGTCGAGATCGGCAAAGGCGATGCCGTTGGTCGCCCCGAAATAGTTGTCGCCGACATTGCGCCCACCGATGATGGTCGCCTCGTTGTCCACCGTGAACGACTTGTTGTGCATGCGATGGTTGAGGCGTGAAAACGCCGTGATGTAGTTGGCCCACTTCGGGTGCCTGAACGCAAAAGGATTGAACAGCCGCACCTGGAAATTGGGCTGCCCGGCAAGTGCGGCGAGCGTGTCGTCGAGGCCGTGGATGCCGTTGTCGTCCAGCAGCAGGCGTACCCGTACGCCGCGGCGCGCGGCGCGCTCCAGCTCGGCGAGCAGCAGCGTGCCGGTGAGGTCGTTCTGCCAGATGTAGTACTGCGCATCGATGGTGCGCTCGGCCTGCCTCGCGAGCAGCATGCGGGACGCGAACGCCGCCTGCGGGTCGCGCAGGGGCAACACGCCGCTCATGCCGGGATGCGCCGCGGCCAGCGGCGCCGTCGCCATACCCAACCGCGTGGTCATGGCCTGTCCGGCATCAAGGGCAACGCTGGCCGTGCGCCCCTCGAGCGACGGCAACCGCGCGCAGCCGACCAGCACCAGGAAGCCGACCACCGGCAGCAGTACGACGAGCGCGATCCAGCAGCGACGGGCACAGCGACGCCGCAGCCTCATCGCGCCAGCCACGGCGGACAGGCGGCTTGACCACGGCCGCAGGCCAGCAGGGCATTGGCGGATGCCCGAACGAACGATTGCGTGTGGACCAGCGTTGCTGCAGCCGTGTTCTTGTCCATGGTCGTCCCTCCACGCCAGCCCCGGCGGACCGCCGGCAGGCCTGGTCAGGATAAACGGTTCCGTACCTGCGCTGCACAGACGCAGGCCACCCGCCTCATCCCGGCGTCTTCGCCTGCGTCACTCCCGGCTGGTGATTTCCGCCCAGCAGCGCCCGTTCCCCACCCTCGAGTTCGCGCCAGGCCCCGGGCGGGAGCGTACCGAGCGACAGGCCGGCGACCGCCTCCCGGTGCAAGGCCTGCACATGGTTGCCCACGGCGGCGAACATCCGTCGCACCTGGTGATAGCGGCCCTCGGTGACGGTGATCCGCACGCGGCGCGGTCCGCAGGCCTCGAGCATGGCCGGCGCCAGGGGCTTCGCCTCCCCTTCCAGCAGCAGGCGGCCGCTGGCGAACAGGTCCGCCTCGTCGCCGCGCAGGTCCTGCGCCAGGGTGGCGACATACACCTTGCTTACGCACGAGACGGGAGCAATGAGCCGGTGCAGCAAGGCGCCATCATCGGTGAGCAGCAGCAAGCCGCTGGTATCGCGGTCGAGCCGGCCAATGCTGGACAAGGGCGGCCGGCGCCGGGCAAAGCGTGGCGGCAGCAAGTCATAGACCAGCTGGCCTGGATCGCGGTGCGAGCAGGTATAGCCCACCGGCTTGTGCAACATGAGGACCAGCCCGCTGCCCGGGTCGAGCGGCGCGCCATCGACACGGATCGACGACGCCTCCACCTGGTCGTCGGCGTACAGCACCTCGCCGTCCGTGTCGGTCACACGGCCGGCGCGGAACATCTGCGCCACTTCCTTGCGGCTGCCGTAGCCGAGGTTGGCGATCAGGCGCACCAGCCTCACGGCCTGACGCCTTGCGCCATGATGACCTTGTAGCCGTCGCGCTCGTCCAGCGCACGGACCTCGCCGAAGCGTGCACGCAGCAGCGACTCGTAGGGCAGATGCCGGTTCGCCACCAGCAGCAGGGGGCCATTGGCGTACAGCGCATCGGCGGCACTGGCGATGAACGCCTGGCCGAGCTGCGGCAGGTCGGCGCGGCCCTGGTGGAACGGTGGATTGCTGACGATGGCGTCGTAGCGCTCAGGCAGGCCAAGCGTCACGTCGTGCCAGAGCACGTCGCACTGCACGGCCTGCCCGCAAGCGCGTGCCTGTGCCTGCTGCAGGTTTTGCCGTGCCGGCTCCAGCGCACGCCGTTCGGCCTCGTACAGGTGCAGCACCTCGACCTGCGGGCAGCGCGCCAGCACCTGCGCGCCGAGGTAGCCGCAGCCAGCGCCCAGGTCCGCCACACGGCCGGACAGATCGGCCGGCAGCGCTTCGGCCAGCAGGGCCGAGCCGCGGTCGATGCGGTCCCAGGCAAACAGCCCCGGCCGGCTCCAGTAGCCGGCGGCGGTGATGCGCGGCGTGTCGAGTGCGAGCCATGCGTCGCGCAAGGCGTGGTCAACCGCTGCCGGCGCCGGCGCGACCCAGAACGCCCGGCACTTGTGCTTGGACATGTGTTGCGTCGGGCCGGCAAGGCGCGCCAGATCGGCCTGAACCGACTTCGCGCCGGCGTTGTTGGCGACGCACGCGAGGAGCGTGCCGCCCGGCGCGAGATGCGTCAGCGCGCGCGCAAGCAGCGCGCGCGTCTCCTCGCGCTGGCGCCGCGGCAGCAGCAGGATCAGTGGAAAGGTCTCGTCCGCGGCCGGCTCGCCCACGTGCAGGCCGCAGCGGCCAAGCTCGGCGGCAAACGGCGCAAAGCCTTGTTCGCACAGCCATCCCGGCTGCGCCAGCCCACGCGCACGAGAACTTGCCCGCGCGCCAAGAAACAGCACCCGGCCATCGGCAGGCAGTTGCAGCGCGCCCAGCGCAAAGGGCAGGAACAACGCGTCAAGTACCGCCTCGGGCGCGGCGTCGGCAAAACCTGCCGCCATCACGGTCTTCCCTCGCCTGCCCTCATGGCCGGCCATGCACGACGGTGGTCGCGACGGCTGGCGCCGCGCCCGGCGCGGAAGATGCCGCAGGCGGACTCGTGGGGCCAGGATGCGTGGCCGGAACGGGCACCGGTCCGGCGCGCGACGGCAACTCGGCCAGCATCTGTGCCGCCAGCGGGACGTAGCCGCCGTCGAAGTGGTGGTCGCCGTTCTTGGCGTGCACCTCCACCCAGGACGGCAGGTCCGGCATCGTGCACAGGCTGTCGTCGGCATCGTCCTTGCCGTAGTAGCACACGACGGGGAACTGGTCCCGCAGCGCCTGCACGGGGGGCAGCGCCGGGTAGTCCGGCACCTTGCTGAACTTCTCCAGCAGGCGCTTGGCGAACGCGAGGAAGCGGCCGCGCGCGATCATGTAGCCCTCGAACTTGATCTCGTAACTGTAGTCTCGGCTGGGCGAGAGCAGCACGAGCTGGGCGATGCGTCCGCGGTTCTCCGGGCCCAGGCGGTCGATGATGGAAGGCAGCACGTCGGCACCGAAGGAGTAACCCACCAGCCAGATGCGCTGCTTGTGCCAGCGCGCCAGGTTCTCCGTCAGCAGCGCATCCAGCTGCGCGGCGGATTCCTCGCCGCTGCGCAGGCGCCAGTAATACTTGAACGCGTTGATGCCCAGCACCGGCAAACCATGCGCCGCAAACGCACCGCCCAGTTGCCGGTCCAGATCCGCCCAGCCGCCGTCACCGGAATAGACCACCGCCAGCACATCGTCGTGGCCAGGCACCGGCACCACCTGCGCCGCCGGCGGCACGACGACCGTGGCGCGTTCCAGGCTGATGCGCACGAAGGGATTCCAGATCGCCGCCAGGCCAAGCACGACCACACCAAACCCTGCCAGCATGAGCTTGCTCCTGCGTCTCATCGGCGCACCACGCCCGACAGGCCGCCGCCAATCAGGCTGGCCACGTTGGCCAGGATCATCGGCAGCGCGATGCCGCCCGGCACGGCCATGTAGCGCGGCTCCCATTCCGGATCGAACTTGTCCTTGTACTGCTTCAGGCCGCGGAAATTGTAGAAGTGCCCGCCACGGCCGAACACCATGGCGCCAAACTTGTTCCACAGCGGCGCCTGGCGGCGGTTGTGCAGGCCGGCCAGCGGCGCCATGCCGAGGTTGAACCACTCGTAGCCTTCTGCCCGTGCCCACTGCATCAGTTCGACGAAGAGGAAATCCATGATGCCGGCGGGGCCGTCCGGCAGATGACGCATCAGGTCCACCGACGCCTCGTACCTGGTCTCGCCGAGGAACAGGTTGGCGAAGGCGATCGGCCGATCGCCCTGCCAGACCACCGCCATCGGTGTGCGCACGAGATAGGCCGGATCGAAGGCGCCCAGCGAGAAGCGCTTCTCGCGCACGCGCTTGTCCTGCAGCCAGGCGTCGGAGATGACCTTCAGCTGCGGCAGCAGCGGCGCGACGCCCGCAGCCGGGACGATCTCCAGGCGCAGACCGTCGCGGGTGAGCTTGTTCACCGTGTTGCGCAGCACCTTGCGCGACTTGCCGTCGAGGTTCCACTGCGCCAGGCGCACGCGTGCCTGCTCGCCGATCTTCAGCAGGCTCAGGCCCACCTCCAGGTACAGGTCGAGGTCGGCCTGGCTGACCTGGTAGAACACCGGCCAGCCGCCTGCGCGTTCGCATTGCTCCAGGAAGGTCCACACCAGCTCGCTGCGCGCCGCGTCGTCCGTGCCCACCGGGTCGCCCATCGCCACCCAACTGCGGCCCGCGATGTCATACATCACGAAGGCGGCATGCGTCGGATCGAAGAGCAGGGTCTTGTCGCCCATGAGCGCCAGGTAGGCCTGCGTGTCCGGCGACCTCCGGATCAAGGGCAAGGCGGCCCCAAGCTGCTCTTCGCTTGGTGCAACCTGCAGCGGCTGGACCTGGCGGATCAGGCTGGCCAGCGCAAACAACAGGCCCGCGGCGGCGGCGGCCACCAGCGCGCGCAAGGCCCGTGGCGCACCGCCCTGATGGAAGCTGAATTCCCACCACAGGTCCGCGCTGTAATCCACGTGCTTGTAGCTGAACATCACCAGCCAGGTGGCGCAGACCAGCACGGCGACGATGGCCACGATCCAGCCAATGGAAAATCTCGTATTGAACAGCGAGGCGCGCCGGTAGAACAGGCTGCGCGCCGGCGCCAGGGCCATGGCCAGCAGCACCAGCAGCGTGGCCTCCTCGTAATCGATGCCCTTCAGCAGGGAGAAAGCCGCGCCGGCAATCAGCAGCCCCAGGGTCAGCACATAGGCCGCATCCAGGCGCCGCTGCAGGCCACGGGCGAGGATCAGCAGCAGCATGCCGATGACGCTGGCCAGCAGATGCGACACTTCGAGTACCGACAGCGGCAGCACCTCGCGCAGGATGTCCATGCGCTCGGGCAGCGCGCGCGTGGCGCCGGAAAACAGCAGGACCGCGCCGGAGACCAGGGTCAGGCCGGCGAAGAACGACGGCAGCAGCGCCGTGAACCAGGGCGCCCACAGTGACTTCCGGTGCAGGCTGCGCGCCTCGCGCTGCAGCACCAGTACTGCCGCCGCGCACAGCGGCAGCAGGTAGTAGATCACCCGGAATGCGGCGAGCGCGCCGAGCACCGGCGCCGCCAGCGCGTGATGCCCGGTGGCGCCGAAACCGGCCAGCATGACCGCCTCGAATACGCCGAGGCCGCCCGGCACGTGGCTGATCAGGCCGGCGATCTGGGCGACGACGAAGATCGCCAGGAAATGCCCGAAGCCATTGTCGAGGGAATCCGGCATGAGCACGTAGAGCACGGCCGCAGCCAGCCACCAGTCCAGCGCGCCCACCAGGATCTGGCGCGCGCCGGTGGCCAGGGTCGGGAAACGGACGCGCCAGCGCCACAGCTGCAACGGCTGGCGCACCCAGGCCGCGGCCGCCAGCCAGCCGAGCGGCACCAGGGTCAGCCCGATCCCGAGCGGCAGGCGCGCCGTAGCCAGGGGAAGGTCCGGCGGTAGGGGCACCAGCAGCAGGGTGACGCCGGTGAGCGCCAGCAGGCCAAGCCAGAAGCTCAGCGTGCAATACAGCACGACGCGCGCGATCTCGCCGGTGGACAGGCCGTTCTGGATATAGAAGCGGTAACGGATCGATCCGGACACCAGCAGGGCCATGCCCACCGCGTTGCTGAACGCGTAGCTGATGAACGAGATCAGGCCGACGCGCCGCCACGGCAGTTTGCGCCCGATCGAGATCAGAGCGTAATGGTCGTACAGTGTCATCACCGCGTAGCCCAGCGCCGTGAGCAGCGCCGCCAGCACGAAGCGCCCGCGCGGCAGGCCCTGCACGTACTCGCGAATCTGGTGGTAGTTCACATCGCGCGTGAACAGGTGCAACGCCCACAACGCCAGGCACAGCATGCCGACCGACAGCAACGGCGCGGCGACCCGGCGCAGGAGCAACGCGCCCGGCCCGGGTGTCTTTACCACCGGGGCATCGCCCTCGCTTTCGGCTTGCTGCAGTTCCACGGTCGGCCCAGTGCGAAAAACGCGGCTAGTGTAGGGGCTGCGCAGCCCCTACGGCTGACTCCGCGTGGAGCGAGCCCCATGCGGAATGCTCGCGAACCCGCCATAAGGCGAGCCCGCTCGTGACCGAAGGTAGCCCCTTGGGGGCGGGCGATGCTTCTGTTTCGGCTTGCGCGCCAGGTCCTCCAGGATCATGGCATCCACCAAACGACAAGAACGGCGTCCGCAAGCTCGGGGAGGCGCGGGGCCAGTCAGGCGGCTGCGGTTGGCTGCCCCAGGCGTGCCACCCAGCGGTACAGGGCCACATTGACCGCGATGAACACCAGGCCGCCAATCCAGATCGAGGCGTTGTGGAAGCCTGCGCCGACGACGGCCAAGGGCGCCGCCTCGCCAGAGAACACCACGATGGCGGCAAGCACCACGCCGAGGATGCTCTCGCCCACGATCATGCCGGAGGCCAGCAGCACGCCGAGCTGCTTCACCGCCTCGGGTCTGGCCGTCCGGTCGGCGCGCCGGTCGTAATACCAGCCGACCACCGCTCCCACCACGATCATCAAGGTGGTCGAGGTCGGCAGGTAGATGCCCAGGCCGACGGCCAGCGGCGGCAGGCGTGCGGTCTTCGCCGTGCGCCGCAGGATCTGGTCGAGCACGATCAGGCCGACGCCGATCGCACCGCCGATGAAGATCAGGCTCCAGTCGATGTTGCCCTGCAGGACGCCTTGCGCCAGCGCGGAGATCAGGCCCGCCTGCGGTGCCGGCAGGGCGCGCGCCGGATCGACACCGGGCGTGCCGAGGAAGCCGTAGGCCTCGTTCAGCAGGTCCAGCACCGGCGGGATCACCGCCGCACCAACGATGACGCCCACCACCAGGGCCGCCTGCTGCTTCCACGGCGTGGCGTCCACCAGCTGGCCGGTCTTGAGATCCTGCAGGTTGTTGTTGGCGATGGCGGCCACGGCGAAGACCACCGAGGTGATGAACAGGGCAAACGCCACCAGCCCCTTGCCGGCATCCGCCGAGGCTTGGGTTTCGATGCCGCCAATCAGCAGCAGGGAGGCGATGATCACCACCAGGATGCCCACGCCCGACAGCGGGCTGTTGGACGAGCCGATCAGGCCAGCCATATAGCCGCATACCGCCGAGACCAGAAAACCCAGGACCACCACGAAGACCAGGCCACCACCCACCAGCAGCCACAGGTGCTCGCCCAGCCCGGTCTGCACGCTGAAGCTGCCGAGCAGCCAGCCGATCGGGAACAGGCACAGCAGGCTGATCAGGCTGACGATGCCCATCGGCATGTCCAGCTCGGTGCGCGGCAGGGATGCACCCTGCCCGGACTTGCGCGCCCGCGACGAAGCCATGGCCGCGGCCAGACCGCTGACCACGGGCTTGACCAGGGTGCCCAGGGTCCAGATCGCGGCCACGCCGATGGTGCCCGCGCCAATGAAGCGCACCTTGGTGCTCCAGGCCGCCTGCGCGACCTCGGCCGCCGTGCCGGCCGCTGCCGCCAGCATGGTGTAGTGCGGCGCCGCCCAGCCCCAGGCAATCACCGCCCCGAGCAGCATGGCCATGCCGACCCACAACCCGACCAGGTGGCCGACCGCGAACAGCGCGAACGACAGGCTGAAGTCGAAGCCGGTGGCCGCGCCGCGGTCGCCGACGTGGAAATACTGCGTGACACTGGCGGCAAACAGCTTGGTGGCCACCACGACCGCGAATACCGCCGACACCACGGTGCCACCCACCACGGCGAGCAGGCCGGCGCGACCGCCCTCCGCCGCATCCGCATCGGCCTGATGGCTGTCGCCCACCTTCAATACCTCGGCGCAGGCCACGCCCTCGGGATACGGCAGGTCCGAATCGGTGACCAGGGCCCGGCGCAACGGGATGGTGTACATCACCCCGAGGATGCCGCCGGTGGCGCAGATGCCAAACGTGACCCAGAACGGAAAGCCACTCCACCATCCGACCATGATCAGGCCCGGCAGGACGAAGATGATGGCCGACAGCGTGCCGGCCGCCGAGGCCACGGTCTGCACGATGTTGTTTTCCTGCATTGTCGAATCGCGCATCTTGCGCAGGATGGCCATGGAGATCACCGCCGCCGGAATCGAGGTGGCGAAGGTCAGCCCGGCCTTCAGCCCGAAGAAGACGTTGGCCGCGGTAAACACCAGGGTGATGAGAATGCCGATGATCAGGCCGCGTACGGTCAATTCCGTGCGCGGTTCCACGCTGGACGGCTGTTGTGCGATCACGCGGACCCCCCCGGTTGCGTCTGGATGGTCAAACAATAGCGCGTCAGCCCCCGGCGCGCGCACCGGCTGCGGTCACGACACATCACTTGTGGGAACCCGCTGGCGGGCGATGCTTGTGTCGCCCATGTGACCGAAAGGCATCGCCCGCGACCCGGCTCCCCGGGGAATCGGCGGTGCTACACCGCCCGCTGGCTCTCGAACCGGCACGGCCTGCCGCTCACCGGATCGACGAATTCCAGGCACTGGGCAAGCAGCCGAAGCGGATTGGCGTGGTCATCCGCCCGCGGCGCGTCCAGTTGCGGATACCAGGGATCGTGGCGAATGGGGGCACCGAGCGCGGCCATGTGCACACGCAGCTGGTGCTTGCGCCCGGTGACCGGGTACAGCGCGTAGCGCCAGTCGTCGGGTCCACGTTCCAGCACCTCGATGCGGGTCTCGCTGTTTGGCTCGCCGGCGGCCTCCACCATGCGGAAAAAGGGCTCGCCACGTACCAGGCACGAACGGTGCACCCGCGGAAACGTCAGCGCGGGCAAGGCTGGTGCGAGGGCCAGGTAGCGCTTGCCGATGCGGCGCTCGCGAAACAGGGCCTGGTAGGCCGCGCGTGTGCGCGGGTTCACCGAAAACAGCACCAGCCCGGCGGTCAGGCGGTCGATGCGGTGCAGCGGCACCAGGCCGGCGATCCCGGTCTGCCGCAGCAGACGGTGCAGCAGCGTCTGCTCCAGGTACCTGCCGCTCGGCATCACCGGGAGGAACGGCGGCTTGTCCGCCACCAGCAGGTGCTCATCGTGGTACAGCACCGCCACCGCGCCGGGAATCGCCTGCTCGTCCGGCACCTCGCGGAAATAGCTGATGCGCATGCCTGGCCGGCAGGGCGTCTGCAGCGTGACCGGGATGCCATCGCCGTCCAGCACACGGCCGCGCCCGATGCGTTCCAGCCATGCCGTGGCACCCACGCGCGGGAACCGCGCCACCAGCGCGGCCCACACCGTCGACCATGGGCCGGGACGCAGGTGGACGGTGCTCCGGCGCGGGTCGCGCTTCATGCTGGCGACTGGCGGGGTCATGGCCTGGCAGTCCGGTGCCGACAGCCGGCGCCCCTCATTTTCACGGGAGATGCTTGTCGACCGCTTTTTGCCGCAAGGCATTCAGCGCGGTCTGTACCAGGGGCGCGAAGTTGTCGTCGTCGGTGACCTCGCGCTTGCGGCGGGCGAAGCGGTTCAGCGCATAGACCGCGAGCAACGCATTCAACACCGCAAACCAGGCAAACAGCGACCACGGCTGCCACCAGCTCATCAGCGCGCCGGCGACCAGCGGACCCACGGCAGAGCCGATGCCATTGACCAGCAGCACGGTGCTCGAGGCCGACAAGAGCTCGTCGCGATCGACGTAGTCGATCAGGTGGGCGACGGCCATCGGGTACAGCGCGAAGGCCACCCCGCCAAACGCAAACACCATCACGATCGCCAGCACGCGGTTGTCGGCGGGAAGCATCACGTTGGCCAGGGCGACCAGCGCGGCGCAACCGCTGATCAGCGCAATGGCCAGGCGCCGGTCGACGCGGTCGGAAAACCGGCCCAACGGCCACTGCATCACCACGCCGCCGACGATCGCCGCGGCCACGTAGGTGCCAATCTCGCCGGGCTCCATGCCGCGCGCCTGGGCATAGATGGGCAGCAGGCCCCAGAGCGCGCCGAGGGCCAGGCCGGAAATGACCGAAGTCACCAGGGCTGTGGGCGCCAGCCGGTACAGTCGCCGCAGCTGCACCTTGGGCAGAGCCTCCATGCTCGGCTGTGGCTCGCGGGTGGCAATCACCGGCAGGCCGGCCAGGCAAAACAGCATGGCCACCACACAGAACAGCACGAACGGCTCGCCTGGCAGGCGCAGGAATTGCTGGGCCACCGCGGCCGCCCCGAGGTTGAGCATCATGTACACCGCAAACACGGAGCTGCGGTAGCGGCGATCTGCGGTGGCATTGAGCCAGCTCTCGATGATCGCGTACAGGCCAACCAGCACCAGGCCCTGCAGGACGCGCATCAGAAGCCACACCACGTAGGTCGAGGTGATCGCCTGCACCAGCGCGCTGAAGGTCACCAACACGATGCAGAACGCAAAACTGCGGATGTGGCCGATGCGGTGGGTGAGCCGCGGCACGGCATAGGTGCCGGCCAGGAAGCCGGTGTAGTAGGCGGAGGTCAGCACGCCGATCATGGCCACCGAATAGCCGAGCGCATGCCCGTGCAAGGCCACCTGCGAGTGCAGCAGGGCCACACCCATGAGCAGGAAGACGGTGCTCGCCAGCAGCGGGGAAACGGCGCGGATGATTGACAGCATGGTGCGGACGGACGACCGGCTCCAGCGCTCCGTCACCACGACGGGCGGCGACGGGTGCGGGAGCGTGAAAAGGGCAATGGACGGAACTTGCCATGCGACAGCCCGATCGGACCGGACTCGCATGCTGGTGATCGTAACGCGTCTTTTGCCAATCCGGGCAACACGCCGGCGGCCAACGCGTGCGCACCATGGCAGGGGCGCGGACAACCCGCCCTGAATCACGCCCGCGCCACGCCAGCCCGTGCCACGTCAGCGTGCTTCCGCCCGGCAACGCGACTCTGCCCGCACCGATGGGCCGGGCCTGTGGTCCACGGCGCCGGTGTCCGCCCCCCACTGTCCGCCCTCGGCGACGCGGTGTCCGCGGACACCGGGAGACGGTGGCACGCCAACACACAAACGGCTTGGCGACGGGCTTTGACGACTATGGCGCCGGTTGGCACAAGCCTTGCCATATCTCCCGTGAACACCTCACCACACCTTGCTTGGGAGTACCGCCATGAAATTCGAAACCGTCATGTTGAACAGCCTGTTCTGCGCCTGCCTGGTGATCTGCATCTCCACCATCGGCTCGATGGTCCTGTAGCGGCCTGGGCCGTAAAAGCCGGCAACGAACTCCGGCGCCGCCCCGCGGTCGTCATATCCATCGCCACCATGTCGCCACCGACGCGGTGGCCCACCACCCGCACCATCGAGGAGGGCTCATGCCCATCAAGTCATCGTGGCAACGCGGCTCATCGACCGGCCCCGGCATGGAAGCCCCCATCCCGCCGCGCCATGCCGATCTGGCCCAGTTCGTGACCTGCGCACGGGAGCTGCTCGACGCCACTGACGAGCAGAACCGCCGGCAATTGGAAACCGAAGTCCTGAAGCTGGCAGTCCCGCTGCACGCCGCCGGTGTATTCGAAATCCTGAGCATCGCCCATCCCGCCCTGGCGACCATGGTGCGCGACCACCTGGAGGAAGCCACGGCGACCAGCGTCGCCTCCTGGTACCGGCGGCACTGAAGCCGCCGCGACACGCGAGCCGCCGCGATGCCCCCGGATCAATGCGAGGAAAGCATCGCCCGTCCACAAGGGATTCCCCTCGTTCACAGGCGGGTTCCAGCAGATACCGGCAACGACCACCGAAACGCATCGTCCGCGGATGGGCTCCTACGGCTCCAGCAGCGGCTTGCGCGGCAGCATTTCCTCACGCATGGCCGCGTCGTAGACGAACGAGGCCACGATTGCCGCTGCCTGCTTCAGATCCTCGGGCTCGGCGTGGTCCAGCGTATCCAGGTCGGTATGGTGCACGTTGCTGGAATAGTCCAGCGGATCCTGGATGAACTGGAAGCCTGGCAGGCCAACGGCGTCGAAGGAGATGTGGTCGGTGCTGCCGGTGTTGCGCAACACCACGGTGGTGGCGCCCACGTCGTGGAACGGTTCCAGCCAGGCCTTGAAGATCGGCACCACGGCGGCGTTCTCCTGGGCGTAGATGCCGCGCAGGCGGCCTGAACCGTTGTCCACGTTGAAGTACGCCGCCAGGCGCTCGTATTCCGGCGAGGTCTGCAGCTTGCCGGTGGGCTTGCGCAGGAACTCCGGCAAGGCCTTCTGCTCGGGATCGGTCGGCTCCGGATACTTGGCGAAATGCTTGGCCACGTACGCGCGCGAACCGATCAGGCCCTGCTCCTCACCACTCCACAAGGCGATGCGGATCGTGCGATGCGGCTTGGCGCCCACCGCCTTCAGGATGCGCATGGCCTCCATCATCACCGCCACGCCCGCACCATTGTCCGAGGCACCCGTGCCGGCGTGCCAGGAATCCATGTGCGCACCCAGCATCACGATTTCCTTGGCGTCGCGTCCCGAGCCAGGAATTTCGGCCACGGTGTTGTAGCCAGGCTGGTTGGTGTCATCGGTGAAGCGCGCCTGCACGTCCACGCGCAATTTCACCGGCTGCTTGGCCGCGACCAGGCGCGCCAGCTGGTTGTAGCGCTCAGCCACCATCACCAGTGCCGGCACGCCGACCGACTCGCCGGCCCGGCGCGAGCCGCCGGCACCGACGCGCAGAATGCCGTTGTCCAGGCTGCTGATGTTGAGCGTGGCCACCACGCCCTCGGCGGCAAAGAACTCGTTCATGGCCTTGGTCAGCGCCATGCGCTCGCCAAAGCCCTTCATGCGCTCGTCGAGCTTCTTCTTCTCTTCGGCCGTGGGCAGATTGAACGTCTGCATGGCCTCGAGGCCCGCCTCGGTATAGCGTCGCGAATCGGGCGTGTCACCGCGCTTGTACGGGCGCGCCTCGTCCAGCAGCAGGATCTTGCCGGCCAGCTTGCCCTTGTACTGGTCGAGGTCGGCGACCTTCTTGATCTTGACCGCCATCACCTCGCCCTCGACCGGGCCGTTGGTGCCCGGAGTCCAGGCCAGCGGCAACGCGCGCAGCGGCACCGGATGGGTGCCCAGCATCAGCACGCTGGCGTTGCTGAACTCCCAGCCCCGGCCGAAATCCTCGTAGGCCTCGTCATGGACGTTGGCCAGGCCCCACTCGGTGAATTTGCTGCGGGTCCAGGCGTTGGCCTCGCGCATCTGCGGCGAGTTGGTCAGGCGCGGGCCGATGCGGTCGGTGAGGTGCGCGAGCGTGTCCATCACCTGCGAGCGATGGAAGGATTCCTGGCGGATCTGGTTGACCATGTTCAGGTCCACCGGCTCCTGGGCCAGGAGCGAACCGCTGATTGCCAGACCCACCACCATCAGACACTGCTTGAACATCGGTATCCCCAAATGGATGAAGGAACGCCCGCACCTCCCGTCGGGGACGGCTCTCGTCGCACCGGATCGGGTCGTACTGCACGGATTGGATTTCCCGGCGCCGCGCCACGGATCGCCCGCAACACGCATGCCTGCCTGGAGTCTACCGGCTAATTCCGTGTTTGGGGGAGCC
>JAFKMZ010000079.1:20068-28187 GCA_017305055.1 Lysobacterales bacterium
ACATGGCAACCCATAGACATCGCAGCGACCGATCACTCCGGGACCAGCTCGGCCAGCACCGGGAAGTGGTCAGAGGGATAGTGCGCACCGTCGTGCGTAGTCACCGTCTGCACACCCAGCACCCTGAACCCGCGGCTCAGGATCCAGTCGATGCGCTGGTCCGGAATACCGGTGAAATTGTGGAAGGTCTTCGCCGGCCCGGAGCGCGTGGCCGCCGCCTCCCAGGCATCGTGCAGCGACTGGGTCAGCGTGGCATGCGCCGGCGTGTCCGGAGCGCAGTTGAAATCCCCGGCCAGGATCACCCGCGCTGTCGATGGCAGCCGGCCGATGCGACCCAGGATTTCATAGGCACTGAGCAGGCGCGGGCGGACATCCTCCGGCCGATACGGAAAATGCGTATTGAAGTAGTGGAACTCGCCGCCGCCGTCGCGCTGCCGGAACCTGGCCCAGGTGACCATGCGCGGGTACGGCTGCCCCCAGGTCCGGCTCCCCGGCACCTCCGGTGTGTCGGACAGCCAGAAGTCCCCCGAGTCCAGCACCTCCAGCCGGTCCGTGCGGTAGAACACGCCCATGTGCTCGCCCTTGCTGCCGCCGTCCCGGCCTTGCCCGAACCAGGCATAGCCCGGCAGATGCGCCGCAAGGTATTCGCCCTGGTCCTCGGTCAATTCCTGTGTGCCCAGGATGTCCGGATGCGCCGCCTCGATCACCTGCACCATCAGCGCGCGCCGGTTGGCCCAGGCGTTCATGCCATGGTCCACCGGCACGCGCACGTTGAACGTCATGATCCGCAGTGGCACGGTAGCGGCGGCGCCGGGACCGGCCGCAACGATGGCCAACAGACAGGCGATGCCCGACAACCATTGACGCAGGTTCATCTTCCAACTCCATGCGCGGCGAACGTGGTTGGCGTGACCGGGGCGCCCGGCCAGCTGCTGCCCCATGGCCAGGCATGCCTCCAGGCCAAACTGTAGTCCTACGCCTCGAGCCCCACCACTTCGCGCCCGCCGTCAGTCGCTTCTGCCTGCCGCCGCCGGGGGCCGTTGCGCCAATCCAGCTGAGCTGGCCGGATGCACCCAACCAACAGCCCCCGCCTCCGAAGCAGCCTATGGCGTACCCTTCGCCAAAAATCCGTACCGCTGGCTATAGTGCACGCGCGCGTATCGATTCCTCGATTTCCAGCCAGCGACGCTGTACGCACCAACTGCGCCCACGGGCAATACCCGCGGCGACCATTCCATCCAGCCACACGCAACCGCGACGTGCCACACAGGAAACGCCCTTGTTCGCCCTGACCCCGAACGCCCGCCTCGCCAGCGTGCGCTATGAAATCCGCGGCGCGCTCACGCGCCGTGCCCGCGCCATGGAAGCCGCCGGCCAGCACCTCATCAAGCTCGACATCGGCAACCCGGGACGCTACGGCTTTGCCGCGCCACCGCACCTGGGCGAGGCCATTGCCGGACATTTGGGTGAAAGCGAAGCCTACGGCCATGAACAAGGCCTCGATGTCGCACGCGACGCGATCGCCGAGCAGCAGCGGGCCAATGGTGCGCGCGATGTCTCGATCGAACGCATCTTCATCGGCAACGGCGTCAGCGAACTGGTCGACGTCGCCCTGCGTGCCCTGCTGCAGCCCGGCGATGAAGTGCTGGTGCCCAGCCCTGACTATCCGCTGTGGACCGCCGCCACCATCCTCAACGGCGGGCAACCAGTGCACTACCGCTGCCCGGCAGCCAACGCGCACTTGCCCGACCCGGACGAAGTGGAGGCGCTCACCACGCCGCGAACCCGTGCCCTGGTCCTGATCAACCCCAACAACCCGACCGGCGCCGTGTATCCCCGGCCACTGCTCGAGCGCATGGTGGCGCTCGCGGCGCGCCATCGCCTGCTGCTGCTGGGCGATGAGATCTACGCCAACATCCTTTACGACGGCGTCCGCTTCCAGCCGCTGGCGGAGATTGCCGGCGACGTGCCGTGCCTGAGCTTCTGCGGCCTGAGCAAGACCTACCTGGCCTGCGGCTACCGCGTCGGCTGGATGAGCCTGTCCGGCGATGTCGCCGCGAGCAGGAATTATCGCGACGCAATGCAATTGCTGGCCGCGCTGCGCCTGTGCCCGAACGCGCCGGTGCAATGGGCCATACCCGCCGCGTTGCACGGACCGAGGACGATCGACCAGCTCACTGCCCCGGGTGGACGCCTGCATGAGGCACGGCGCATCGTGCTCGAAAGTGTCGCGGCCAGCCCCTGGCTCGACCTGGTCGTTCCGGCGGGCGCGCTGTATGCATTCCCGCGGATCAGCGATGCGCGTATCGGCAGATTCGACGACGAGGCGTTCGCGTTGCGGCTGCTGGAAGAGGAACGGGTGCTGGTGGCTCCGGGCACCAGCTTCAACGCACCGGACCACCGGCACTTCCGCATCACCCTGCTGCCCGAGGCGGCGCAACTGCGCGAGGTGTTCGTGCGCCTGGAACGTGTGCTGCAACGCATCGCCACGGAGAACCCGTCGATGGCGGACTCTGTCTCGGCCTGATCCGCAAAACACAACGATCCCAGGCGATGCGGCGGCGCAAGGGCGTTCCGCGCTGGACCGCTGGCGGCGGCGAGCCGACTCGCCTCGATACCTGATAGGGACTGGCACGACGTCGGCCAGGCAGCCCTTGGCAATGCACGGCTTCCGGCGCCATCATCGCGCTACGCACCCAACGCAGGAGACTTCCATGCGATCCGCACGATTCTGCATCTACGCTGCCGGCTTGCTGGTCCTGCCGCTCGCGCTGGCCGCCTGCGACATGGGTTCGGGCCACGACAAGGTCCTGGGCTCGGTCAACATCCCCTCTGGCAGCAGCGTTTCCGATGCCAATACCGTCAACGGCGCGGTCAACGTCGCAAGCAATGCCAAGGCTGGCGACGCCAGCACCGTGAACGGCTCGATCAACGTCGCCGACGGCAGCCAGGTCGCGGACGCCGAGACCGTGAACGGCAGTATCAAGCTCGGCGAACGCGCCACGGCCAAGAAGGCCACCACGGTCAACGGTTCGGTCACCCTGGACCGGGGTGCCACGGTGAATGGCGATGCCACGACGGTCAACGGCGACCTGCGGCTCGCCCCGGGCGCGACCGTCCACGGGTCGCTGACCAACGTCAACGGCCACATCACCGTCGACGGCGCCCACATCGGTGCGGGCATCACCACCGCCAACGGCAACATCGACATCACCGGCAACGCCGTGGTCGATGGCGGCATCAAGGTCGAGGAATCCAAAGGCATCCTCACTGTCCACCTCGGCAAGGACAAGCTGCCGCGCATCGTCGTCGGGCCGGGGGCCACGGTGAACGGCCCGCTCGACTTCGAACGGCCGGTCACGCTCTACATCAGCGACCAGGCCCACGTCTCCGGGCCGATCAACGGCGCCCAGGCGGTGAAGTTCTCCGGCGCGACGCCCCCGGCATCCTGACCACACCAGCAGGCGCTGCACCGTCCGCGCTGCAGCAACGAGGAATGACCGCTGCCCATGCCGCGCTACTTTGGACCGCTGCTGACCCGCCCGACAGCCGTCTCCTTGCTTGCCGCGCACACTGCTGGTGCCGCGGCGTGGAACGGATCGTTGGACCTGGGTCGTTCCACCGGCAGCGCGCAACTCCATGCGGACACCTGGACCTGGCGCGACGTGCGCTATCCCTACCCGCCCCTGCCCACGGAGCGCAGCATCCACTACTGGGACGGCGGGGCGTTTGTGCCGGCGGCACGTTTTTCCGGTTCGCTGATCAAACTGGTGCCTACCGAATGGGACGTGCCAACGTTCGAGATCGACGGCATCAAGATGCTGCCGACGGCCCGGACCTCACCACTCGACGACGCGCGACGCAAGGTGGCGCTGGTAGGGCCGGCCGGCAAGGCCGTGCTGGACACCTGCGGCGGCCTCGGCTACTTCGCCGCCTGCTGCCTGGACGCTGGCGCGGCTCGCATCGATTCCTTCGAGAAGAACGCCGACGTGCTGTGGCTGCGCACACTGAACCCGTGGTCGCCTGACCCCGGGCTGGCGGAGCATGCGGGCCGACTGCGACTGCTCCATGCTGATGTGACGACGGGCATCACCCGGCTGGCCGATGCGTCGGTGGACGCGCTGCTGCATGATCCGCCGCGCTTCGGCATCGCCGGCGAGCTGTATTCGCTCGCGTTCTACCGGCAACTTGCGCGGGTGCTGCGCCAGGGTGGACGGTTGTTCCACTACACCGGCAGCCCGAACAGGCTCACCAGCGGCCGCGACCTGCCGCGCGAGGTGGCGCGGCGCCTGCAACAGGCCGGCTTCGCGACACAACCGGCACTCGATGGGGTCCTCGCCATCCGCCACTGACACCCGGCTCCGCCAGGCGAGGCGAGACGGGCCGCTTGCCGCTCCCTGTCACCGCAGGAGAGGCGCTGGGTGCAAGGGCTGTCGCTCCACCAGGGGTATCGGCCGGTGCGGAGGCATGCGTCAGCCAGCTGCATCCTCTGCGGCCACGAAGCCGCCGGTCTGGCGCCACCACAGGCGCGCATACAGGCCATCGCGCGCGATCAGTTCGGCATGCGTGCCGGATTCCACGATGCAGCCCTTGTCCAGCACCACCAGGCGGTCCATGCGCGCGATGGTGGATAGCCGATGCGCGATGGCGATCACGGTCTTGCCCTGCATCAGCAGGTCGAGACTGTCCTGGATCGCCGCCTCGGCTTCGGAATCGAGCGCGGAGGTGGCCTCGTCCAGCACCAGGATCGGCGCGTCCTTGAGCAGCACGCGGGCAATCGCGATGCGCTGGCGCTGGCCACCGCTGAGCTTCACGCCACGCTCGCCAACCAGGGCCTCGTAGCCCGTGCGGCCCTCGCCATCGACCAGGGTCCCGACGAATTCGTCGGCACGCGCCTTGCGCACCGCCTCGGCGACCTGCTCCACGCTGGCATCGGGACGGCCATACAGGATGTTGTCGCGGATCGAGCGGTGCAGCAGCGAGGTGTCCTGGGTCACCACGCCGATCTGCGAGCGCAGGCTCTCCTGCGTCACCTGGGCGATGTCCTGGCCGTCGACCAGGATGCGGCCGGACTCGAGGTCGTACAGCCGCAGCAGTACGTTGACCAGGGTGGACTTGCCCGCGCCCGACGGGCCGACCAGGCCGATCTTCTCGCCTGCGCGCACGGCCAGATCGAGCCCGGCGATCACCCCGCCGCGCTTGCCGTAGTGGAAATGGATGTGCTCGAAATGCACGGCGCCGTTGGTCACTTCCAGCGGCATGGCACCCTCGCGATCCTGCACCGCACGCGGCCGGGCAATGGTGGTGATGCCGTCCTGCACCGTGCCGACATCCTCGAAGATGCCGTTGACCACCCACATGATCCAGCCGGACATGTTGTTGATGCGGACCACCAGCCCGGTGGACAGCGCGATCGCGCCCACCGTCACCCGGTCCTCGCTCCACAGCCACAACGCCAGCGCCGAGGTGCCCACGATCAGGAAGCCGTTGAGCACCATGATGCTCACGTCCATCGCCGTGGTGATGCGCGTCATGCGTGCCAGCTTGCTGGTCTGCTCGGCCATGGCCTCGGCCACGTAGCCCTCCTCGCGGCGGGTATGGGCGAACAGCTTCAGCGTGAGCACGTTGCTGTAGCCATCGACGATGCGGCCCATGAGTTTCGAGCGCGCCGCCGAGGCCTGCCACGAGCGCTGCTTGAGCCTGGGCACGAAGAACCACAGCAGGCCGACGTACAGGAACACCCAGGCTAACAGCGGCAGCGCCAGCCACACGTCGGCACGCGCAAACAGCGCGATGGCGCTGCCGGTATAGATGACGACATACCAGATCGCGTCGACGATCTGCACCGCCGACGAGCGCAGCGATGCGCCGGTCTGCATGATGCGATTGGCAATGCGGCCGGCGTAGTCGTTCTGGAAGAAGCCCAGGCTCTGGCGGATCACGTAGCGGTGGTTCTGCCAGCGGATGCGGTTGGTCAGGTTGGGCACGATGGCCTGGTTGACCAGCAGATCGTGCAGGCCGTTGAACAGCGGCCGCGCCACCAGCGCGACCAGCGCCATGCCCAGCAACTCCAAGCCGTGCACGCGGAAGAAGTCCGCCGCCGGTACGCCCCTGGCCAGGTCCACGATGCGGCCGATGAAGCCGAACAGTGCCACCTCGATGATCGCCACGATGAAGCCGACCAGCATCGCCGCCAGGAACACCGGCCAGACCTGGCGCAGGTAGAACACGTAGAAGCGCCAGGTCGACTGCGGCGGCATGCCGTCGACCGGCTCCTTGAACGCATCGATGAGTGACTCGAACCAACGGAAGATCATGGCCTGCCTGCCGCGCTGCAGCCACCCAGGGTGGACGCCGACCCAGGTCCCGGCAAGCGGGGAAATCCAGTGGTGTTCATGCGCGGTTCCATCGGGACGGCAGCGCCGCCGCGGCGGCTCCAGCACCGCGGGAACGCCCATCGGCAACCGGCCAGACAGACGGTGTGATGCAGGCCGGTGGGCGCTTCCTCCCGCTCACCGGCGGTCGATGGAATACCGGCCCGGTCCGGCGACGCCCAGCAGCAGCAAGCCGCCGACGATGCTGAGGTTCTTGTAGAAGTTGATCATGTTCGCCACGCGCTCGGCATCCGGCATGGTCCAATAATGATGGCCGATGAACGCGGTGGCCAGCGTATACAGGGCCAGCAGCACGGCAAGCGGCCGCGTGTAGAAGCCGATCACGATGGCCACGCCGACGAAGAATTCCATGACGACCACCACGACCGCGGCAATCGTCGGCACAGGCAGATGCAGCGCCGTCATGAGCCCGACCGTGCCGCCAAAGCCGGTCAGCTTGCCCCAGCCGAAGATCACGAACATCGCCGCCAGCAGCACGCGGGCAAGCAGCAGCAGTTCGTCCCTGCGTCGATCGAACAAGGTGTAGCGCATGGTCATGCTCCTTCAAGGTGGACCGGGCTGGTGATCACGAACAGCGCCTCATGGTGCCCGATGCGCGCTGTCGCCCACCAGGCTGGAGCGCACTAGCCTAGACCATTCTGATCACGCCGGTGATCGTCGCCGCATGGCGGCGCGGGCGCGTGGCCGCCACCGCGCCGCGTGCAACTGCCGACGGGTTCACCACCGGCCAATCAGCATGCGCCGCCTACGGGCGTTTCTTTGGTGGGTCGCCGATCGCGGGCCGCTGGAGATCGCGCAACGGCTCATCCGCGCGACGCGGGACATAACCGTCGCCTGGCGACAACTCATCCCATGGCTTGGCGGCCGCTGCCATCGGCTCCAGCAGCCGCGTGCTGAGCTCATCGTGCAGGGCGATGGCCAAATCCAGCGCGGTCTGCCGCTCCGGACGATTGGTCAGGCTGATATTGAGATCCGTCCGCTGCAACAGGATGCGAACGACCTCTGGATTGCCCGCAAGCACTGCCCAATGCAGTGCGGTTTGCCGATCCTGGTCCACAGCGTTGACCCGCACATCCGCCCGTGCACAGAGCTGGCGCACCACCTCGACCTGGTTCGCGAACGCGGCTTTGATCAGCGGCGTCCAACCGTTGCGATCCCTTGCATTGACCTCGACGCCGGGGCTGTCCAGCAGCGCCGCGACACATCGGGTCGAGCCACGATGCGCCGCCAGGTGCAAGGCTGTCTCCTGCACATCACTGCGCGCGTTGACGTCGAGACCCGGTTGCCGCAACAGCTCCTCGACGATAGCAGGGTGGTCCCCGGCGACGGCGACCATCAGGACCGTCCAGCGGTTGTCGGTGTTCCGGTTGTTGGGATCCACCGGGTGCCGCAGCAAGGCGTCGACCGCGGGTACATTCCCATGCAGCGCGGCCAGATACAGCGGCGTCGTGCCGTCACCCTGCCTCGGGTCCGGCTCCACTCCGCGCTCCAACAGGTAATCGAGTTTCGCCAGACCCGACGGATCCTCGGCGGCCTCATGCAGCGCCGTCTTGCCATTGGCGTCCGGCCAGCCCGGATCGGCTCCAGGATCGGCAAAGACGGCCTGCAGCACCTCGACCGACACCGTTTGCACCCAATGCCAGGTGTCGTAGCGCGGCAGGCTACGGGTCAACTCCAAGCCGGGCTGGCGCATGAGCAGCGCCACCATGCGCGGATCGTTGCTG
>JAFKMZ010000080.1 GCA_017305055.1 Lysobacterales bacterium
TGCGGCGCATGACCGAGGACTGGCGGTACCGCTACAACCACCATCGACCCCATCGCGCGCTCGGCGGACTTCCGCCCGTTCCATTCGCGATGGCACAATCACCCCAAACCTCTACTTCTGAGTGACTCGGAAAAACGAGGACGCTTCAGGGGGACGACCAACTGGGCGCACGAAACGTATTTCTTTCTCTTTGCACGCTGCTCGCAGAAGTAGCTCAATTTAATTCTGAGCTGTTCGAGGCATCTCTCGCAAAATATTGTGGTGATGTGAGGTTTGAGCTTTTGCCGAATTATCTAGAGGCGATTTCAAGCGTTGAGATTGATGGGCACTACTTCGGTGACCGAGAAGATGCGTATCGCCTTGGCTATCTAGCACGCAAGTATCCTCGTCCGGCGAACCTGTTGCACCTTATGACCGAGGGACACGTAGACGATTTTTTTGGTGCATGGCATAACGGCAATGATGAGGGGATCTTTAATCCAGATGAGACACTTCAAATCATCTTTGATATACCGTAGGTCTAACAAGTCACTGCAGCCGACCGCCATCCCGCTACGCGGGCTGCCGGCGGCTGAGCTCAAGCGTCAGACCCCGACATTCGAGTCCACGTCAATCGTCGCGTGAAGGATCCGAACAATCAGCAGCTCATCTTCACTCGGCTGCTTGTAATAGATCACGTGCACCCCATGAGGGAGCTTCCGGTAGCCTTCCCGGATATCGTCGCAAGCCTTCCCCATCAGGGGGTTCTTCGCCAGCGAGCGAAAGACTTGATCCACTTCCTTCAAGTACGCATTGCGCTGCCGCACACCCCATCGGTTCTGGGTAAACCGTGCGATCGACCCCAGGTCGGCCTGCGCCGATCTGGTGAGATAAAAGCGCCTCACTGCTGCTCAGAGTCCAGCTCTGCAACGAGCGACTCATAGCTATACTTGGCTCGCCCGCTCCGCTCACCGACAATTAGCGCGTTCCGTAGAACCTCCAACTTGCTTTCGGTAGTCTCAAGCAAGCGCAGCCCGGCTCGGACAACTTCACTGGCAGAGCCGTACCGGCCACTGTCTACTTGGCCCGCAATGAATTGCTCAAAGTGGTCACCCAAGCTGACACTCGTGTTCCTGGCCATGGCGTCCTCCTCTGCCTGTACCAAATGTTGGTACAAGGGCCCGCACATGTCAATCGGGGCCCAACAATTCCGCAGGAGACTTCCCCGTCAACCCAAGTGCATGAAGCTTTTGCCCTGGGCTTTCGGGCCACTGCCGGCGAGGGGGATTTCGGCGGTGCGCAATGCGTGTCTGACGGCAGGTTTATTTGTCACGCCAAAGGCTGGCCCACCACAACCCGATCGGCCGGACACAGATGACACTACGCAATCCTTGCGCCAGTTGCCTCAGACGCTGAGCCACCTCCCCTTCGTAGACGGCGCAGGTGTTGCACTTGCCCTGTTAAGCTGCGAAGCCCAACAATTCAATCCAGCGAACACCACCCGCTACGTGGTTCCCGTGCCGCTGATTTCGGGCGTCGGATTCGCGGGGAGGGTTTGATGTACAGCGCATATCCAATCGAGGGCGGTTGCGATTGCGGCAAGGTTCGTTACCGCATGCTCACTGCTCCGCTCATCGTGCACTGCTGCCACTGCCGCTGGTGCCAACGTGAAACTGGCGCGTCCTTCGCGCTCAACGCCATGATCGAGGCCGACCGTGTCGTCAACCTCGGCGACGAGCCAGAGGTCATCGTAACGCCGTCGAACAGTGGTGCCGGTCAGCGGATTGCCCGGTGTCCCCGCTGCAAGGTAGCTGTTTGGAGTCACTATGCGGGGAGCGGCCATCTCACCAGGTTTGTCCGGGTCGGCACTCTCGACAATCCGGACGCACTCCCGCCGGATGTCCACATTTTCACCGCATCAAAGCAACCGTGGGTCACGCTGGCTGACAATGCGCAGAGCTATGCGGAGTATTACGAGCGCAAAGCGGTTTGGCGCCAAAGCAGCATCGACCGGTTCGAGGCGCTTCGGCCTCAAATTGAGGCCTATCGTGCGTCGCTGCAGGAGCCGAAAATCTGAGGCAACGCTGGACAATGTCGTTTTGGTTCTCCATTTCCGCGAAGGCGCGAAGCGCTTCACAACAGACGAACGCTTGGTCATCCAGTACCCTCAACTTCAACGATATAAAAATGCTGGATCCCCGCCTCCGCGGGGATGACGACATTATTCATCACGGGGTGACGACTTTACTCAGCGTTGTCTTGGGCAGCTTCAGGGGGAAGTGATGAAGGCACGTTACAAAATCCGACTCGCCGCCCCCGGAGATATCGAATCCCTGGTTGCGTTTACCGTCCATGAGGCACAGGAATCACAGGGGCTTTCGGCTTGTGCCTCAGATGTGCGCCGCGGTGTCCAGGCAGCATTCGAGGTGCCGCCCCGTGCAACCTACTGGGTGGTAGAGAGCCCTGGGGGTGAACTGGTAGCCAGCACCTCGATCATCACGGAATGGAGCGACTTCCACGGCGCTGAATACTGGTGGGTGCAAAGTCTCTATATCGTTCCAGGCCACCGCGGCAAGGGGCTCATTGAACAAGTTCTCGCCCATCTCAGCCGAGAGGCCGTTGCAGCGAATGCCCTTGACCTGCGCCTATACGTCCATCACGCCAATGAGCGCGCAATCCACGCATATGAGCGGTGCGGATTCGTGGCGGCGCCTTACATGATCATGCAAAAGGCGCCGCACGCCAGCTAGATGCGCAAGCTTCCCGGTCAGGCAGACACTTCAGGAGTAGAACCTCCGGCAACTTGTTGACGGTGTTCGATCGGGATCGTCCACCGCGACTATTGCCGGTCCTTGCCGGCGGAAGCCCGCCCCACCTCGTGAGCTCCTGAATCTGCCGATGCCGATGCCACGGGCCCGGATGCTGGCTCGGTCGCCGGCGTGCCATCACCCACCGGCGTGATCTTGAGGATGGAGTGGCGCACCTCGCGCGAGAGGATGATGCGCGCGTCGCCCACCACCTGCTCCAGCGCCGGCAGGTAGTCCAGCTTGCCCTCGTCGTCGGTCCACACCACGCGGCGCTCGCGCAGCTTCTGGATGAAGCCGCGGAACAAGGCCTTGTCGAAGAACTCCGGCGCGGCCAATTCGTTGAGCAGCCCTAGGCGCTGCGCGGTGAGCGTGCAGGTTTTCTCCAACTGCGCGGCCGTCATGGCCCGCGGGCCATTCTTCACCAGGGCGGCAATGGTGATGTAGTAGCGCTCGAAGGCCTGGATCAGGCCGCGCGCGATGACGCGCAGCTGGAAGGCGCTGTCTTCCTGGCCCGGGCTGCGCTCCAGCACCCGTCCCGCGCCGGTGGACTCGAGCAGCCCACGGCGCACGAAAAAGTCAATCGTGACCCGCAGCTCGCGGCCAAAGCCGCCCTCGTCCCACGGCAGGAACAGCTCGGCCTGGATGAAGGGGTAGACGATGCGGCCCAGGCGCAGGATCGAGGCGCGCGACATGCGCCGGTTGTTGAGGAAGCAGCAGGCCACCCACGCCGCCGTGGCGGTCAGATGCAACACGTTGTTGCGGAAATAGCTGAGCAGCACGGCCTGCTCGCCGCCCACGGTGAGCACGTCGCCGAGCGGATGCTGGACCCGCTCGATCCAGCCCATGTGCTCGCCGTACTGGACGATGCCGGCGCTGTTCATGGCGGTGAGCGTGATGCGGTCGGAGTAGCGCAGCTCCTCGAACAGGGCCTTGGTGAGATCCAGCTGCGCCAGCAGGTCGGCCTCGGCCATGGCGTGCTTGGGTGTGGCCAGCAGCACCAGGGCCAGCAGGTTGATCGGGTTGACGTCGGCGGCGCGGTTGATGTTGATCTGGATCTGCTCGCCCAGCCGGCTGGTCACCGTGTTCAGCCATTCCGGCTTGCCTTGCGGATCGTCCTCGGCCTGGCGCCAGTCGGCACCGGTCGCATCCAGCATCGGCGTCAGCTCGATCGGCTCGCCGAAATTCAGCGTGACGTGTCCATAGCGCTGGCGCAGCACGCCCAGTCCGCGCAGCAGGCCAAACAGCGACTCCTTCTCCTTGGGCTTGCCGCCCAGCTCGCCGGCATAGGACTTGCCCTCCATCAGCTTTTCGTAGCCGATGTACACCGGCTGGAACAGCACCGGCCGGCGTGGCGCGCGCATGAAGGCGCGGATGGTCATGGCCAGCATGCCCAGGTGCGGCGTCAGCAGCCGGCCGGTGCGCGAGCGTCCGCCCTCGATGAAGTACTCGATGGGCACACCGCGGTCGATCAGCTGCGCCAGGTACTCGTTGAAGATCACCGAGTACAGCGCGTTGCCCTTGAAGCTGCGCCGCAGGAAGAACGCGCCGCCGCGGCGCAGGATCGGCCCGATCACCGGCAAATCCAGGTTCACGCCGGCCGCGATGTGCGGCACCACCACGCCGGAGATGTGCAACTGGTAGCTCAGCAGGAGGTAATCGGTGTGGCTGCGGTGGCAGGGCACGTACACCACCTCGAAGCCGGGCGCGGCCGCCCGCGCCTTGTCGAAATGATGCAGGGTGATGCCGTCGTAGAGCTTGTTCCAGAAGTTGCTGAGCAGCATCGACACCGAGCGCACCACCGGGTACGAGTAGTCGGCGGCAATCTCCAGCACGATCTTGTGCGCGTTGCGCCAGGCCTTGGCCGGGGCGATCTTGTCCTTCGCCGCGCTGGCGGCAATCGCCGCGCGCACCGGCTCGGCGTTGAGCACCGCATCGACTACCGTGCGTCGGTGCGACAGGTCCGGCCCGATCACCGCCGCGCGGATGCGGTGGAAGTGCATGCGCAGGACGCGCGCGACCTTGCGCGCCAGACGCTCGCCGTCCAGGTCCGGCCACTCCTCCATCACGCCGCGCAGCGAGATGGGGGCCGAGAAATGCACCACGGTGTCGCGACCGTTGAACAGCAGCGCCAGCAGCCGGCGGAAGCGCCCGACCACCACCCAGTTCTCCGAGAACAGCACCTTGAACCAGCCACTGTCACGGCTCGGCGCGCGCCCCACGTAGATCGCCACCGGCACCACCTGGATGTCGCGCTCCGGCTGCGCCTCCAGGCTGCGCAGCAAATCGCGCAGGATCAACTGGATGGTGCGTTTGCGGGTACGCCCGAACACCCAGCCTTCCCGCCGCACCAGGGCCACCACCGAGCGCCGGCGCCGCATGCCGGCCAGCGGCTGCAGCGGGTTCGGCAAGCCGGCCTCGCGGCAGGCCTGCTGCAGGATCAGCGCATCGGACAGCCCGTCGCGCTCGATCACGTAGCACACCGGCGCGGTGCCCGGCAGCAGCGTGGCCGGTTCCGCCGGCTCGCGCCGCAGGCGCAGCCAGGGCCGCAACAGGGCGCCGGCCAGGTCGAACCCCCAGGAGGTGCGCTGCCGCGGCGTCGCTCGGGTGCCTGAAATGTCTTGCATCGGCCCATTCTAGCGGCCCAGCCCCACCACATGCCGACGGGCCACCCACTGGCGGCCAGGGCCGCCACCTGAGAGACTGCCGACTTTCCGGAGTCCTGATCGGCTCCACCATTGGCATTCCCCGCAACTCCACCACGTCATTCCCGCGAACGTGGGAAGCCCGTGCCTTGACGGCATGCAACTGAGACGCCAGTGCACTGGATGACCGGCTTCGCTGTTGAGCAACGCTTCCGGATATCGCACGCGATTCCGGGATGACGAGTACATCGGCCCACATTCGCCCGCCCCATGGATTATCCGTTTCCCGTCACCCGCCAGCCCTCGGCGCTCACGCGCGGCATCAGCTACCTGCTGGCGGCCGTCGCCTTGCTGCTGGTGATCCGGCTGCGCCTGCTGCCCGCCCTGCTGGCAGGGCTGCTGGTCTACGAGCTGGTGCGCACGCTCACCCCGCTGCTGGGCCGGCGCATCTCCGGCGACCGCGCCCGGATGGTGGTGGTGGCGGTCCTCGGTGCCGTCGTCGTCGGGCTGCTGCTCGGGCTGATCTTCGCCACCATTGCCTTTTTCCGTTCCGAGCTCGGCAGCTCCGACCTGCTCTGGCGCGACCAGCTGATGCCGCTGGTGGAGAAGGCCCGCCAACAACTGCCCTCGATGCTGGTGGACAACCTGCCGGACAGCGTGGACGACCTGCGCGTGGGCGCGATGGAGCTGTTGCGCCGGCATGCCAGCACGCTGCAGCTGGCAGGCCGCGACACGGCGCGCGCCTTCGTGCACATCATCATCGGCCTGGTGCTTGGCGCCATCGTCGCCCTGAGCCGCACCCGCGCCGAACACCGGGTGGGTCCACTGGCCGCCACGTTGCGCATGCGCGCCGAGCGCCTGGCCATGGCGTTCCACAACATCGTCTTTGCCCAGGTCAAGATTTCCCTGGTCAACACCGTGCTGACCGGCCTGTTCCTGCTGGTGGCGCTGCCCCTGCTCGGCATCCACGTGCCGCTGGCCAAGACCCTGGTCGTGGTCACCTTCATCGTCGGACTGCTGCCGGTGGTGGGCAATCTGCTGTCCAACACGGCGGTGACGATCGCCGCGCTGTCGGTGTCGCTGGGTGTCGGCATCGCGGCGCTGGTGTTCCTGATACTCGTGCACAAGCTCGAGTACTTCCTCAATGCACGCATCGTCGGCGACCAGATCCACGCCCGCGCCTGGGAGCTGCTCATCGCCATGCTGGTGATGGAGGCCGCCTTTGGCCTGGCCGGGGTCATTGCCGCGCCGATCTACTACGCCTACCTGAAAAGCGAGCTCGACGCCCACCAGCTGCTGTGACGCAGCACAGCACGGTACGGCGTACCCCATGGCGGATCCGTCGCTGCGCTCCCGACCTCAGGAAATCCCTTGCGGTTTGATCCGCCCTATACCAGCTGCGGCGCGTAGGGTGGCTCAAGGCCACAGGCCGGAGCCGCCGCAACGTGGAATGTACGCTCAGCCGTCGGCCAGCATGGCCTTGATCTTCGCCAGGTGCGCCTGCGCGGATTCCTGCCTGGTCTCCTGGTCGGCCTGCGCATCCTCGCCCTGCCAATGCAGGTCGGCGCGCGGCAGCTCGAGCAGGAAGCGGCTGGGCTGGTTGCGCTGCACCTCGCCCCAGCGCCGGGTCTTGGCCGGCCAGGACAAGGTCACCAGCTCCTTGGCCCGGGTCAGGCCCACATACATCAGGCGCCGCTCCTCCTCGACCCGGCCCTCGTCGATCGCGCCGTCATGCGGCAGCACGCCTTCGGCGCAGCCCACGATGAACACGAAGCGGAACTCCAGGCCCTTGGCCGCATGCAGCGTCATCATGCGCACGGCGTCGCCGGGGTCATCCTGGTCGGCATGGCTGAGCAGGGCCAGCTGCGCGGCCAGGTCGCCGGCACTGCCGCCGCGTCCCTGCATGGCGCGAAACCAGTCCGCCAGCTCCCTGAGGTTGGCCAGGCGCCGCGCGCTCTTGACCACGTCGCCGGAGTTCGCGGCAATGTGCGCGGCATAACCGCTGCGCTGCGCGATGCCGTCCACCAGATCGGCGGCGCCCTGGTGCAATGAACTGCTGCGCAACTCGTCGATCAGCTGGGCGAACGCCGCCAGCGCGGCGGCCGCGCGCGGCGGCAGCTGGCGCAGCACGCTGTCGCTGCGCGTCGCCTCGAGCAGCGAGCTGCCGCGCGCCTGGGCCAGTTGTCCCAGCCGCTCCAGCGTGGTGGCGCCAATCTCGCGCTTGGGCATGTTGACCACGCGCAGGAAGGCGGCGTCATCGCCGGAATTGGTCAGCAGGCGCAGGTAGCCCAGGATGTCCTTGACCTCGGCGCGATCAAGGAAACTCAGCGCGCCAGTGAGGTGATACGGCACGCGCGCCAGGCGCAGCGCCTTCTCCAGCGGGCGCGCCTGGAAATTGCCGCGATACAGGATGGCGATGTCGTGCCAACGCGCGCGGTGCTTCTCCGCCAGGGTCGCGGCGATCGCGGCGACGCGCTCGGCCTCGTGCGCGCTGTCCTGGCATTCCAGCACGCGGATCGGCGCGCCCTCGGCGTGCTCGCTCCACAGCTTCTTCGGATGCAGGTGGGCGTTGTTGGCGATCAAGGTATTGGCGGCACGCAGGATGCGTCGGCCGCAGCGGTAGTTCTGCTCCAGCTTGACCACGCGCAGGTTCGGCCAGTCGCGCCCGAGCTGTTCGATGTTGCCCGGGTTCGCGCCGCGCCAGGCGTAGATCGACTGGTCATCGTCGCCCACGCAGGTCAGCGCGCCACGCTCGCCAGCCAACGCGCGCAACAGGCGGTACTGCGCGTCGTTGGTGTCCTGGTATTCGTCGACCAGCAGGTAGCGCAGCCGGCCCTGCCAGGATGCACGGCATGCGGCATCCGCCTCCAGCGTGCGCAGCGGCAGGCCGATCAGGTCGTCGAAATCGACCGCATTGAACGCCAGCAGGCGCTGCTGATAGGCCTGGAAAATCTCCGCCGCCTCGCGCTCGCGCCCGCTGCCTGCCGCAGCCTGCGCCTCGGCCGGCGTGAGGCCGGCGTTCTTCGCACGTCCAAGCAGATGCTGCAGGTCGCGCAGCACGTCGGGCTTGGCGCCTTTCGGCGCCAGGTCCTTGATGATCGCGCCGCTGTCGTCGGCATCCAGCACGGAAAAGCCTGGACGCAGCCCAGCGCGCTCATGCTCGATCTGCAGGAATTTCAGCCCCAGCGCGTGGAACGTGCTAATGGTCAGCGCCTGCGCCACCTCGGCATCCAACAGCCGGCCGACGCGCTCGCGCATCTCCCGCGCCGCCTTGTTGGTGAACGTGATCGCCGCGATGTGTGCCGGCGCAAGATGCTTGCGGCCCACGAGGTACGCGATCTTGTGCGTGATCACCGAAGTCTTGCCGGAGCCGGCGCCGGCCAGCACCAGCAGCGGGCTGTCGCAATACTCGACGGCAGCCAGCTGTTGCGGATTGAGCATGGGGACGGAGGTTGAACAAAGGCAGGTGGCGATCATAACAGGGCGTCTGCGCGACACCGTGTGACTGCAACCGGATCGAGCCTGCGTCACCCTGCCCGCACAGTGCCGCCGATGGACGGGCCCGGCGGAACTCAACTTCTGCAGCAAAAGGCCGAAGATATATGCCTAGGTTGCAGCGAATGCACCTCCATAACCGAACCAACCGTTGGATAAAACTGAGCTTGCTACGACCATACCTACTACACCAGAGGTAGCCTTTCGACCAGAAGGCGCCGTTGAGCAGGATTGCCGGACCGTCTGGCTATTAAGGAGAGTGCGTAGTTCACACACAGCGACTCCACAGATTAGCTAGACGAAACATTTAGACTCTTAACCCAACGTCTTGCGACAACAGCGGAGTAGAACCCGCGCTCAATCTGGTACTTTGCGCGGAGTAACGGGCGATCGCATGACATGTGAAGTCGTCAGGGGAAATCGAAGGTGATGCGAGGTGACTTGGGGGGTTCGCCAAATCCGTACGTCGAACCACGTGTCCGACTCGTTGACTGGGTGAGAGATCAACTCACGGGTCCGAGCAACGACGGAACGCTTCACAACGTACTGCCCACCGAACGGTATCCGTGCGGGGCGCTGTATCCCACGTCTCCGTGGGGCGATGGTATTGATCCGGCAGTCGATGATCCCGATGCCGACCCGGCGCCCCTACCCGGAGTTGTCGGGGCTGATGATGCGCAAAACGAACCAGCCGTGATCCGGCGATACGTACCGCCGTCATCTCTGGGTTTCTCGCTTTTCATCCGCGGCTCGGACATTCGGTTTCAAGTACTGTGCAGCGGCGCTCGCTACGAGCGCAGCTCGGATCACGACGAACGGGGGCGGTTCAAGAATGACTGGACACGCCGGTCGATGGTGACAGATCCGGACGGCGAAGTCCTCAACGTGAAATGCCCCGGTAAGGAGCAATCGCAGAACGTCCTCATCTGGTCCGATCGCGCCCGGGTAGATATCCGCTGGCGGCGCTTTGTTGACGGTTGGATCGTGACCGTATCCCTGTGCAACGCACAGGTCGTTGCGGATCAGCAAACCGGCCACGCGTACGTCATCGAACGAGCGGCGAAATCTATCTTCGAGGCACGTCTTCGTTGCGTCATCGACGCAGGCGAGGTTGGTGTCTATCCGCACGTCGACCGGTCACTGCTGGATGCGGAGGAGCAAGAAATCGAGCTCAAGTACGCCTCGCGTCACATCCACGCAATCGGACATGGTTGCGCAGCAGACTGGTTACTCCGTGGTGGCAACGTTGCTGAAATTCGCTCCAACACAATGCCTAGCGTTGAAGTCGCGCAGATGACAGCCGATACCGGAGGCGCGACGGGCAGCGTGCTGTCGCTGGTGCACTTGGCGGCGATCGACACCGCTGAACGCGGTCGAATTGGCCCTGAGTTGGCCACGTTCGTCGACAACTACGGGGCGTGGGTCGCTGCCCAGCGTAAGGCGCTCGCAAAGGTCGCACACGACGATGAGCCCGCGGGCGAGCGCATTGTCGCACGGATGCAAACCGCGATAAAACGCATGCGTCAGGGGCTTGCACGCATCGAGAACGACGACCACGCACGGATTGCATTCGCCGTTGCCAACCGCGCCATGCTTGACCAAATGCGCCAACTTGGGAGCCTGCGTGGCAAGGCAGTCGCCGACGATGCCTTTCGGTGGCGGCCATTTCAACTCGCATTTCTGCTTAGCGTGCTGGAATCGGCATGTGACGAGGACAATGAGTTTCGCGACACCGTTGACCTGATCTGGTTTCCGACAGGTGGCGGCAAGACCGAAGCCTACCTTGGGCTGGTGGCGTTTCAGATCGCATTGCGACGCCTTACCTATCCTGATGCTGGCGGCGGCACCACCGTACTAATGCGCTATACGCTGCGGCTTTTGACCCGTGACCAATTTCTGCGCGCCACACGTCTGATCTGCGCGTTGGAGCTGATCCGGCGCCAGCGCAAGGATCTCGGCGCAGAGCCAATAAGCATCGGCCTGTGGGTGGGAAACGCAACCAGTCCAAATACGTTCCAGCAAGCAGGCGAACTGTTGCAGAAGGCGCGCACGGGGCAAACGCGGCCGGCGCTGGTGATCGATCAATGCCCTTGGTGCAACCAGCCACTCGATCTTCAGCGGGGATTCCTTAGCACCCCGCGTGAGTTTCACTTCGCTTGTCACAACCCAGATTGCGAGTTCGGCCGCTCAGAAGCCACCGTGTTGCCGTGCAACATAGTTGATGAGGCCTTGTACGACTCACCACCGACGATGTTGGTCGCAACGGTAGATAAGTTCGCACGTCTGACGTGGGATGAACGTGCGAGCGCGTTCTTTGGTGGCAACCGCAATCGTCCACCGGAACTCGTGATTCAGGATGAACTGCATTTGATCGCGGGTGCCCTTGGTTCCATTGCTGGGATCTACGAAGCTGCACTGGACACCGTGATCCAGCTTCGGGGCATCGTGCCAAAGTACATCGCGTCTACCGCGACGATCCGAATGGCGGACCAGCAGGTGCGTCGACTGTATGCACGCGACTGCGCGGTGTTCCCTCCGCCCGGCCTGGATTGCGACGACTCCTATTTCGCGCGCAGTACCCCGATAACGCAGAAGCCGGGTCGGCTTTACGTGGGATACCTCGCACCGTTGCTCAACCGACAACGGTGCATGGCACCGCTGGCAGCCGCACTTCTGGCAGCGCCACAAGTGCTGTTTGCACACGATCAGAATGCGCGGGACCTTCTGGATGCGTGGTGGACGCAAGTGGTCTATCACGGAAGCCTGAAAGGTGTGGGCAACAGTCACACCGCATTCCAACGCGATGTCCGTGACTTTATGCAACTGATGCACGTCACAGACGATGCGCCAACCGAACAGAGCGTGCGCGATACGCCGCGGGTAGGCCAGCTGACCAGTCTCAGCACTGCAGAAGAAAACGCCGAGACCTTTGCCCGCCTGACGAAGCACCGTGGCGATGACGGTTGCCTCGACGCAGCGCTGGCCACCAACATGATCTCGGTCGGGCTGGACGTCGATCGGCTCTCACTGATGGTCATCAATGGACAGCCCCTGACTACCGCCGAATACATCCAGGCGAGCAGTCGAGTGGGGCGCAGCAAGGTGCCGGGCATCGTATACATGAATTACTATCGCGATCAGGCACGCAGCCTGTCCCACTACGAGAGCTTCCGGCCTTACCACGATGCGTTCTATCGCTTTGTGGAACCGACGAGCGTCACGCCCCACACGTATCAGGCACGCCTACGAGCGTTACACGCCGCGTGGGTGATTGTCATTCGGCACGGGCAAACGGGATTGTGCGGAAACGGCAGCGCCGGAAGGTTTGATTCGGCTAACGTCCGGGTGCGCGATGCAGCTCAACGTCTAAAGCAGCGCTGTGAGCTCGCCATTACGAACGGCACGCAAGCGACTGGCGCACCGGCGCGACAGGACGTGCGTGAGCACATCGACCTTTTAATGGCCCAGTGGCAGGCCGAGGTCGAGCGCTGCCGGCAGGCACGCAGGGGGTTGCAGTATCAAGTCTCGGCCACGGACACCGGCTTCGATCGGTTGCTTTACACGCACGGCGACAGGATCCATGGTCTGTGGCCGACGCTGCATTCGATGCGCAACGTTGAGGACACCGCGGTGCTGAAGGTGCTTTGAACCGTGGCGAATGATCTCATCCCGATACGCCTGTCCCACATCGTCGGTCAAAGTGGCGTCGGCGCCATTGTCCGCGGACCACGTCAACTGGTGGTGGTGCACGATACACGCACATGGACTGATCGAAACGGCAAGCCCGCAGGCAACGAAATTCCCTATGTGGAACGCGTAAGGGCCGCGTTGGAAATCCCGCAGGCCTTGCGCGAGCCTCCCATCGCCTCGGAAGGCAATCACAGTCAGGTGCAAGGCGTCTGCATTCCCGCGTCGAGGTTTCCTTCATGGATGCGCTGTCCGGCCTGCGGTGCCCTCTACGAGCGACCCTGGCGTGACCTGCCTGGTCATGTGCCGATTTCTTGTAGGTCTGTGAAGTGTCGAACGCACCCATTGCTGGAACAATTGACCTGGGTACTGGCCGATCCCGACGGCCATTTGGCTGACGTGCCGTGGTACTTTCTCTGCCACGCGGCGACACGTGATCCCCAGCAAAGGGCATGCGAGGTACGGGATCATCTGCGTCTGATCGAACGCGGATTTGAAGACCGTACCTTGCGTTGCGATGCGTGTGGCGCGAATACTCACTTTCGCGGCAACGAACCCGTCCCTTTCGGGCACGGCCGCATGCAACCTTGGACGACAAACGACCTGGTTATGGCGCCCAGTGACGAGGGGGCGGAGCTAGCGCAAGTGCTGGCGATCAACGATACGCGTGTGTACAGGCCAGCCACCCAGCTCGCACTGGTCATTCCACCCGAGTCACGAATCCGCAAGGGAACGGCGGTGGATCGCCTTTACCGCAACTCAGGCGATCGCGCGCGCGTAGACACCGCACGCACGGCGCTGGCCAGGAAGAGCGTGCTGAAAACACTTGCGACGACTTACCGCTGTACGGTCGCAGACCTTGAGGATGCGCTCCGCGATCTCCGGGATGGATACCCCTTGTACGGCGAAAACCCTACCGCAGGGCAGCTACTGGAAAGCGAATATGACGCCTTCCTTGAGCGGATACCTGATCAGAAAGACGACGAAGATCTGGTCACCCATCACCAAACCGAGGAATGGCATCAGCTTGGACTGAACGAGCCCACCTCCGGCCTGCACGGCCGATGCATCGAGGCGGTCAGTGCTCTTGTTCGCGTTAGTCGGCTCAAGGGCGTGCGGGTATTCAGAGGGTTCAGCCGGATCGACCAGAGCACCACGGTTCCCCCTGACATCGTGAACCAATCCAACTGGCTGCCAGCGATCGAGCTTTATGGCGAAGGCATTTTCGTCACGCTCAGCGAGGCTCGGCTGCGCGTCTGGGAAAAATCTGCAGGCGTAATGGGGCGCTTGCAAGCCGTGGAGGCACGATTCAAACAGTCTGGCCGCGACCAACCTAATCCGCTATCCGCTCGGTTCATCTTGCTGCACACCTTGTCACACCTGCTGATCCGGCAAATCGAATCTGAGGGCGGATACCCAGCGGCGTCACTCAGTGAACAACTGTACTGCTCGACCGCACCGAAGCCCATGGCTGGCATTCTGATCCGCGTCTTGGTACCGGACGTCGCGGGGTCACTCGGTGGATTGGCGGAACTGGCCGATCCCAAGCGCTTCCTGGCACTGCTGGTGCGTGCGCTCGAACATGCACAATGGTGTTCGCTGGATCCGGTATGCCGTGAGAGCCAAGGGCAAGGCCCCGCCCTGCTCAACCGCGCGGCATGCCACGCCTGCGCGTTGGTACCGGAACCGGCGTGTGGCTACGAGAACACACTGCTTGACCGCACATTTGTGAAGGGCGATCCAGAGCTCAGACTTCCCGCCTTCTTCGCTATGGATAACCCATGAGTACAGATCGCACTCGCCGGTTTGTGCTTCCCGGAATTCAGGACCTCAACAAGGACCAGGACGCAGCATTGGCGCTTCCGGAAGGCGGCCAGCACCTGGTTATTGGCGGTCCAGGCACCGGAAAATCGGTGGTTACTCTGTTGCGCGCACGGCGGCTGCTCAATGCCAAGATGGGCTTTCGGTTTCTTGTGTACAACCGCTTGCTCGCGACTTCGAATCGATACCTCTTCGGAAGTGAGGAGATCACGGTTTCAACATGGGATCAATGGTTTCGCAAGCTATGGGAAAACCGCTTTAAGTCTGGGGTTCCTTGTTTATCGGCTCTGGACAATTCGACATACCGACCGATCGATTGGGGCGCCGCCACGCAGTGGCTTAACGAGCGCGCAGATGCGATCCCTCCACTCAAGGATTCGCCCACCATCGTAATTGATGAAGGTCAAGACATGCCGCCTGCGTTCTATAACGCACTGGCGCAGATCGGATTCGAAAACTTTTACGTGGCAGCCGACCAGAACCAGCAAATCCACCCGGACAAATGCAGTTCACGCCAAGACATCGAAAACGCACTCGCTACCGAGACCAGCGCTACTCTCGAGCTGACGCGAAATTATCGAAATACGCGGCCCATTGCCATGCTCGCGCGGCATTTTTATCCGGACGATCCCGCGAGTCCGCGGCCAGATTTGCCGGCCGCAAGCGCATCCGCCATGCGCCCCGAGATGTGGGTCTATGGCAACGGGCGTACGCTGAACCTTGCCGGGTTGGCCGGTCGCACCCTGCAACTGAGTGACCGGAACCCTCGCAAACTGATTGGTATCATTACGCCCGACAACGCGACACGCGAGAAATTCTGCGAGGCACTCCGTGCAGCTCATCCGCCACTGGACAATGATGCGCCCCCCATCCAAACATACGCTAACGGCCACGACGCGGCACTCCGCTTCGATCAGGGCGGTGTAATGATCATTAACGCACAATCCTGCAAGGGATTGGAGTTTGACACCGTCATCTTGGCCGACATCGACAGCCACCGACCCGCGCAGGCAGACATCCTCAAGGCGAGGTTCTATGTCATGGTTTCGCGCGCACGCGACCAGGTGATTCTGTTGCGAACGGGACCCGCGAGCCCTGTCGTGGACGCCATGTTGCCAACCGATCCTGCCGTTCTCGCGCGAGGCTAACCCATGACAAGTATCAATCGCGCAGTACGCAAGGCCGGCGACGTGCCGCGGATCTGGAACTTGATCACTAACCACCAGAACATGCTTTATATGCTGGCTGCGGGTCTGGTGTCGGGTCCAGACGAGTTCGGAGGGAAGCACTATGCAGACGTGCTTGATCTTGATCCTGGCTGGATTCCGCTGTGCCGCGACACAACGCCGCTTCCAACCGCGGCCCTGGAACGAGCCGTCAGCGAACAAAAGTTCCTCGTGCCCTGTGTCGCGTCATTCGACCTTCGTGGGTTCGTCGGCCCCGTTCGCATATGGCCGCGCCGCGGCAAAGAGCGGCGTACAACGGTGCTTCCGCTGCGCAAAGGCAAGAATGACTTCATTGCTTTGATGCGTGCACCCCTGCCGGTCAACTTGCTCAGGCGGATCACCTTTCGTTCGCAAGCTGATCAACAGGCGTTTGAAACTGCAGCTGCGGATGTTGCTAATGTCGACCTTGGAGGCGTGGTCTTAGAGGTTGATGAAGCTCGCTTCGCGTCTGACAACACAGTGGAGCTACCAAGGCCTCCACACAAGCCTGAGCTCCCGGGCTTTTCTGAGGGGGAGCCGTCCATCGATGCCCAAGCCATCGGCGGTGCGCTGGCGATGCTCTATCACACAGCGAATCGAAGCGACTTTGGTGCCGCCCTGTATTGGTTTGCGGTTGGACTGGCTGGCGATGAGGAGCCGGCCGGCGTCGCAAATGATCCTTTTTTTGCCGGACTGCCCGCGTGGCTAGCGTGCGGTACTCTCCCTACCAGTACCGATATTCCCGCGCAGATCTACTGGCGCGTGGTTGGAGCGCTTTCAGACCCTCGGCGTAGTGCAGGCGGCAAGCCCCCAATCGATAGCGTCTTGGATCAGCTGGAGCGCGAAGCCCAGTCGATCTCAGGTGAGAAGCCGCGTGCGCGCATCACCCGGCTGGCCAGTGCGATGCGTAGATGCCTTGGCTTGGGCGGTGGCACTATTACCGAACTCTTCAAGCGCCACCCCGGCCCACTATCTCGGTCGCTTTTGCTCTTCTGCTTGCGGGAGCATTGCACCGATCTGTTGGAGTTTTCGCACCCGGTGTTGAGCGATGCAGAGCTCGCTGCGACCGCGATCCTGTTTGGCGTGCGTGATGGCTGGATTCGCATACCGCGTGAGCTTCGTTCGTCGGAGTTGTCCGCATTCGTATCGTCCTGGATGGTCGCAGCAACCCATGCTTCAAGGAACGGCGACGTACGTTTCGACACACCTGATCCGCCGACGCCGTTACGGGACCTTTTTGTAACAGCTGATGGCCAGTGGACCGAACAACAAGAGAATGCAGCGCTTGATCTCGCGCGCCGTGAACACTGGGGCGACTGCATCCAGACCCGGGTCACGCTGCCGCCAGGCGACTACCCGCAAGCGATTCAGCGCGACGGTCTACAACTTGTAATACCCGGCGACGCAACGATCCGGATCGAGGTTGATCGACCGAAGTTCATGGAACGTATCGAAGGATCGTCACGGCTCGAACCACCCATCGCCAACCGGCTGCGTGCAGAACTGGCCCCCCCCCCTGTATCGCCGTGAGGATGATTCCACAACAACCGTTGGCGACGCACAGCCGAGCAGAGCGGCGCGTATTCGACCAGCTTCGCATGGCATTTTCGGGTCCCGACCAAGGCGAGTGGTTTGCAATGCACTCGCTGAGTCTTCCCCGGCACGAGTACAAACGATTCGGCGAAATCGACTTCATTGTCTGCGGCCCCGGTGCATTGTTCGTACTCGAGGTCAAAGGTGGCGGCGTTGCTTGCCGCGACGGCGTTTGGGAAACCACAAATCGATATGGCGAGACCGAACGTCTGCGCGAATCGCCATTCAAGCAGGCAGAGACCGCCCTGCACGGGCTCCGATCCAAACTTCCAGCGAACTTCGCGAGCGCTTTTGTAGTGGGTTACGGCGTGGTCACACCCGACGTCGATCGACTTCCCGTTAGTGCTGAATGGGACAAGGCAACGCTAGCGGACGGACGTGACTTTCGTCGGTTTGAAAGTTGGCTCGAACGGCTGATCCAATACTGGCGTGGCAAGGACCCGCGAAGGGCAGCCGCAAGCGCAGAGAAACTCAGAGCCTTCCAACAATACTTGCGCCCGAGCTTCGAAGCCGTAATGCCGCTACACGCGGTGGTCGGTTCAGTCGAAGAACAAGTGGTGAGGGTCACCGCAGATCAGATGCGATTGCTCGACATCGTGGCTGCCAATCACCGTGTCATTTGTCGGGGTGGCGCCGGCACCGGCAAAACCATGCTCGCCATTGAGCTTGCGAGGCGCTGGACCGCGTCGGGTGAGCGCGTTGTGTTGGCGTGCCAATCGCCTTGGCTGAAGCACTACCTCTCATGTAGCGTCGTCCCGGGGCTGAATATTGCGCTGTCGAGATCCATCCATATGGCAGCAGCCCGTGTCGGCGTGGATCGATTCGATGCGATGATTGTCGACGAAGGTCAAGATCTCCTCGACATGGACACGCTGAGCCTGTTGGATCAGCACGTCAAAGGCGGTTTACGCGACGGTCGTTGGTGCTTCTTCCATGACGCGAACAATCAATCAGGGCTCTGTGGCACGTACGCTCCAGATGCCTATGATTACTTGAAAAGTTTCGATGCCACGCTGGTTCCGTTGCACACAAACTGCCGGAACACGCTACCTATCCTGCGCTTGATCCAGACCAGTCTCAATGCTGACGTGGGTACCTCCGGCGTTGGCGATGGCCCCGAAGTGCGCATCACCCACGTATCCGAAGATGACGATGCAGCGGCTGTACTCGCCAATGAATTGGCATTCCTCGTGGACGGCGAGTCGTTCAACCTCAACGACATCGTGCTGCTGTCAAGCATGCCGTTCGACCAGTCATGTGCGGCGCGGCTACCTGAAGCATGGCGTAACCGCATTTCGGTCCTAGACGAAGCCTCATCGCGAAATGCTGCACGCCACAAGATCGGCTTTGCAAAAATCTATGATTTCAAGGGACTCGAGAGCGAGATCGTAGTATTGATTGACCTTCCTCCGGTTGATGTTGGTGGCGTTTTCCGGCCACTCCAATATGTCGGCATGAGCCGTGCCCGAGCGTTGCTCAGCATTGTCAATGTGCCGACGACAAAAGTGCCGCGCGCCGAATCACAGGTCGAGTAACTTACTCTTTTGGGTGCCACGAATTATGTGGGACACATAGAGCTTGAACTATGGGTGTTGAGCGCCTAACAGGCTCTACTCCGTTTTCGTGGATGGCTGGGTTATGACTGAGAACTTCTGACTTTCGGCTTTCAGCGACACTCAGCACGATTGCGCCCGCAGTTGCTGAATCCATAGACAAAAATCCATCTGCAGGCTGTGTGTGGTGACTTTGGGCTGGCAGCGGCCATTTGGCCGAGGCTCACTACTTGCCGGCAGGCCGATCATAAGTGATTGACCCCCGGTGACCAGGTGAGTCGGTGAGCACGGATGAATTCGGCCATGGCCGGGTCAGCAGAATACGTATCCACCCGAAGCCGCCAGATTTTGTCCCATCATTTCCCCCATGGAACCATCGGAAGTATCGGTGATCGGGAAGGGCAAAAACCCCACTGCTACGATCCCCCAACCATGAAACCCCTACGCCCCACCAGAACCATCGGCCTGCTTGCCTACAACGGGATGCAGGCGCTCGATCTTGCCGGGCCTTTCGATGTGTTTGGGGCGGCCAATACCCTGGCGGGTGACCCATCACCCTACGCGCTTTGGGTCGTCGGGCTGGGCGTCGAGGCGGTGCGGGCGGAGAACGGTTTGGCCTTCGTGCCTTCGCATACCCTGGAGGACACGCCACCGCTGGAGGGTTCTACCCCGATTCTGCGGACACTTTCACTAAGCCCCATACTGGGCCAAAGGAGTGTCCATGTCGAAGCGCAAGCGTTACAGCCCTGAGTACAAGCGGGAGATCGTCGAGCTGGTTGGGCGGTCGAAGTCGAGCTGCCGCCAGGT
>JAFKMZ010000081.1 GCA_017305055.1 Lysobacterales bacterium
CGACGAGAACATCGGCATCGCCTACGGCATGGGCATCACCGCCGAAAACGTCGCGACGCGCTGGAAGATCAGCCGCGAGGCGCAGGACGCCTTTGCCGTGGAAAGCCACCGCCGCGCCCTCGCCGCCCAGGCCGCCGGCGAGTTCAAGGCAGAAATCACCCCGTTCCAGCTGGACGACCATTATCCCGACCTCGCCCGCCACGACATCAGGAGCGACAACCGCGTCATCGAGAACGATGAGGGCCCGCGCTCCGGCACGACACCTGAAGTGCTGGCCAAGCTCAAGACCGTGTTCCGCAATGGCCAGTTCGGCGGCACCGTCACTGCCGGCAACTCCAGCCAGATGTCCGACGGCGCCGGCGCCGTGCTGCTGGCGAGCGAGCAGGCGATCAAGGACTACGGCCTGCAGCCCCTCGCCCGCTTCGTCGGCTTCTCCGTCGCCGGCGTGCCGCCTGAGATCATGGGCATCGGGCCGAAGGAAGCGATCCCCAAGGCCCTCAGGCAGACCGGTATCAGCCAGGACCAGCTGGAATGGATCGAGCTCAACGAGGCATTCGCCGCGCAGGCGCTGGCCGTCATCCATGACCTCGACCTCGACCGTGCCAGGGTCAATCCGCACGGCGGCGCCATCGCCCTCGGCCATCCGTTGGGCGCCACCGGCGCGATCCGTATCGCCACCATGGTGCACGGCATGCGCGCGCGCAGGCAGAAATACGGCATGGTCACCATGTGCATCGGCACCGGCATGGGTGCCGCGGGTGTTTTCGAGATGGTGTGAGCCGCTGGCGCCATGTGGCACGCCGGGCTGGTGCCTCAATCGTCCGCTGTACCACGTGCGTCGCGGCGCCAGGTCATGCTCGACAACACGCCGTCACGGCGGATCAGCCCGTGGTACAGGGCGGCGGCCATATGCGCGAGGAAGGTCACGAACAGCAGCAGTGCGAGCCAGGTGTGCAGGTGCCGCAGCACCGCGAAGCCGACCGCACCGACCGGGAAGATCGGCGGCAAGCGCAGCGAGGTGCCGAGCATGATTGGGTAGCCGCCTGCCGAGAGCATCGCCCAACCGACCAGCGGCAGCGCGAGCATAAGAAGGTACAGCAGCCAGTGCGATGCAAACGCGGCCAGCTTCTGCAGCACGGGAAGATCCGCCGGCAACGCGGGTGGCGGATTCCGCCAGCGCACCACCATGCGCACGACGACCAGCAGCAGGATCGCGATGCCGAGCGGCTTGTGGAAACCCACCAGCCAGTCGTGGCGCGCGGACACCGACGCGACCATGCCGATGCCGACAAGCAGCATGGTCAGGATCATCGCTGCCAGCAACCAGTGCAGCACGCGCGCAACGGGCACAAACATCTTCGGGTCGGACCTCATGGCTGGTGCTCCGGCTGCGGACGGATGGCTGGGGTGCCGGGCCAATGCGCCTCCTCGCTGGTACGGCGCAAGTAGGAGTTCGCGTAGGCGGCGGAGCGCGCGGCGAGCAGTGGATCATCGGACCCGGCAATGCCGTCAGGGAGCACCAGCGGGTCGAAATTGATGTCGCGGCAGCCGCCGCTGTCCTGCGGCTGCGTACGCTCAAGCACGAGCGTGCCGGCGTCGATGGTGCGCCGGTCATCCGGCCAGGCCTTGGATGCATCGTTGGTCGGATCGCCCGGATTTGCCAGCGTGATCTGCAGCTTCCAGCGCTGCGGACCTTGCGCCAGGCGCAGGCCCAGATCGGATGCCAGATAGTCCGCGTCTCCCGCCTTGGGCGCGACGCCGTCCGCCGCGGTCGCTTCCGGCACCATGCGCCAACGCACCGCCTGGCGCTTGCCATGCGCGTCCGTGAAGACGAACGCGTTGAGGCTCCAGTAACTCTCCGTGGCATAGCTGGCCGACGGCTTGGCGGTCTTGGCCCAGGCGCGGAACGGTCCGGTCTCCGGGTGCGCGGCAAAGAACGCCGCCACCTTCGCCGGATCCGGTTTGCCGGTCGCGGCAGTCGGCTGTGTCGCCTGCAATTGCGCGAAGAACGCCCCCGGCGTGCCCACCGCAAACACCGGCATGCTGTTCATGCCGGTGCGCCACTGCTGGCCGTTCGCCTGCGTAAAGCGCAGCGCCATGCTACGGATCGGCACGCTGCTGTCCGCCGCGTACGGATTGCCGCCGGGGATCGCGAAGCGGCCCTCCACCGGTGTACGCCCGCGCGCGAAGACCTGCGCCGCGGAATAGGCCTGCGCCGCGCCGTTGCTGTCGAACCATCCACTCACACACACGCCCTTGGCGTGATTGCGACGAAAGCCTGCAAACGTGCCGGCGTTGTCCTGCAACTGGTTCACCAGACGCTCGGGAGTGAGCCGCCCCGGTGTCAGCCAGCCACCGGCATAGGCGAACACGCCGGCAGTCGTCAGCACTGTTCCGCCAATCAGCAACCACGCACCGATGCGATGGTGTGGTGGTGCGGATGTCGTGGGCGAATCCCGCATGATCATCTCCGGGCCGTCTGGCCATCAGCTACGCGTGAGGAGCGCTGTCTGCCGCCCCATGGTCGTGGAGATATTCGCCGCGCGGTGCCGTCGGGTTACATCAACTGTGCGGTGGCCACGAAGGCACGCTGGCGGTACTGGAAATGTCGGCCGTCCGACGTGGCCACACCGGGACTCGCGCGACCTGCGTCCCGTCGATCGACCAACAGGACCGGCCAGGTGCCGACGACGTGTCAGCTGCCCACGGCGACATCAGCCAGCACGCGTCACATCCACCCGGACTGGACATCAAGTACGGGAAAGCAGACGACCACCCATCGCGGCATTGGCCGCCACGACCAGCGCCACTGCCAGCGCGTGGGTCAACAGATCGGTCGCCGCGGACGCCTCGGCATGCCCAATTTCCAGCAGGCAGGCCGACGCCGCCGCGCTGGCGAGTCCGATCATCACGGCCGTCAGCACCGGGCGCAGCGGACAGGCGCGGCGTACCAGCAGGATCAACAGCGCGGACAGCGGGATCGACAGGCCGATGATGAAGATCAGGCAGTCCGCGGATTGCTGGAGCGCGGCGACCTGCGGGTCCGGCGTGAACCACACGCGCAGGCAGCCAAGTCCGCTCGCGCCGATCCACAGCAAGGCACTGGGCACCGGCAACCAAGCCCACAGTACGCGGCGCCCGGGCACGCTCAGGCTCAAAGCGGCCCACGCCGCACAGACCGCGGTGACCGCCGCGCCGAGTCCTGCCCACGCCAGCTCCGGCGCCACTGTCCAGCGTTGCAGCATGCCGTCTGGACCGTAGTGCGCGAGCAGCGCCAGCGCCGCCGCGACGACGACCAGCAGCCAGCCGAGCACGCGCCGCCACGGCGGCGCCAGGCGCCGCACTGGCACCAGCGCGCCACCGAGACGGTCGATCAGTTCGCTGTGTGAAGACGATACGGACATGGCCTCAGGATTCTCCATGGAAGCGCTCGCGCAACGTCTTCAGTGCCCGATGCAGGTTGACCTTCAGCGCTCCGGTGCGGCGCCCGGTCGACGTGGCGACGTCGCGCAGCGAGCGCTCGCGCAGGCCAAGTTGCTCCACCGCCTCGCGCTGGCCAGGCGGCAGCTCGGCGACGGCCAGGCGCAGGCGCCGCGCACGTTGCTCGCGCTCGGCGGCGGCGCTGGCGTCACCACTGTCGGCATGGCGCTCAAGCGCAAACTCGTCGTGCACCTCGCGACGGTCGCGGCGGCCGCGGCTGCGCAAGGCGTCGATCGCGCGACGGTTCGCGAGCGCGGCAAGCCAGTTGTCGTAGGTACGCGCCGGATCAAACGTATGGCGCACGCGGTGCACGGTGAGCAGTGTTTCCTGTACCACGTCATCGACATGATCCGGTGCCACGCCGCAGCGCCGCGCGACGGCACGGATCAGGCTGATCGAATCGGCCAGCAGCTTTTCGTAGGCACGGCGGTCGCCGGCCTGGGCCGCAACCATCCACGCCGTCCGGCGCTGGCTGGGTGTTTCACTGGCGGTGCTGGACTCGGCGGGCATATGCGGGTTGCTCACCCGGCATGACGGTGCGTCATCAAAGACCATGCTGCCGGTCTGGGTCAAGCTGCACGGCATTGCCGCTCCGCAATGGCTGGTACCTTGATGCATTCGCCACAGCGGACGCTGCGGTTACCTCGACCATGGCATAACGGTGTAACCGGCAGCGAGCCGGCGGCGAACAACCAGTGACTCCCCCGGATCTCCCAGCATGCTGATCCTCATCATCGCCTACTTCGGCGGCATCCTGACCATCCTCAGCCCGTGCATCCTGCCGGTGCTGCCGTTCGTGTTCGCGCGCGCCGACCGCCCGTTCCGGCGCAACGGCCTGCCGATGCTGGCGGGGATGGCGCTCACCTTCGCCGCGGTCGCCACGCTTGCCGCCGTCGGCGGCGGCTGGGCGATCCACGCCAACCAGTACGGGCGTTACGCCGCGCTGGTCGTACTGGCGGTCCTCGGCGCAACGCTGCTGTCGACCCGGTTGGCCGCATGGCTGAGTCGGCCCTTCGTCGCACTGGGCAACCGGCTGTCGCAACGCTCCACCGGCGAAGGCGATTCCATCTGGGGTGCAGCCGGGCTCGGCGTGGCCACCGGTCTGTTGTGGGCACCTTGCGCCGGGCCTATCCTGGGCCTGCTGTTGACCGCGGCGGCCTTGTATGGCGCGAGCGTGCAGACCACGCTGCTGCTGTTCACCTACGCGGCCGGCGCGGCGACTTCCCTGGGCGTGGTGCTGCTGCTCGGAGGCAAGGTGTTCGCTTGGATGAAACGCTCACTCGGTGCCGGCGAATGGCTGCGCCGCGCGCTCGGCGTGCTGGTGCTGTGCGGTGTGGCAGCGATTGCCACGGGATTGGACACCGGCGTGCTCAGCCGCGTCTCGCTGGCCGCCACCGGCGGCCTCGAGCAGAACCTGATCGATGCCGTGCGCCCCGCACGCGCCGCCGAACCCACCCGTCAAGCTGGTCAGGAGTTGCCAATCGAGGGTGAAATGCCCTCGCTCGCCGGCGCCACACAGTGGTTCAACAGCCGGCCGCTGAGCACCCAGTCGCTGCGCGGCAAGGTGGTGCTGGTCGACTTCTGGACCTACTCCTGCATCAACTGCCTGCGCGCCATGCCCTACGTGCGTGGCTGGTACGACAAGTACAAGGACCACGGCCTGGTGGTGATCGGCGTGCATTCGCCCGAATTCGCCTTCGAGAAGGATCCGGCCAACGTGGCCAAGGCCATCAAGGACCTGGGCGTGGACTACCCGGTGGCCCTGGACAACGACTACGCGATCTGGCGCGGCTTCAACAACCAGTACTGGCCGGCCCACTACTTCATCGACACGCACGGGCGGATCCGGCACCACCACTACGGCGAAGGCGCCTACCGGCAGAGCGAGGACATCATCCGCGAGCTTCTGGCTGCCGCCGGCCAGAAGGATCTCCCCGGAGGCTACGTCAGCGACAACCGCGGCGGCGTGGAGGCAGCTCCATCGGGTGACATGACCATCTCGCCGGAGACATATATCGGCTACGCGCGGGCGGCAAATTTTGCCGGTGGCCAGGTGGCGCACAATGACCCCTGGAATTACCGCGCCCCACGCACCCTGGGCACCAACCAGTGGACTCTCGACGGGCGCTGGACCGTCGGCCGCCAGGATGCGCAGCTGGCGCAGGCGGGCGGGCGCATCGTCTACCGCTTCCGCGGCCGCGACCTGCACCTGGTGCTCGGCCCGGGCAGCGACGGCAAGCCGGTGCGCTTCCGCGTCACCCTTGACGGCAAGGCGCCCGGTGCCGACCACGGCATGGACACCGACGCCGCAGGCAACGGTGTGGTAACTGAACAGCGTCTATACCAGCTGGTACGGCAGGCCAACGGCAGCGGCGAGCGGCTGTTCGAGATCGAGTTTCTCGACCCCGGTGTGCGGGCCTACGCGTTTACTTTCGGTTGACGCAGGCGGCGCTGCCGCCGCGTCCGGAATGGAGCTCAGCCATGTCTCGTATCGATGAAACACTGCGCGATGACCGGCGCCACTTCCTGCAGGTGGCGCTTGCCGGCGGCTCGCTGCTGGCCCTGGGTGCGCTGGCCGTGGTACCGCGCCTGCGCGCAGCCGCCAACACACCCACCGACATGCCGGGCAACGTTCTGCTGGAAATCTTCGCCGACGACGGCCGCGACCTCGGCACCCGCGAGGTGCCGCGCCTGGTCCTGACCGAGGCCCAGTGGCGCCAGCGGCTCTCGCTAGCGGCGTATTACCAGATGCGCCTGGCCGACACCGAGCGGCCGTTCACCGGCAAGTACTGGAATTTCTACGGCCGCGGCATCTTCCGCTGCGCCGCGTGCGCGACGGCGCTCTACGACGCCGACACCAAGTTCCATTCCGGCACCGGCTGGCCGAGCTTTTACCGACCCATCGCCCGGCGCAACATCCTCGAAAGCACCGACTACAGCTTCGGCATGACCCGCGTCGCGGTGTCCTGCGCCGGCTGCAACAGCCATCTCGGGCACGTATTCAACGACGGCCCGCAGCCCACCGGCCTGCGCTATTGCATGAATTCGCCGGCACTGCGTTTCGTACCGCTGGCTTGAAGCATGCCGCACCGGCAAGCACGCACCACCAGGAGACCGAGCATGAAGGTGACCGGCATACTGCAAACCCTGGCCAGCCTCACGCTGGCGCTGACGCTCGGCGGGTGCACGGCCGTATCCGCCACCAACGAAGCCCAATTGCTGCCGCCGCCGGCGCTGGACCAGACGCATACCTCGAGCCCCCGGGAGGAGGTGGCCGTGTTCGCCGGTGGGTGCTTCTGGGGCATCGAGGCCGTGTTCGAACGCATCCGCGGTGTCGACCAGGCCACCGCCGGCTACGCCGGCGGCAGCGCCGCCACGGCGCACTACGCCATGGTCAGCCAGGGCAACACCGGCCATGCCGAATCGGTCAGGGTGAGTTTCAACCCGGCCCGCGTGAGCTACGGCACCCTGCTGCAGGTGTTTTTCTCGGTGGCGCTCGACCCGACCCAGCGCAACCGGCAGGGTCCGGATGTCGGCAGCCAATACCGCTCGGTGCTGTTCTATACCAATGACGAACAGCGGCGGATCGCCAGCGCCTACCTGGCTCAGCTCGGCGCGGCCAAGGTCTTCCCGCGCCCCATCGCCACCCAGGTCCAGCCGCTCGCGGCGTTCTACCCCGCCGAACCCTACCACCAGGGCTATTACGACCAGCACCCGGATGCGCTCTACATCGTCATCAACGACAAGCCGAAGGTCGCGCGCCTGCAACAGCTGTTTCCGACCCTGTATCGGCCGGAGCGGCAATTCGTGCAAGTGCAGCTGCAATGAACCGCCAGCCGATGGCGGCGGCCGTTCGGGTGAACAAGCCACGCACCGCGAAAAGGGTCACAATGGCCATCGACTCGGAATGTGGTTCCAAAGCAAATTGCATTCCGGCCTTGCCAGTGCCCCGGTCATGCAAGGAACGCGATCTGGACCCGGCCGACAACCACGGAGGCCACCATGAAACCACTTCACGGCATAGCGTTGGGTGCCGCACTGGCCGCAGCCGCCGGCAGTACGCTGGCGGCCGGTACCGGCTCGCTCAACGAATTTCCGTCGAAAATCCTGCCGGTCCTGGTGTACGTGAACGCCCAGGGCAAGGTTACCGATGCCTCGCCCGCCATGCGGCTGCCACCGGCCCTCAATCGGCTGCTGCTGGCCAATCTCAGTGAGCGCATCACCGGCCCCGCCATCGTCCATGGCAAGCCGGTACCCAGCCAGTTCGTGATGAACCTCGCGCTTGTCACCACGCCACGTCCGGGGGGCGACTTCGACGCCAATTTCGCCTATGTATCGACCTCCCCGGTGCCGCCGGGCTCGTGGTACTGGGTGCACATCGACGGCCATCGCCTGGCCCTGGCCAACCGGCGCGGCTTCATGGACTCGCGGCCAGGGCCACGGTTCCAACACCCGATACCGATCTACACGCCGCCGAAGCCGGTGTACGTACCCGATCCGGGATCGCCGTCCGGTGTCCGCAACGTGACGCCCCGCATCCCGCGTATCAACTGACCCGTGCAACGACTGCCGGACGCGCCTGCCTCGGCGCAGGCGGGCCCGGCTTTGGGCTATCGTGGAACGCTTGGTGGCGACGGTACGCCATGGAGAAGGAATGATGAACCTGAAATTCGACACGCTGGCCGTGCACGCCGGCGCCGAGCCTGATGTTGCAACTGGTGCCGTGGCACCGCCGATCCACCTGTCCACGACTTTCGTCCACAATCCGCAGGGCGGGCAACCCGGCGCCTTCAGCTACCAGCGCGACGACAACCCGACCCAGCAGCGCCTGGAATCCGCCCTGGCCGCGCTCGAAGGCGGCACCTGCGCGCTGGCCTATGCCTCCGGCATGGCGGCGATCGCCGCCGTGCTGGACCATCTGCAGCGCGGCGAGCGCGTGGTGCTGCCGCAGGACTGCTACGTCGGGCTGCGCGCCTTCGCAAGTGAGGTGCTGCCCGGACGCGGCGTGGAGGTGGTCGCCATCGACACCACCGATCTCGATGCGGTGCGCAGCGCCTGCACGCAGGGTCTCGCCCTGCTGTGGGTCGAATCGCCGTCCAACCCGTGCCTGCGGGTCAGCGACATCGCCGAGCTGGCGCGCATCGCCCACGCCCACGGTGCGCTGTGCGTGTGTGACAACACCTTCGCCACGCCGGTGCTGCAGCGGCCATTGCAGTTGGGCGCCGACATCGTGATGCATTCCACCACCAAGTACTTCGGCGGCCACAGCGACGTGCTGGGCGGCGCGCTGGTGTTCGCGCGCGACGACGCCAGGCATGCCGCGATCCGCCAGCGGCGCCTGTTGTCCGGCGCCATCCTGTCGCCGTTCTCCGCCTGGCTGACCTTGCGCGGCTGCCGCTCGCTGCCGGCGCGCATGGCCTTGCATTGCGCGAACGCCCGCCAGCTGGCCACCGCGTTGGCCGCCACCCCGGCGGTGGCGCGGGTCCACTACCCGGGCCTGGCCGAACATCCCGGCCATGCCCTGGCGGAGCGCCAGATGCGCGACTTCGGCGCCATGCTCAGCATCGAGCTGCAGGGCGGCTACGACGCCGCGGCAAACGCCGTACGCAAGGTGCGGGTGTTCACCAACGCCACGTCCCTGGGCGGCTGCGAATCGTTGATCGAGCATCGTGCGGCCGCCGAAGGCGAACACAGCCAGTCGCCACCCGGGCTGCTGCGCCTGTCGGTGGGCCTGGAAGATGCGGGCGACCTGATCGCCGACCTGCAACAGGCGCTTGCAGGCGCCTGAGTCGCCGTCACGAAGGCGCGCGGCATGCACAACCGCCACGGATCTGCATCACGCGCGCGGCCTGCGCCCAGCGGCCCGCAGTTCAACCCTCCGCCGGCCGCGCGGCGTTGGCTGTTGCGTCCTGCGGCGGCTGGCACCAGGCGAGGACCTGGCGGAACACAGCGTGCAGGCCTTCCGGCGGCAGGCTGCCCTCGCCTGCCGTGCCAAGGCGCGCAAGCAGCTGCTCCGCAGCTTCCGCATCGGACCCAGGCCATGCCTGTACGGCGCCCGGCAGCGACGCGGCGCGGGCACAGAGCTCACGCCGGCGTTGCAGCAGGCCGAGCAGCTCGCGATCCACCTCGTCGATACGTTCCAGCACGTCCTCCGCCGTACCGGCGTTGCCGCCACGGACGCCGGGCACGGACAGCACCCCCAGGTCCACCGGCGCGGCCACCACCCGCTGGTCGATCAAGGTCAAGGCGTCGATCAAGCGCTTCCGTGTCGCGGCGGCATAGGGGTTCTCGCGCTGGATAGCGTTGAACAAGTGCCCTGCGTCGGCACGCACGGCGGCAATCGACGAAGCCAGGGCGGCAAAGCTCGGCGGGGTCCAGTGCAAGTCTTCGCCCACCCCGAGTTCCAGCAGGCCGCGGGCCAGGAAAAACGCCATGGCATGGGTCATGGCCATGTGTTGGTCATGCGCCGCCGGGGTCATCTCGGCCAGCTCGCTGCCGATCGAGGCGAACAACGCACGCGCCTGCACCGCAGTCCCGGGATGGCGCGGACTCGGGCAGATCACCGTGCGCAGCGGCTCTGCACGGGCGATGCTGAGCGGGCCGAACAAGGGATGGCAGCCAACGTGGGGGATGTCCGCGCCCAGCACCCCGTCCATCAGCCCGCAGGGGCCTTCCTTGACGCTGCACACATCCAGCACCTGGTGCCGCGCCTCGAGGTGCGGACGCAAATCCCGCAGTACCGAGGCAAACATGCCCACCGGCACGGCGATGACCACGATATCGGCGCCGGCCAGCAAGTCGATCACGCCGGTCGCCGCATGCGGCCCGGGTATCGGCCGCTCCGCATCCCAGGCGCGCCACGGGTAATGGTGTTCGGCGAGCAATCCGGCGAGGGCCGCCCCAAAACGCCCGTAGCCAAGGATGCCGACACGCAACGCTCGATTCATTCGCCGATCCACCGTCAATCGTGACCCCGCTGCCAGCCACCCGTCGGAGACGGCTGGGAGCGCCCCCAGGGGTCCTATCGTACCGGCAAGCGCTCCGGCCGATGGGGCCGGAGCGGCGACCACATTCAATCCGCAGGCTGCGAAATGTCCCTGCACGGCCGGCCGGACACGGGCGACAGCCAGTACCGCAGCATCCAGTCACGCCCGCTTCGTCACGCGGAGAGGCGGTGGCCACGGGGAAGGGAATCGGGTCAGCGGGACGGCTTGCCTGCCGCCAAGCGCCAGGACGGCTGGCCGACGGGTTCGCCGGCAATGTGCTTCGGGGTCTGGCTGGGGTACAGCGTATCGACCGGTTTGCCGTCGGGGTCGAGCTCCGGCGACCGTGTGAAGCTGCCTGAAAAGCCGGGGAATTCGTGTGGTCGGGCGTGGCTGAGTCGCGGCACGCGGTGGTGGTGTCACCTTGCAGACTGCACCATGCACGCACTACCTTCCACCTGGAACCACGCTGGGCGGATGCCCAGACGAGGATCTTCATGGGCACCATCCGCCCTGACACCTATCCATCCGGCACGATTGCCCACCAGGTTCGAGAGTGGCTTGGCGAGGCCAAAAAGGACCAATCCATGCACAAGCATCTGTTGTCCCCGATCGCAGTCGCCATCGGCGTGGCGCTGGCCATTTCCGGCTGCGGCAAGAGCGGCCAGGACCAGAATCCGTCGGCCGCCGCGTCGGCGCCCACCCCGGCGCAGAGCGCGCCCGCAGCGGCTGCGAGCGTGTCCATTCCTGCAGACCAGCCGATCGCGTTCACCCTCGATGACCAGTACAACCCCTGCGACGACTTCGCCAATTACGTGAACGCGAAGTGGAATCAGGCCAATCCCATGCCAGCCGACCAGACCCGTTGGGGAGCGTTCGGTATCCTGCACGAGAAGAGCCTGCTGCAGCAGAAGCAGCTCCTGCAGAACGCGGCGCGGGATGCCAAGGACCACACCGGCAGCGAACTCGAGCAGAAGCTGGGCAACCTCTATGTCGCCGGCCTCGATACCGCCGCCATCGACAAGCTGGGTTACGACCCCATCAAACCCCAGTTGGCGCAGATCGATGCGCTCAAGGCGCCTGCCGACATTGCCGACTTCATCGCCAGCAGCTACAGCAATGGCGACAGCTACGTCTTCGATTTCAGCTCCGGGGCCGATTTCAAGGACGCAACCCGGCAGATTGGCTTCATAAACCAGGACGGACTTGGCCTGCCGACCCGTGACTATTACCTGGACGCCAAATACAAGGCCATCCGCGACGCCTACGTCGCCTACATCGCGAAATCATTGGAGCTGACTGGAACGCCTGCGGCGGATGCGGGCAAGCAGGCCGACGACGTGCTCGCGTTTGAAACCAGCCTCGCCAAGGCGTCGCTGTCGCCGACCGATCTGCGCAATCTCGACAACCAGTACCACTTCGTCACCGTGGCGCAAGCCGACAAGATCAGCCCGCACTTCTCCTGGGAGCGCTTCTTCAAGGCCCAGGGCGTGACGATCGACCCCGGGTTCTCCTTGTCGCAGCCGAAGTTCATCGCCGAATTCGACCAGCTGCTCGCGCGCGCACCGATTGCGCAATGGCAGGCCTACCTGAAATTCCATCTCGTCAGCAACGCCTCGCCCTATTTGAGCCAGGCGTTTCAGGACAATCATTTTGCCTTCTACAACAAGACACTGCGCGGCCAGCCTGAGCAGAAGGTCCGCTGGAAGCGCGTCGTGGACGCCGTCAACGGCGCCATGGGCATGGGTCTTGGCGAACTCTATGCGGCCCGCTATTTCCCGCCCGAAGACAAGGCACGCGCCGAGCAGCTGGTCACCAATGTGCGTGACGCATTGAAGGACCGCATCGAGCACCTGGACTGGATGAGCGCGGCGACCAAACAAAAGGCACTCGACAAGTGGGCGCTGTTCCTGCCGAAGATCGGCTATCCGGACAAGGGTGAGTGGCGGGACTGGAGCGGCCTCACGATTGCACCCGGCATGTGGTATGCGAACCTCGAAGCGGCTTCGAAATACAACTACCACTACAACATCGGCAAGATCGGCAAACCGACGGATCGCAAGGAATGGCTGATGACGCCGCAGACGATCAACGCCTACTACGACCCGACGACCAACACCATCGTCTTCCCGGCCGCCATCCTGCAGCCACCATTCTTCTACGCCAAGGGCGACGATGCGGTGAATTACGGCGGCATCGGTCTGGTCATCGGCCACGAGTCCAGCCACGGCTTCGACGACCAGGGCAGCCAGTTCGACGGCCACGGCAACCGCGTCAACTGGTGGACCAAACAGGACAAGCAGCAGTTCGATGCACGTACTGGCGCGCTGGCGAAGCAATTTGACGCCTACGCACCCATCCCGGGCAAACCCGACCTGCACGTCAACGGCAAACTGACCCTGGGCGAAAACATAGGCGATCTCGGTGGCCTCAACATCGCCTACGAAGCCCTGCAGACGGCGCTGAAGGACGATCCCAAGGAAGCCGACGGGAAGATCGATGGAATGACGCAGGACCAGCGCTTCTTCCTCAGCTCCGCGCGCGTCTGGGAAGGCACCACGCGCGAGAAGTTTGCCGAATTGCTGCTCAACGTCGATCCGCATTCGCCGGACGCAGTCCGCGCGTTCGCCGCGGCCAGCAATATGCCGCAGTTTGCGGCGGCCTTCCAATGCAAGCCTGGCGACAGGATGGCGCGCACGGGCAAACAGCAGGTGAAGATCTGGTAGGACCGGCGCACCCGTCCACGGAGCGCGCATGCCCCCGCCTGCGCGCTTTCCGCTCCGGCTCGTCCCGCGTCTGTCTTCGCGCTGCGGCCAGGTGTGACCGCGGGTCACGCCTTCCGGCGATCAGCCCGATGGCAAGAACACCCCATTCGATCCGGCATCAACCCGGCCGGCTTTCGTAGCAACGTGCGTTTGCCCTACCACGCGATGCCGTAATCCTCGCCGTGGTTGCTCGAGCCGCCCCACATGCTGCCATGCCTGGTGTCGAACTGGATGGCGTTGATCGGGCCCGAGGTGCGCTGGGCGTATTCGAGCTTGTAGCCCATCTTCTGCAACGCCTCACGGGTGGTCTCCGGCAGGGACGTTGCCACCAGGATGCGGCCGGGCTCGGCTTCATGCATGCCAAACGAGGAGCGCATCTGGTAGCTGTTGAAGTTCGGCGCCTCGGTCGCCTGCTGCACGGTCATGCCGAACTCGACCACGTTGAGGAAGAACTGCAGCAGGTTCTGGTCCTGCGAATCCCCACCCTGCACGGCCATGGCCAGATACGGCGCGCCGTCCTTGAGCGCCATGGTCGGAGTCAGCGTGACGCGCGGACGCTTGCCGGGCTCGATCACGTTGAACGGGCCATCCTTGGCGTCAGTCACGAAGCTCTGCGCGCGCTGGCTGAGGCCGATGCCGGTATGTCCGGCGATCACCGCCGGCACCCAGCCGCCGCTGGGCGTCACTGACACCACCCAGCCCTCGGCATCCGCCGCCTCGATCGAGGTGGTGCCCGCGTAAAAGTCCTGGTCGAAAGCGGCCTGCTCAGGCGTGGCCCGCTCGGGGAGGAATTCGGCTGCACCCGACGTGCGTGTGCTTTCCACGAGGCCGCTACCTTTCTTCACCGGCACCGCATCTTGCTGTCCGCTGCGCGGTTGCGACTTTGCCGGCTCGAAGTTCGCCGGATTCCACTCAGCCAGGAGCGTTTTGAACGGATTGGTCGCGCCCTGATACGGATACGGATCCCCAGGCTTGACCGCAGGATCGTTGCCCTTGGTGTCGATCAGCGCGAAGCGCGCCTTGGCATAGGCCTTGGACAACAACCCCTGGACCGGTTCAGCCGGCGGGAAGTACGGATCGCCGTAATAGAAGTCGCGATCGGCAAAGGCGTAGTTCATCACCTGGTACAGCGTGTTGATGTACTGCGGCGAGTTGTAGCCCATGCTCTTCACGTCGGTATTCTCGAGCATGTTGAGCGCCTGCAGCATGGCCGGCCCCTGGGTCCAGGCCTGCAGCTTGTAGACCTCGATGCCCTTGTAGCTGGTGTGTAGCGGTTCTTCCCAATGCACCTTCCAGTTCGCCAGATCGGCCATGGTGAACAGGCCGCCCTGCTCGCGCATGCCGCGTACCAGCTCGCGCGCGATATCGCCTTTGTAGAAGCGGTCGTAGGCGGCGTAGATCGCCTGCTTGCGCGTCTTGCCCTGCTGCAGGGCCTGCTGCTCGGCCTCGACCAGCTTGCGCCAGGTATCGGCGAGATCCTTCTGCACGAAGATCTCGCCGGCCTCCGGCGCCGGATGCGCCGTGCCCGGATGGGTCAGCATGATCTCGCGCGAATATTTCCATTTCGACAGCTCGCCCTGGAAATGCTCGATCGTGTTTGACAGCTGCGCCTCCATGGCGTAGCCGTCGGCCATCTGGATGGCCGGCGCGAGCACCTGCTTCAGCGACAGCTTGCCGTATTCGGCCAGCATGCTGAGCAGGCCGCCGACCGTGCCCGGCGTCACCGCCGCGAGCGGGCCGTATTGCGGCGGAAAGTGGTAACCCTTGGCGTGGTAGTAGGCCGCGGTCGCGCCAGTGGGCGCCACGCCCAGTGCATCGAGGCCGATCACTTTTTTCGTGTGCGGGTTGTAGATCAGCGCCTGGGTCTCGCCACCGCAGGACAGCGTGTCCCACATGGTGCAGCCGGCCGCAAGCATGGCTGCCGCTGCGTCGACCGCATTGCCGCCCTCGGCAAAGATCAACGCGCCGGCGGTCGCCGACAGGGGCTTGCCGGTGATGGCCAGCCAATGCCTGGCGTGGAGCGGCGGCTTTTCAGTCTGCGAATAGCGCGGATCCTCGGCCTGCCGCGCCTGCACCAGTTGCGCTGCCTGGGGTTGTTGCGGTGAGGACTGCGCCTGTACCGGAAACAAGACGGCGGCAAGCGCGACTGCGGCGGCAGTCCCCAGCAATCCAGACATGAGTCGTCTCCCGTCAAGTAGCCGCGATGGTTTGCGAGTTACGCCCCCGTCGCACTGCGATCCGTACTCACCGGGTCCCCGCGACCGACGTGTCAGCGGAGTATAGCGCCAGCAAAAAGCGCCCCACGGACGCGCCACGCATGGGTCCGCCCTGGCGCAAACAAGCGCCGACGCCTGGGCGCGGCAAAGCCGCTATCCTCGACGGATCGCACAACGAGGTTCGCCATGCACGCGGATGACGGTATCCACACCATCGACACCGGTTTCGTCAGGCCAGGATTCGACGCCGCCTACCTGATTGTCGAACGCGGCCACGGTGCCTACATCGATTGCGGCACCGGCTTCTCCGTGCCGCGCCTGCTGGCCGCGCTGGAGCCGGCCGGACTGAGCGTCGCCGATGTCGACTGGCTCATCCTCACCCATGTGCACCTCGACCACGCGGGCGGTGCGGGTGCGCTGATGGCCAGGCTGCCGAACGCGCGTCTGTTGGTGCATCCACGCGGCGCGCGCCACATGATCGACCCCACGCAGTTGTGGGCTGGTGCCAGTGCCGTCTACGGCGAGGCCGAGATGCAGCGCGCCTACGGCGAGCTGGTGCCCGTCGCGCGCGAGCGTGTGGTGGAATCCACGGACGAACAAGTCATCGACCTGGCTGGCCGACCCCTGCGCTGCCTGTACACGCCCGGCCACGCCAAGCACCACCAGGCCATCCACGACACCCGGGCGAACGTGTGCTTCACCGGCGATGTCTTCGGCCTGTCCTATCGCGACTTCGATACCGCTGCCGGACCCTTCATCCTGCCCACCACCTCGCCGGTGCAGTTCGATCCCCCGGCCCTGCATGCCTCGATCGACCGCCTGCTCGCCCTGCAGCCGGATGCCATGTACCCAACCCACTTCGGCCGGGTGGAAGACATCCAGCGCCTCGCCGCCGACCTGCACGCGCAGATCGATGCCATGGTGGAACTCGCGCGGCACGCCAACGACTCACCCTATCGTCACGAGCTCCTGGTCGAAGCCCTCACCGTGTTGTATGCACAGCGGGCGGCGGCACATGGCTGGCGCGGTGACGAGGCGACACTCGTCGCACTGCTCGGCACGGACATCGAACTCAACGCCCAGGGGCTAGAGGTCTGGCTGGATCAGGAACGCCGCCACGCCAGCAGCCATTGAGGCCGCAACAGCTGCGCGGACAGTCGCGCGCAACCACGTCTTCCGTGCTTCAAGCCATGCGCGTACCATTCGGCACCGGCCGCTCCACGGTGCTGATCACCACGCCGCCAGTGGTGGGAAAGCCGGTCAGCAGGAACTCGGAGCGGAACGGCCCGATCTGCTTGACCGGAAAGTTGATCACGCCGATGACCTGGCGCCCCGGCAAATCCTCGGCACGATAGAGCTCGGTAACCTGTGCGCTGGTCTTGCGCACACCATACGCACCGAAGTCCACCCAGATCTTCCACGCCGGCCGGCGCGCCTCGGGAAAGGCCTCCACGCGTGTCACCGTGCCAGCCACCAGCAGGACCTTGACAAAATCACCCCAGCCGATGGTGCCAACGTCATCCGCCATTTCCATACTCACCCTTCCATTTCCTTCTTCAACCAATCACGGCCTTGCTGCCACCAGTAGCTGGCCTGCGCCGCGGCATAACCAAACGGACGCCTGGCGCTGGCCAGGCCGAAAGCCGCGAACTGGGTCCAGCGGTCGTCGCCCTCGGCCAGTGCCGAGGCCAGCAACTCACCGGCGGCGCAGGTGGGCGCCAGGCCATGGCCGCCAAATGCCTGCGCCCACCACAAGCCGTGGCCGTCGCCGCCGATCTGTGGCATCTGGTGACGCGCGTAGCTCATCAGGCCCGACCAGGCGTAGTCAATCCCGACCCCACGCAACTGGGGGAATACCGTCAGCAAATCTTTCCGCAGCAGGCGCTGCACCGCGCGCGGCGAGCGGTTGCGGACGGAAATGCGGCCGCCCCACAGCAGGCGGGTATCCGGCAACGCACGGTAGTAATCGAACGCAAAACGGGTGTCGTACACCGCGGCATGCGTACGCAGGCAATCGTCCAGACGCTCGCCCAGGGGCCCGGTGGCCATGACATAGGTGGCGATGGGCAGCACCGCGCGATCCACCCGCTTGTGCAGGGCCGAGAGGTAGCCGCCGCAGGCCAGCACGACCTGCTCGGCCAGCACTTCGCCACCGGCCGTGCGCACCTGCCATTGCCTACCCTGGCGCCGCACCGAAACCACCCCACTATTCTCGTGGATGCCGACCCCGCGCGCAGCCGCCGCGCCAGCCAGGCCAATGGCGTAGTTGAGCGGGTGCAGGTGCAAGGCGTCAGGCTCGAACAAGCCGCCGTGGTAGCGCTCGGTACGCACGATCTCCCGCAGCTCCGCGGCTTCCAGCCGCTGCCATTCCACGCCGTAGTGCTCCGCCAACAGGTGCTGGCGCTGGGACAACACCTCGGGGTCACGGAACCAGTTGGCCCAGATCACGCCGCGGTCCACGGCGTCACAGGCAATGGCGTAGTCGGCAATGCGCTTGCGGATCAGCCGCACGGCGTCGCGGGTCAACTGGAACAGGGCCGCGGCGCGCCCGGCATCGAGCTGCTGCTGCAGCGCCTGCTCGCCCAGCGAATAGCCGGCAAAAACGAAGCCGCCGTTGCGCCCGCTGGCGCCGAAGCCGACCTGCTCGCGCTCCAGCACCAGCACGTCACCCACTCCACGCTCGGCGAGCCCGAGTGCGGTGTTCAGCCCGGCAAAGCCGCCGCCGACAACCACCACCCTGGCCTGCGCACGTCCGCTCAGCGGGGCGAAGGGCGTATAGGCGGTTGCGGTATCGCGGTAGTAGTGCGGTGCTGCAGTCTGCTTCATGGCCACCCGAACCACGTGTAGTCACGCCGCGCGCCCTGGCGCGCGACCAGCAGCCACACCTGGGATCGATCACGCGTCGTGCAGCAGCGAGCGCACCACCGCCGCCAGCTCCGGATCCTGCATGGCCATGTGTATGGTCGCACGGACCAGGCCTGCCTTGTTGCCGCAATCAAAGCGCGTGCCCTCGAAGCGATAGGCGAGCACCTTGCCTCCCTCGCGCAGCAAGGCATCGATCGCGTCGGTCAGCTGGATCTCCCCACCAGCCCCGGGCGTGGTCTGCTCCAGCAGTTCGAAGATGCGTGACGGCAGGACGTAGCGGCCGACCACGCCGAGGTTGGATGGCGCATCGGCGGGCTGGGGCTTTTCCACCATGTGACGGATCAGCCCGCTGTGCGCATCGACCGGTTCGGCATCGACGATGCCGTACTTGTCGGTGTCCTGTGCCGGCACCTGCTCGACGGCGATGACGCCCGCCTGCTGCGCATCGGCCAACTCGGCCATCTGCCGCAACGCGCCCTTGGCGCTGCCGACCGGGCCATTCCAGATCAGGTCGTCGGAAAGCACAACGCCAAACGGCTCGTCGCCGACCACGG
>JAFKMZ010000082.1 GCA_017305055.1 Lysobacterales bacterium
GCCAAGGCAACCGGTCAGGCAACCGTTGAACCCGGGCCACCTTCGCCACTACCGGAGCCTGCCATGATCCGCATCTACCACAACAGCCACTGCTCCAAGTCGCGCGCCACACTGGCGCTGCTGGAGGAGCACGGTGAACCGTTCCGGGTGATCAACTATCTGGAAACCCCACCGACCCCAGCCGAACTCACCGAGCTGCTCGGGCTTTTGCACATGAGCGCGCGACAGCTGTTGCGCCACGGCGAGCCCGAGTACCAGGCGCTGGGTCTGGCCGACCCGAAGCTCGACGACGACGCGCTCATTGCCGCCATGGTCGCGCATCCGAAGCTGATCGAACGACCAATCGTGGTGGCCAACGGCCGTGCAGTCATCGGCCGACCGCCGGAAGCCGTGCTCGCCCTGCTCTGAGTACAGCGCGCCATATCGCGGTGGGTCACCGGAAAGGCCGTCATCGGTGCAGGTGGTTCAATCCCCGAGCTTGAACGCGTCGGCATCCATCCACGCCGGGAAACGCTCGCGGTGCGCCAGCAATGCCTTGGGGTCGAGCGTGACCACGACACTCTGCTCCTGCGCGCCGCATTCGACCAGAGGCTCGCCGAGCGCATCCAGCACCACGCTGTCGCCGGCATAGCGCAAATCGTTGCCGTCCACCCCGACCCGGTTGACCCCAACCACGCAGCACAGGTTTTCCATCGCCCGCGCCCGCAGCAGGGTGCGCCAGGCGTTGCGCCGCGGCGACGGCCAGTTGGCCACGAACACCGCCAGATCGTATTCCATGCCGCCGGTCGCCGCAGCCAGGCGTCGGTTGCGCAACCAGACCGGAAAGCGCAGGTCGTAGCAGACCTGCGGCAGGACGCGCCACCCCTTCAGCTCGACGATCAGGCGCTCCCCGCCCGAGCCATAGCGCGTGTGCTCGCCCGACATGCGGAACAGGTGCCGCTTGTCGTATTGGGCGAAGCTGCCGTCCGGCCGCATCCACAGCAGCCGGTTGTACACCGTGCCGCCTTCGCGGATCGCGAGGCTGCCGCAGATGACCGCGCCCATCTCGCCAGCCAGCGCGCGCAGCCAGGCTACGCCCTCGCCGTCCATCGGCTCGGCGCTGGCCGCAATGTCGTTGCTGAAGCCGGACAGCAGGGTCTCCGGCAAGACGATCAGGTCGCTGGCGGGCAGTTGCCGCACCAGCGCGCCATAGTAGGCGCGGTTTGCCGGCGCGTCGTGCCAACGCGTGTCGCCCTGCACCAGGGCGACGCGCAAGGCCTGCATGGCAGCCCCGGTCACAGCCGGCACAGCCGCTCGGCGGCGGCATCCATGGTCGCGTCGGCCTTGGCGAAGCACAGGCGCAACAGGCGCGTCGCCGGCGCGTCGGCGTAGAACACGCTGGTCGGAATGGCAGCCACGCCAGCCTCGCGCACCAGCCAGCGGCTGAAAGCGAGGTCGTCGTCGTTGCTGACCGCAGAATAATCCACCAGTTGGAAATAGCCGGCCGGCACATCCAGCAGCTTGAACTTCGACGGCGCCAGCAAGGCGCGGAAACGATCGCGCTTGGCCTGGTAGAAGGCCGGCAGATCCAGGGCATGTTCCGGGTGCGCCTGCATGAACTCGGCAAACGCGACCTGGGCCGGATGGAAGGTGCAGAACGTGAGGTACTGGTGCACCTTGCGGAATTCGGTGGAAAGCGGCGCCGGCGCCACGGCATAGCCGACCTTCCAGCCCGTGCAGTGGTAGGTCTTGCCGAACGAGGAAACGACGATGCTGCGCTCGGCCAGCTCGGCGTGACGCAGCACGCTCTCGTGTCTGGCGGGCGCGTAGACGATGTGCTCGTAGACCTCGTCGGCGAGCACCACGATGTCGGTGTCGCGCACCACGGCCGCCAGCTGGTCGAGGTCCGCGGCTGACAGGATCGCGCCGGACGGGTTGTGCGGGCTGTTGATCAGGATCATGCGCGTCCGTGGCGTGACCGCCTCGCGCACGCGCTGCCAGTCGACCGCGAAGCTCGGCACATCCAGGGGAATGTGCACCGCGCGCGCGCCCTGCAGTTCGATGGCCGGTTCGTAGCAGTCGTATGCCGGATCGAACACGATCACTTCCTCACCGGCGCGGACCACGGCGGCAATCGCCGCGAAAATGGCTTCGGTGGCCCCCGAGGTGACAGTGATGTCGGCTTCCACGTCGAGCTTGCGGCCATACAGCTCGAGGGTCTTCTGCGCGATCTGCTCGCGCAAGGTGCGGATGCCGTGCATCGGCGCGTACTGGTTGCTGCCACTGTCCATGGCGCGGCTCAGCGCGGCACGTAGAGGCTGCGGTGGTTCGAAATCGGGAAAGCCCTGGCCCAGGTTCACTGCCTGGTGTTCCTGCGCCAGCCGGCTCATCACGCTGAAGATCGTGGTGCCGACCTTGGGCAGCTTGGTTTGCATGTTCATCGTTGATGCCACGGACGCCTAAACGGATATCCGCACAAGCCTAGCGCATACCCAGTGTGGCGCAAGCGCCGGCCGCGCCTGCCCATGACTGCCGATGTATGACCGTCACGTCCAGTGCGGCGTCCGCAGGCACCCGTTCGAGAGCGCGGCGCGTGGCCACCTGACGCGCGGCCGGCCTGGCTGAACCATTTCTAAACATCACTTGGCCCAGACAAAATCCTTGTTGACACCTCGAAACTTAGTGTTATAGTTCACTACAACACTGGTCAACCACCCCACTAGAGGCCTGCCATGAAAACCTACAAGTTCGCCGCCATCGCCGCCGCCGCCCTGCTCACGCTTGCCAGCCTCGATGCAGTCAATTACAACGTTCCAGTCCAGGCAGCCGGGGCCGCGACGGCCCAACTGGCGCACGTCACCAACTTCGCCCCGATCCACGTCTATCCAAGCGCTGCCGAGCTGCGCGAGCTGTCGGCGCAGGCCGGCCCGGCCGACGCCAGCGCAGCCGTCGCCGCGGCGACCCCTGCCGAAGGCGGCCACACCGGCTCGGCGTTCCAGCTCGTCGGTTCGGCACTGTCCATGTCACATTATTCCCGTGTTCCCTCCATCGGTCGTATCAGCAAGGAATAAGCATGACCATCGCCTGGAACGACAACACGCCGATCTACCGCCAACTGCAGCAACGCGTGGTGGCCATGATCCTGGACGGTGTCCTGGCCGAGGGTGACCCGCTGCCATCGGTGCGCCAGGTGGCGGCGGATTACCAGGTCAACCCGATCACGGTTTCCAAGGCGTACCAGGAGTTGGTCGACCAGCAGCTGGTCGAGAAGCGCCGCGGCCTGGGCATGTTTGTCGTCGAGGGCGCCCGCACCACATTGCTGAAATCCGAGCGGGAACGCTTCCTCAGCGAGGAGTGGCCGAAATTGCACGCCCGCCTGCAACGGCTGGGGCTGGATTTGAAAGCCCTGCTGCGCGAATCCACCACCACCGACACCGGCAAGCCCACGGACAATCACCAGGAGCAAGCATGAGCGCGGTCATCACGGCCACTGGCCTGAGCAAGCACTACAAGCAGACGGCGGCGCTGGACAACGTCAGCTTCAGCATCGAACCGGGGCGCATCGTCGGCCTGATCGGCCCGAACGGCGCCGGCAAGACCACGGCGCTCAAGGCCATCCTCGGCCTCACCGATTTCACCGGGAAGCTGGACGTGCTGGGCTACGATCCGCGCCAGCAACGCGACAAGCTGATGGGCGAAGTCTGCTTCATCGCCGACGTGGCCGTATTGCCGCGCTGGATCAGGGTGCGCGAGGCGGTGGACTTCGTCGCCCACGTACACCCGCGCTTCGACCGCGCCAAGTGCGACGCCTTCCTGGCCCGCACCAAGCTGCAACCCAACCAGCGCGTGCGGCAGATGTCCAAGGGCATGATCGTGCAGCTGCACCTGGCCCTGGTCATGGCCATCGACGCCAGGCTCCTGATCCTCGACGAGCCGACGCTGGGCCTGGACATTCTCTACCGCAAGCAGTTCTACCAGAACCTGCTGGAAGACTACTTCGACGAGAACAAGACCATCATCGTCACCACCCACCAGGTGGAGGAAGTCGAGCACATCCTCACCGACCTCATGTTCATCCGTGACGGCCGCATCGTGCTCGATGCCGACATGGAGGCGGTTGGCGAGCGCTTCATCGAGGTGCTGGTGAATGCCGACCAGGCGACTGCGGCCAGGCAGCTCAAGCCAATCGATGAACACCAGGTCTTCGGCAAGAGCATCTTCCTCTTCGACGGCGTGCCCAAGGAGCAACTGCAAGCCCTGGGCGAAACCCGCCGGCCATCCATCAGCGACCTGTTCGTCGCCACCATGAAGGGAACCTACGCATGAACGCGACGTTCTGGAACAACCTGTACTGGCTGGTCAAGCGCGAGTTCTGGGAGCACCGCGGCGGCTTCTTCTGGGCCCCGGTCATCACCGGCGGCATCTTCCTGCTGCTGAACCTGATGGGCATCATCACCGCCGAGGTACTCGGCGCCAGCCACGGCATCCACATCGGCGCCAACGGCGGGCTGCGGCACGTCATCGAGCAGATGGATGCCGGCGACATGAGCCGGGTCGGCTTCGCGCTGGACATTGCCATGTACTCGGCGATGGGCCTGCTCATCGTGGTGCTCGGCTTCGTGGTGTTCTTCTATTGCCTGGGCGCGCTGTACGACGACCGGCGCGACCGCAGCATCCTGTTCTGGAAGTCCCTGCCAATCTCGGATGCCAGCACGGTGCTGTCCAAGGTCATCAGCGCGACCGTACTGGCGCCGGTCATCGCCGTCATCGTCGGCGTCATCGCCGGCGTGCTGCAGCTGCTCATGGTCGTCGTCACCCTGTCTTTCCACGGCCTCAACGTGTGGCAACTGCTGGGCTACGCGCATCCGTTCCGGGTGCTGACGAATCTGGTCGGCTATATCCCGCTGTACGTGTTGTGGGCGCTGCCTGCGGTGGGTTGGCTGATGCTGTGCTCGGCCTGGGCACGCAGCAAGCCGTTCCTGTGGGCCGTCGCACTGCCGGTGGCCACCGGACTGCTGGTCACCTGGTTCGGCATCATGGGCCTGTTCAACCAGTCGCCCCTGTGGTTCTGGCACAACATCGTGCAACGCGCCCTGTTCAGTGTGTTCCCGGGCACCGGCAGCATGTTTGGCCTCAATGCCGAAGGGCTCGCGCGCCACTCCGGCAACAATTTCGACGACATGGGCCTTGGCCTGATGAACCTCAGCAACACCTACCAACTGCTGGGTTCGCCCGCATTGTGGATCGGTGTGTTGGCAGGCATCGCCCTGCTCGCCGGCGCAACCTGGTTCCGTCGCTGGCGTGACGAGGCTTGAACCCAGTGGCGGACGGGGCGAACCACCCGTCCGCCATGCGGACCGGCTGTTTGACGACAGCGTGTATCCCAACGCTGCCGCACAGCAGGAAATGCCCGACAACGTGCGGTCCACGTTGCGCCCACGCCTGCCCAACTGATTCCGCTGCGGCCGAACCTGCAAGGAGACTATCCATGAAGTCCTTCATGCTACGCACGCTCGCCCTCACGCTGCTGGTGCCATTGGCCGCGTGCACACAATCCGGTACGCCCGGCTCTCAACCGGACGCTTCCGCCGCCACGGCGTCGGCAAGCAGCACAGCCGGCGACACGGCCTCCCCATCATGGGTCGCCAGCAAGGTCCGCGCGAAAATGCAGGAAGCCCGGCAGGAGCTGGCCACCAAAAATATCAAGGTGAACAGCGTCCACGTCGGCGACCATCACGATGACCAGGACTCGCGTCCCGATGCCGAGATCACCCCGCAGGGTGACTTGCTGATCGCCGGCAGGAAGGTCGACGCCACGCCGGCGCAGCAGACTATGTTGTTGGACTATCGCAGGCAGATCGTCGCCATTGCCGAAAAAGGCATGGATATCGGCACACAGGGAGCCGACCTTGGCCTCCGCGCGGCCAGTGAGGCATTGCGCGGCGCATTCAGTGGCAAGAGCGACAAGGAAATCGAGGCGGCGATCAAGCCGCAAACCGACAGGATCCGAACCGCCGCCGCGCAACTGTGCGGGCGCCTTCCCGACCTGCTTGCCTCGCAGCAGAAACTTGCCGCCGCGATGCCTGCTTTCAAACCCTACGCAACCATGACTGCGCACGACATCGACAAGTGCCACGACGACGTCAAGAAGGATGACTCACACCCGGATCATTGAGCGCAGTTTGACCAATGCGTTTCAGACCCGGCACATGCCGCCGTTGGCCGCGAACGCGGATGCACTGCCCCGACCGCCCACCATCACACGACCGGTGAACTGAATGATGTGGACCGACAGGACTGCGCCCAACAGAACGGCGCGCGTGGCCGGATTGTTCTTCCTGCTGGTCGTGCTTGTCGCGCCGTACCGCCTGCTCTACGTGCCCAATGCCCTGTTTGTCACTGGCGACGCCGCGGCAACGATGGCCAGCATTGCCTCGCACGAGCTGCTGTTTCGTCTTGGCATCGCCGCTGATCTGATCTGCGGCGTGGCCATGGTCTTCCTGGTGCTGACCTTGTATCGCCTGCTGGAGCAAGGTGATCGGCATCTGGGCAGATTGATGGTGATCCTGGGTGGGGCGTTGGTTCCGGCCATGTATTTCTGCAACGTCCTGAACGATGCGGCCGTGCTGTTGCTGCTGCGGGATGGCGACCTCGCGGCCGCCTTCGACCAGCCACAGCGCGACGCGCTGGCCATGTTCTTCCTGCGCCTGCACGGCGCGGCGATCAGTGCCGCCGAACTCCTGTGGGGATTGTGGCTGTTCCCGCTGGCAATCCTCGTGCTGCGCTCGGGCTTGCTGCCCCGCCTGCTCGGTTACGGCTTGATACTCAACGGCATGGCCTACGTCGTGCAGTGCTTCGCCTGGGCCGTGCTGCCGGCATACGCGGACTCCATCTCGAGCATCGCCTCGCCGTTCCAGTTCGTGGAAGTCGTGTTCATGCTGTGGCTGCTGGTCATGGGCGCACGCCGTGGCTTCCGAACCACCGGCGACGGCCCCGTGCCGGCGAATCCGTGAAGTCTTGCGCCAACCATTCCGACGACGACAGGAGCCTGCAATGAGCCTGACCACGGCAAGTCCGCTGGAGGACTTCAAGGTACCCGTCAGATTGAAGCTTTCGGGCCTTTGGGCATCCGTAATGTCCTGCTATATCTATGGGGATTTCCTTGGACTCTATCGACCGGGAGACATCCAGGGGATTCTGAATGGGGCAGGACTGCTGGGGCCGAGCAGTCAGGGATCACTGCTCGCGGTCGCCACCCTGATTGCTGTACCTGCCGTCATGATTTTCCTGTCGCTGGTGCTCATACCCGCGCTCGCGCGCTGGATGAACATCCTCGTCGGCGCGATCCTGACGGTCATCGTGCTGATGACCATCCCCGGCTCCTGGGCCTTTTATATCCTCCTCAGCGCCATCGAAGCCGTACTGCAGCTGCTGGTCATCTGGTACGCGTGGCGTTGGCCGCGAAGGTCCCAGTGACATTGCTGCGACATGACCCCTGACCAACGGGTTCGCGTGTCAGCGTCGCGCATGACACAACGCAGGGAGCGTCTGAACAACCTCGTTCTTGAGCGTCATTCCCGCCTTCGCGGGAATGACGACAGTTATTCAGACATTCCCCAGAACCTCGCGTTCCACACTCGCAGCAATCCCATTGCCGGTTGCTGCAAGCTGCGGGTCGCGACGTACCGACTCATTTGTCGTGGATGCCACCCCTGGTCAACGCCAGTGGGTCGAGCAATCGCTTCAGCTCGGCCCTGGACAGCCCGGTGGTCTCCAGGGCGACATCGAGGATGGGGCGGCCTTCCTTGTAGGCCTGCTTGGCGGTGGCGGCGCCCTTCTCGTAGCCGATCACCGGATTGAGCGCGGTGACCAGGATCGGGTTCATGGCCAGGGCCTGGTTGACGCGCTCCTTGTTGACCGTGAAGCCGGCAATCGCCTTGTCGGCAAGCAGCCTGCCGACGTTGGCCAGGATGCCGATCGACTGCAGCAGGTCGTAGGCGATCAGCGGCAGCATCACGTTCAACTGGAAATTCCCGGACTGGCCGGCCACGGTGATCGTCGCGTCGTTGCCGATGACCTGGGCGGCGACCATCACCACCGCCTCGGGGATCACCGGGTTGACCTTGCCCGGCATGATCGACGATCCGGGCTGCAGCGCCGGCAGGGCAATCTCGCCCAGGCCGGCCAGTGGCCCGGAATTCATCCAGCGCAGGTCGTTGGCGATCTTCATCAGGCCCACGGCCAGCGTCTTCAACTGGCCGGACAATTCCACCGCGGCATCCTGCGCGGCCATGCCCTCGAAATAATTCTCCGCCGACTCGAACTTGACCCCGGTGAGCTTCTTCAGCTGTGCCGCCATCGCCGGACCGAACTTCGGGTCGGCGTTGATGCCGGTGCCCACCGCCGTGCCGCCCTGCGGCAGCCGGCGCATGCGCTTCAAGGCGTCCTCGATGCGCTCGATCGCGGTACCGACCTGCGCCGCCCAGCCCGACAGCTCCTGGCCGAACGTAACCGGCATCGCATCCATCAGATGCGTGCGGCCGGTCTTGGGCGTGTTGCGCAACTCGCGCGCACGCTTGTCGATCGTCTTCTTCAGATGCTTCAGCGCCGGCAGCAGCTGCCCGGTAACGGTCAGCGTGGCGCTGACGTGGATCGCGGTGGGGATGACGTCGTTCGAGCTCTGGCCGTAGTTGACGTGGTCGTTTGGATGCACCTTGGTCCCGGCCGCCGTCGCCAGATGGGCGATGACCTCGTTCGCATTCATGTTGGTGCTGGTGCCGGAGCCGGTCTGAAAGATATCGATCGGGAACTGTGCGTCATGCTTGCCTTCGGCGACCGCCAGCGCCGCCTTGCGGATCGCGGCCGCCTGATTCTTCTTCAAATGGCCGGCCGCGACATTGACGTCGGCCGCGGCCGCCTTGATCAGGCCCAGCGCGCGGATGAACTCGCGCGGCAGATGCAGGCCGGACACCGGGAAATTGTCGATGGCGCGCTGGGTCTGGGCGCCGTACAACGCGTCAGCGGGGACCTGCAGCTCACCCATGCTGTCGTGCTCGATGCGAAACGTGTTCATGCGCAAACCATCCTGTGCAGTAATGAAAGTCGGTCGACCCAAGGGGGTCTGAACAACTGGCGTCATTCCCGCGAAAGCGGGGATCCAGTGACTCCAAGCACCAGAAGCCAGGAACAGTGGATTCCCGCCTTCGCGGGAATGACGATCAACAGCGAGGTCGTCCAGGCCTAACCAAACTTGCCAACGATAAAAGGGATGGCCGCGCTTGCAAAGCCCCATCGCCACGACGACACGCCGAATCAGGTACCGGCGCACAGTAGAATGTACGTTTCCCCGCCCGTGGTCCGCACCAATGGCACTCACCGAACTTACCGCCCTGTCTCCGCTGGACGGCCGCTATGCCGGCAAGGTCGAGGCGCTGCGTCCCATCTTCAGCGAGTTCGGGCTGATGCACAGGCGCGTGCAGGTGGAGGTCGAATGGCTGCTGGCCTTGGCCAATTCACCCGGCATCGTCGAGCTGCCGCCGTTCACGGCCGCCCAGACGAAAGCCCTGCGCGCGCTGGCGACCGACTTCAGCGTGGCCGATGGGGAACGCGTCAAGGCGATCGAGGCGACCACCAACCATGACGTCAAGGCCGTCGAATACTTCATCAAGGAGCGCATGGCTGCCGACGCCGGGCTGGCGTCAGCGCGCGAGTTCGTGCATTTCGCCTGCACCAGCGAGGACATCAACAACCTGTCCTACGCGCTGATGTTGCGCGATGCGCGCAGCGAAGTACTGCTGCCGCAGCTGGACGCCGTGATCGGCTGCCTGCGCGGGCTCGCGCACGCCAATGCCGATGTGGCCATGCTGTCGCGCACGCATGGCCAGACCGCCTCGCCGACCACGCTCGGCAAGGAGGTCGCCAACGTCGTCGCACGCCTCGCGCGCCAGCGCGCGCAGTTTGCCGCTGTCGAAATCCAGGGCAAGATCAATGGCGCCGTCGGCAACTTCAACGCGCACACCATCGCCTATCCGGAAGTGGATTGGCAGGAGTTCTCGCGGCAGTTCGTGCGCAGCCTCGGCCTCGACCACAACGCCTACACGACACAGATCGATCCGCATGACGGCGTTGCCGAGTACTGCGACGTCGTGCGCCGCGCGAACACCATCCTGGTCGACCTGGCGCGCGACATCTGGGGCTACATCTCGCTGGGCTACTTTGGCCAGACCGTAAAGGCCGGCGAAGTCGGCTCCTCGACCATGCCGCACAAGGTCAACCCGATCGACTTCGAGAATGCCGAGGGCAACTTCGGCGTGGCCAGCGCCCTGCTCGGCCACTTTGCGGAGAAGCTGCCGATCAGCCGCTGGCAACGCGACCTCACCGACTCCACCGTGCTGCGCGCGCTCGGCGTCGCCTTCGGCCACACCCTGGTCGCGCTGGCCTCGCTGCAGAAGGGCCTGGGCAAACTCACCGTGCACAGCGAACGCATCGCCGCCGACCTCGACGCCAGCTGGGAAGTTCTGGCCGAGGCGGTGCAGACCGTCATGCGCCGCCACGGCCTGCCCGAACCCTACGAACAGTTGAAGGCCCTGACCCGCGGCCACGGCATCACCCGCGAGTCGATCCGCGAATTCATCGGTGGCCTTGAGTTGCCGGAGGATGCGAAGCGGCGCTTGATGGAGCTGACGCCGGCTGGCTATACCGGGCTGGCGGAGACGTTGGCGAAAAAGATCTGAGCACACTTGCCCGATACCTGCCGCCCCCGTGGGGTGGCGGGCAGGCATGGCGGCTACGTACAAATCCGCTGCCCATACGGTCTATTGCTGCAATTCCTGGGTCATACGACATGGCACCACGGATCGTGGGGATTACCGTGGGGTTTGCAAAGGCCGCCCGCGTCCCACCGCACCACCGCCATCACAGGCAACCCTTTGCCCATACACACGGGATTTACCAGCTTGACGCCCAGCCATCGAAAGCTGAACGTCGAGCGCATATGACCCGATCCAGGGTCTACTAGGTGTTCGGCCTTTGGCGATCTGAGGACGGCCTCATTTCGTATTTCACATCTGGGACGACCCGTACTTTGGTGAGGTATCGCCATGAACTGGCTCGCTCTTGTTCTTGCTGGGTTGTTTGAAATCGGCTGGGCTATCGGGCTCAAGTACACGGAGGGCTTTACACGCCTGTGGCCAATTGTTGGCACTGTGCTCGCGATGGTGATCAGCCTTGGGCTACTAGGTATTGCCATGAAGTCGCTCCCCTTGGGCACTGCCTATGCAGTGTGGGTTGGCGTCGGTGCTGTCGGCACAGCGATACTTGGGATTGTCTTGCTTGGCGAACCAGCGAATGCTGGGCGGCTACTAAGCCTCGCCCTTATTGTTGCGGGAATTATTGGCCTCAAGTTGGCTACGTAAGCTTTCCCGTCAGGCCAAACGGTGTTGCGCATCACGCATCACACTGTTACGCTGGATCATGATCAGATCGATCCGGCACAAAGGACTCGCCAAGTTCTACTCCGCGGGGAACACCGCCGGTATCCAGACAGCACACACCAAGCGACTCCGGTTCCAGCTGGCGGCTTTGGACACCGCGCAGCGCATTGATGACCTCGACGTGCCGGGATTCGGCTTGCATCCGCTCAAAGGCAAGCTGAGAGGGCGGTGGTCAATTTCGGTCAATGGCAACTGGCGCCTTACCTTCGAGTTCACGGATGGCAACGTGTACGTTCTGGACTATGGGGACTATCACTAATGGTTATGCACAACCCTCCACATCCAGGTGAGTTCATCACCGGCATCTACCTCGAGCCCAACGGCATCAGCGGTCGAGAGCTCGCAGCAACTATTGGGGTGGCATCATCCACGCTGAGTCGCGTACTCAACGGTTCCAGTCGGGTCACGCCAGAGATGGCACTGCTCCTTTCCAAGGCGCTTGGCCGTAGCCCTGAAAGTTGGCTGGCCATGCAGAGCAACCATGATCTCTGGGTCGCACGCAAGACGGTCAATCTCGACCGAGTGGCCAAGCTTGCGTTGCGTGCAGCCTAGCAACTCAATCCAGTAGACGCGGTGCGTGCACCGCTGATTTCAGGCGGTGGTCGCTGTCGGACCAGCTTCTCGTATCGTTCCGTTCAATCCATCAAGGACACAGGCATGCACTCCGGCACCGTTGGCGCAATCGTCGTTGTCTTGATCGCGATCGTCGTTGCAGCGCTCTCATCACGTGCGAAACGCAAAGCGAAGCAGCCAAAGTAGGCAGCGCACGCGGCAGCATTTGCCAAGGTGGCAGGTGACGGGCGCGTAACGGCGGCTGCCCAGTAGCCACGGTCGTGAGCATGCCAGGGTCCGCGTGCATGTTTCCATGCACTACGGGTGGCCAAGAACTCATTCCAGCGGACGCTCGCCAATTGCTCGCGTCGCTGAATTCGGGCGTAGTGCGACAAGGATCGGCGCCAATCGGCGGCAGCCATCGGAGGCACGGGACAGGAGGGAAGATGACTGGCATTTCGCTGCTCGGCATACCCAACGACGACAATTCCTCGTTCCTGAAGGGACCGGCCGAGGCGCCGGCGCACATCCGACGTGAGTTGCGGTCGGACGCGTTCAACCTGTGGACCGAGACGGGTGTGGACCTCGGCGTCCCGGGCCGGCTGACCGACCGCGGGGACGTCCCGTTCGACGGCAGCACCGATCCCTGGGAGCTGATCGAGCAGGCGGTGGCGGACGCGTTGGATACGGGCGGGCCGTTGATCAGCCTGGGTGGCGACCATGCGATCACCCATCCGATCCTGCGTGCCGTCCGCCGTCGCCAGCCGCAGCTGACCATCGTGCATGTCGACGCGCATCCGGACATCTATCAGTCATTTCAGGGCAATCCGCGCTCACACGCCTCGCCGTTTGCCCGGATCATGGAGGATGGCCTGGCCGACCACCTGCTGCAGGTGGGCTTGCGCACGACCACCGGGCATCAGCGTGAGCAGCAAAGGCGCTATGGCGTCGAAGTGCTCGAGGCGCGCTCGTGTACCGGCGACATCCGGCTCGACCTGCAGACGCCGGTCTACCTCTCGATCGACATCGATGGCCTGGACCCGGCGTATGCGCCAGGCGTGTCGCACCGGGAACCGGGCGGCCTGTCCAGCCGCCAGGTGATCAACCTGATCCAGGCGATCGACCAGCCGATCGTGGCGGCCGATGTCGTCGAATACAACCCGCGTTGCGACATCTCCCAGATCACTGCCGTCGTGGCGGCAAAGCTGGTCAAGGAGATCGCCGGGATGATGGTCACGCAGCGTGCGTGAACCGCGACGAGGCCAGGTTACGCCGCCTTGTCCAGTCGCTGCGTCTGCAGCGCCTTCTTGACGCCGGTGTCGGCACGCATGCGGCGCTCGAACTGCTTGAGGTTGTCCAGGCCGCCCAGGTCAATGTTGACGATGTGTGACCACAGCAGCAGCACGAACAGGTACGGGTCGGCGATCGAGCGCTCGCCGGCAATCCAGTCGCGACCCTGGAGTTGCTGGTCCATGCGCTCGAAATACTTGCGCAGCACCTTGCGTGCGTTGTCCTTGGTCTTTTCGATCATGGCCTTGTCGCCGAGGTATTCCGTCGCGCCGAACAGCGGCGTGTAGGCCGGGTGCATGTCCGAGTTGATCACGGCGAGCCAGCGGTTGACCTCGGCGCGGCTCTTCGGCGTGCCGTCGCCACCCAGCTTTGCCTCCGGGAAGATGTCGGCGAGGTAGTTCAGGATCGCGGCGTTCTCATACAGGACCCAGCCGTCCACGTCGAGGATCGGCACCTTGTGGTTGGGGTTCAGCTTGAGCAGCTCGGGCTTGTCCAGGTCCTCCTTCCTGATCAATTCGACCGCGTACGGTGCGCCTGTCCATTCGAGTGCGATGTTGGTGGCCAGGGCGCACGAACCGGGAAAACTGTAAAGCTTCATGAGGATCTCCTTGGAGTTGCAGCGGACGTCGTGTTGTCGCGCGGCGCAGACACATGCCGCGTGCATGCCATAGGGGAATTGGGGCGTATCGGCCCAGCTTCAAGGCAAGACCAGGGGCTCCACGGGCGCACTGGAGTCGGGTCGAAGCTTGGGAATGGGGCAGCGACGTTCCCCTGGACCAGCCGTCGTGTTGCCAAAAGCCGCGGGAGCGGTGCTTCGGCAGGCCGGGCCGCCTTCGCTAGAAAAACGTCGGCATGCTTTCGAGCACGCGCAGGCTCTCGTCCACGAGCAGCACCTGGCGCCATTTGTCGAAGGTGAGGCACGGGTGCGAGGCGCCGAAGGACACCACGTCGCCGACGCGCAGTTCGATGTCGTCGGGGATGTCGAGGATCGCGTGCTGGTCCATCATCTTGCGGACCTTGCAGCCGCGCAGCGGGTTGGCGGGCTCTCCAGGGCGATGCAGCTGCAGCGGTATCGGCAGGTCGGGGTCACAGGAGATGTCGCGCTTGCCCATGGCGACCACTGCCGTACCCACCTCCGGCAGCGACTGCACATGCGCGAACACGGCCAATGCCGGTTCGAGGCCGCCCTGGAGGGTCGGTTGGCGTGCCTTCACTGCGGCCATCGCGTCGCGGTAGGAGCGGTGGTCGTGGACGACGTAGCAGCCCGGGCGAAGGATTGGCGTGAAGTCGTCGCGCAGATCGGGCTCGTCGAACGCCTCGGCAACCAGGTCGAACCATTGCGAGCCGGCGGCAGTGACGATGGGCGCGCGGTCGGCCAGCGCCCCGGCAACCCGTAGCGTGCGCACGGTGTCCACCAGCCGGCGGGCATAGCTGCGGACCTCGGCAACGGCCTGCTCCCCGCCAATCAGGCCTTCGTAACCCTCGATGCCGCAGAGCGTGACAGCCGGGGCGGCAACGATGGCGTCGACGAGCCGCTGCAGGTCGGCCGCGCCGCGCACGCCACAACGGCCACCCGCCACGCCAAGTTCGATCAACACGTTGATGTTCAGTCCGCGCCGGGCGAAACAGCGGTCCAGCGCCTCGACGTTGGCCACGCTGTCCACCAGGCAGTAGTAGTCGGCACCGCGCTCGACCAGTCCGGCGATGATCGCCATATTGGGTGTACCGACCAGCTGGTTGGCCATGAGCAGGCGGGTGGCGCCGTGCGCAAAGGCCACGGCGCACTGGGTGGCGGTGGCCAGCGTGATGCCCCAGGCGCCGGCGTCGAGCTGGCGCCGGAACAGCGCGGGGGTCATCGTCGTCTTGCCGTGGGGCGCGAGCTTTGCACCGTGTGCGTCGGCGTAGCGTTGCATCCAGCCGATGTTGTTGGCCAGCGCCGCCTCGAAGACCACGGCTGCCGGCAGGCTCACGTCCTCAAGCAGCGCCTGGCCATCAAGCGGCTGGCCTTTTTCCGGATGGTGGGTGTGCGGGTTCATGGGTTGTGGGTGATCCTGAAAAGGAAAGGCACGGACTGTCGTCCGCTGGGAAAAAGGCCGGGTCGCATTGGGCCGGCCCAGGTTTGCCGGTCACACCCCTGCCGTCATCAGCGCTGCTCATCCCTGCTCAACAGCGTCAAGCCGATCAGGCGCGACACCACCAGGGCGATGTACATCACGCCGACGAACATCTCCAGGCTTGCCACCGCGCGGGCGTGCACGGTGATCGGGATGACATCGCCGATACCGGTGCTGGACATCAGGGCGAAGCTGAGGAACAGCAGTTCGGTCCAGCTGCGCGGCGCGTCCGGATTCACCGCCGCCGTGAAGCAACCCGGCTGCAGCGTCTGGCACAGCACGAACAGGTAGGTGAAGGCCCAGGCCAGCAGGGTGAAGGTGGCCCCGGCGGCAAACAATTCATCGCGGGTGGCGCGCCGGTCGGCCAGCATGTAGCGGATCAGGCAGGTCGCCGCGTAGAAATAGAACAACGCCTCCAGCGCCGCCCACCACGGCCGCAGCACCGGAATGCCCACGGTCAGGTCCAGCACGTTGAGCAGCACGGCCGGCACCGCGATGGCGGCGCTGATCCAGCCGCGCCCGCGCGTGCGCTGCACCATCGCGATCGCCAGGCACAGCACCAGTACGCCGAACGCACCCAGGATGGCGCGCGCCGGGCGCGTGTACTCGATGAACGGATACAGCAGCAGCCCAACCAGCTGCACCAACAGCAGCACCGCCGAAGGGTGCTGGATGACGCGGACCAGCCAGCGCAGGCGGGCGAACCGGAACCGCCTGCCGGCAGCCGCAACCTCATCGTGCTCGTTCATGCGCTCGTTCCCCTGCTCCCGTCATCAGGCAATGAACCTGACCTGTTTGTTGGTCCGCAGCCGCATCATGCGCTTCCAGTGACAAAGCGCCGCAATACCGCGCGTCGCCGGCCCCGGTCGAGGGCCAGCTCGATATTCTGCTGTTCGGTCACCCGCGCTCATCCAGGTGCGCGCGGCGCGCGGCCACCAGCGCCAGCGACGACCAGTCCAGCTCGGCGTCGCCGGCCGCCAGTGCCTCCAGCAGGCTGTCGCGCAGCACGCCGGCGAACGGCAGCGGGACATGCGCTGCCGATCCGGCCGTGAGGGCAAGCTCGACATCCTTCAAGCCCAACGGCAGGGTGAACCCGGCCGGCTTGAAGCGCTGCCCGGCGATCAGTTCGCCATAGCCCTGGTAGGCCGGTGCCGCGAACAAGGTGTTCGTCATCACATCGAGGAAATCCGCGGCGCTGACGCCGTGCGCGCGGGTCAGCGCAGTTGCCTCGGCCATGCTCTCGATTGCCGTGGCCAGCATGAAGTTGCCGGCGATCTTCGCCACGTTGGCGCGCTCCGGCGCCTCGGCCAGCGGCCACAGCCGGCTGCCCATTGCCTCCAGCAGCGGACGCACGCGCCCGACCGCAGCCGCGCTGCCGGCAACCAGGATGTTCAACTTGGCCGCGGCGGCGATGTCGGGGCGACCGAACACCGGTGCAGCTATGTAATCCACTCCATGCGCCGCGTGTGCCTCGGCCAGTTCCTTCGCCAGCGCCACCGAGATCGTCGCGTGGTTGACGTGCACGCTGCCCTTGACCATCGCGTCGAGCACACCGCCTTCGAGGAACACCTCGCGCACCGCCCGATCGTCGGCCAGCATGCTGCACAGCACCTCACCCTGCGCGGCGCGGTCGGCGCTGCGCGCAACCCTGGCGCCCTGCGCGGCCAGCGGCCGCGTGGTTGCCTCGGAGCGGTTCCACACCGTCAACGCGTATCCGGCGGCCAGCAGATTGCCGGCCATCGCGCTGCCCATGGCGCCCAGACCAATGAACCCAACTTTCATGTGCGTTTCCTCACGAGGCTCGCTGTGCAGCCTAGTGGAACATGCTTCGCGTTCATGTCACGCGAAGCCTACGCCACCCCGCCGGCGGCCCGGCCCGACGCCCACGCCCACTGGAAGTTGTAGCCGCCCAGCCAGCCGGTGACATCGACCACCTCGCCGATGAAGTACAGCCCCGACACGAGTTTCGACTGCATCGTGGCAGAGGACAGGCCATCGGTATCGACGCCACCCAGCGTCACCTCGGCGGTGCGATAACCCTCGGTGCCGCTGGCGGTGACCGGCCAGTCATTGATCTGTGCGCCGATCTGCGCCAGCTCGGCATCGCGGTACTGGCGCATCGGCCTGCTCTCCAGCCATTGCCCGCACAGGCGTTGTGCCAGGCGCTTCGGCAGCACGTCGCCGAGCACGGTCTTCAATTCCGCCAGCGGCCGTGCCACGCGCTGCCCGAGCAGATGCGCGCCAGCCTGCATGTCCGGCAGCAGGTTGACCCGCAGATCGTCGCCCGGTTGCCAGTACGACGAGATCTGCAGGATCGAAGGCCCGCTGAGGCCGCGATGGGTGAACAGCAGGCCGACGCGGAAGGCCTGCCTGCCGACCCGTGTCTCCACCACCGGCAAGGCCACGCCGGCCAGCTCCCGATAGTGCTCCTGGTGCTTGCCGCTCAGCGTCAGCGGCACCAGCCCGGCGCGTGTGGGCAGTACGTCGTGGCCAAACTGGCGCGCCAGCTCATAGCCGAAGCCAGTGGCGCCCATACTCGGAATCGACAGGCCGCCGCTGGCCACCACCAGCGATTCGGCATGCACCTCGCCGCGTGCGCTGAGCACGCTGAAACCCTGCGGCGTCCTGCGCACGCGCTGCACGCTGCAACCAGTCTCCACCGTGACATCGGCCGCGGCGCATTCGTCCAGCAGCATGCGCACGATCTGCTTGGACGAACCATCGCAGAACAGCTGGCCGAGTTCCTTCTCGTGATAGGCGATGCGGTGCTTCTCGACCAGCGTGATGAAATCGGCCGGCGTGCAGCGCGCCAGCGCGGACTTGGCGAAATGCGGGTTGGCCGACAGGTAGTTCGCCGGGGTCGCGCCGGTGTTGGTGAAATTGCAGCGGCCACCGCCGGACATCAGGATCTTCTTGCCGACCTTGTTGGCATGCTCGAGCACCAGCACGCGGCGACCGCGCTGGCCGGCGGTGATGGCGCACATCAAGCCGGCCGCACCGGCGCCGATGATCAATACGTCGGTCTTCAAGAATCCGCCATGGTTGCGCCGCCTTTGCCCGCCCGCCGTCCCCCGGCACAGGCCAGCATGATGTAGTGGAGGCATGGCATTATCGCCCGGCCGCATCGCTTACACTGGCTCCCGTCTCCAGCAGGTGCCGCCATGCCTTCCTTTGACGTGATCTCCGAAGTCGACAAGCACGAGCTGACCAACGCGGTCGACCAGGCCAACCGCGAGCTCGGCAACCGCTTCGACTTCAAGGGCCAGGACGCGTCGTACACGCTGGACGACTCGGTGATCACGCTGGGCGCGCCCAGCGAATTCCAGCTGCAGCAGATGCTGGACATCCTGCGCGGCCGGCTGGTGGCGCGGAAGATCGAC
>JAFKMZ010000083.1 GCA_017305055.1 Lysobacterales bacterium
CAACTTGCGCACCGCCCGTCTGCGCCGTCGGCTCACCATCGCCGATGTGGCCGGCAAGATCGGGGCGGGCCGCCGCGCTGTGGCCGATGCCGAGAAAGGCAAACCCTCAACCGGTGCCGTGGTCTACGTCGCGCTGCTGTGGACGTACGGCCTGCTCGACGACTTCCGGCTGCTGGCTGCGCCGGGGCGCGACCAGGAAGGGCTGACCTTGGCACGGCTGCAGGAAAACCAACGCGTGCGCTACGAACAGGGCCCGGACAATGACTTCTAGCGCGCAGGAGTGCTTCGTCTACATCACCCTGCCGGGCACCACCGAGCCGGTCACCGCAGGTCGTTTTGAAATGCACGCCGATCGCACCGGCACGTCGGTCGGGCGCTTCGTCTATGGCCGCAGCTACCTGGAACGCAAGGAGGCCGTCGAGTTCGACCCGGTCGAACTCAGGCTCTCGCAAAAGCGCTACGAAACGGTTGCGCTGGGTGGCATGTTCGGCGCCCTGCGCGACGCCGGTCCCGACTATTGGGGCAGGCGCATCATCGAGAAACGCGCCGGCAAGGCAAAGCTGGGGGAACTGGATTACCTGCTGCAGTCCGCCGACGATCGGGCCGGCGCGCTCGGGTTCGGATTGAATCGGGAACCTCCCGCACCACGCCGCACCTTCAACCAGACGCTCGACCTGGAAAAGCTGCAGGCCATTGCGGACGCAGTCGTTGCTGACGAAGCTCTTGCGCCGGACGATGCCAACGCACAGGTCCAGGATCTGATGCTGCTCGGCACCTCGATGGGCGGCGCTCGCCCCAAGAGCGTCGTGGAAGATGGAGACGGCCTCTGGATCGCCAAGTTCAATCGACAGGACGACCGCTGGAACAATGCCCGGGTCGAACACGCCATGCTGATCCTGGCGCGCCAGTGCGGCCTGAATGTCGCCGACAGCAAAGTCACGAAGGTCGGCGACCGCGACGTGCTGCTGGTGCGCCGGTTCGACCGCGAAAAAGCCGAAGACGGCTACGCGCGCGCGCGCATGATCAGTGCCCTGACTCTCTTGCGCACCGAGGATAGCCATCGCTCGCGCGATCGCTGGTCCTACGTCTTGTTGGCCGAGGAACTGCGACGCGCTTCGGCCGAGCCGGGGAAAGACGCCAGGGAACTGTTCCGCAGGATGTGCTTCAACGCGCTGATCTCCAACACGGACGACCATCCACGCAACCATGCCCTTATTGCGAAAGCTCGCGACTGGCGCTTGTCCCCTGCCTACGACCTGACCCCAAGCACGCCGGTCAGCGTCGAGCGCCGCGACCTGGCCCTGACGATTGGCGACCAGGGACGTGTCGCCACCGCGCCCAATCTGCTCTCGCAAAGCGGCCGTTTTCTGCTCAAGCCCGACGAAGCGGCCACGATCATTGATGACATGGAAAAGCGCGTTCGCACCACCTGGTACGACACAGTGCGCGCCGAAGGTGTCTCGCCGCGCGACTGCGGCCTGATCGAGAGCGCCTTCGCCTACCCAGGCTTTCGCATGCAATCAGAGGGGAACCTGCTCGGATGAGGATGCTGAAACACTGGGTTGCCGCAGCCTCGCGCCGCGGCTCGGCGCTGGCGCGCTGGTGGGAAGACCAAGCTTGGCCGATGCGCCTGTACTCGGGCGGTGGCATGGTCATGCTCATTATCCCTCGCATGCGGGATTGTCGGACTGACTTATAGCAACCTGCCACAGGCGATATTTCTCATTGGCACCATGCTGCTGGCCTCGGGCATCGTGCTGGAGGGTTACCAGCTCGCCGACAAAGCACTGGCCACGCGGCCGGGCAAGATTCTGGCCGCATTGGTGGCGACGATGATTGGCGCGCTGTCGATGGCCATCGCGTCCGGCATCGTCAACCGCGCCACCGGGTTTCCGCCCGGTGAGTTCCCCTATACGGTCACGTTCCTGGCTCCGCTGACTGCCGGATACATCATCCTGTTGGCAACGACCGTGATGTTCATCGTTGCACCCATGTCGATTCTGATGGGCGGTGTCGTATAGATCTGGCAATCGTGGCGTCAACCTAAACGCGAAGTGGACTGGGAATACATCCGCATGCTGGTCCGGCTGGTGGCGGCGATTACGCTGTTGTCCCTCGTCATTGCCGGTTGGAACAGGCAGCACCGACCTTACGAAGAGTCACTCGTCTCCGTGGCCGGCTGGTTCGCCTACTCCTTCGAGATGTACGAAAAAGATGCCTGCGCGACAGCCGACGGCGAGCGCGTGCGCCGCACCGGGTCGGACGAAGTCCTCGTTGGTTACGAGCACGACGGACACCGCATCTTCTTCGTCCGGCGATGCCGGCCCGTCGCCTTACACTAGGTCGTCATTGGCACGGATAACCAAACCATCTTCAATATCAGCAGGCCGCCCAAGTCCACATCAATTAGACCGCTTTCCATCTCAAAAGCTACCCGTCTGTCTGACAGGAATGACCCTGCCGCCTGCCCGCAGACCGTCAAGATAATCCGCCCACGCCTGCATCATTCGGGTGCGCTCATTCAAGTATTGCGCGGCGTGCGTGTAGGCGTCACGGACCTTATTCGATTCGGCATGCGCCAACTGACGCTCAATGGCGTCGGCGTTCCAGCCCATCTCGTTGAGCCGCGTCGCCGCCATGCTGCGGAAGCCGTGACCGGTCATTTCCTCGCCGGAATAGCCCAGCCGCCGCAACGCGGCGTTCACGGTATTCTCGGACATGGGCCGGGACGAGGTACGTAAGCCGGGGAATACATAGCGGCCGTCACCGGTCAACGGGTGTAGCTCTCGCAGGACGGCCACGGCTTGCGTGGACAGCGGTACTAAGTGCGCCGCGCCCATCTTCATTTTCTCGCCGGGGATGCGCCAGATAGCGCCATCTAGATCGAGTTCCCCCCATTCTGCGTGGCGCAGCTCGCCCGGGCGCACGAACACCAGCGGCGCCAACTTCAGCGCGGCGAGTGTAACGGGCTGGCCAGCGAAACCGTTGATCGACCGGAGCAGCTCGCCCATGCGGGTCGGGTCCGTCACCGCGGCATGGTGTTTGCCTTTCGGCGCCTTGAGTGCACCCCGCAGGCTGGCTGTGGGGTCGCTCTCAGCCTTACCCTCCAGCACGGCATAGCGAAACACCTGCCCGGCCTTGATCTTGGCCCGTTTGGCGGTCTCCAGCTTACCGCTTTCCTCGATCTTGCGCAGGGTCGTCAGCAGCTCGCGCGGCGTAACCTCAGCGATCGGCCGGCCGCCGATTTCCGGAAACAGGAAGGTCTCCAGTATCCACCGGGTCTTGTTGGCCGTCACCTCGGCCACCTCCTGCCGGGTCATCCATTCTCGGGCGACCGCTTCAAAGGTGTCCCTGGCCGCCGTGGCTACTTCGACTTTCTGCTGTTTTGCCGCCTTGCGGGCTGCACCGGGATCAATGCCCTGGGCCAATAGCCGGTGAGCCTCCTGGCACCCTTGCCTGGCAGTGGACAGGGAAGCCGTCGGATACACCCCCAGTGCCAACCGTTTCTCCCGGCCAGCGACCCGGTACTTGAGCCGCCAGTATTTCGCTCCGCCCGGCGTCACCTCGAGATACATGCCTCCGCCATCCGCCAGCTTGTACCGCTTGGCGCGCGGGGCGGCCTTGCGAACGACGATATCGGTCAGTTTCATGCATCACCTCGGAATGCGATCGGTCGGTAGCGCACCCAACGCCCTAGTGGCGTTCTGTTCGACATCGAATGTTATGCGCACCAATCGATATCTGGGGGCACAAATCCACTCTGCCTGCTGCTGTTCAGCGATGTGCCCCCAAATATGCCCCCAATTCCGATCGGATTCAATCGGACGACTTTGTATCGCATCGGACGGTCGGGCATAAAAAAACCCGCCAAGTAGCGGGTTTTTCTACGTTTTTCGGACTGTATCGGATGTCCTGAAACTATCAAATGGTGCCCAAGAGGGGACTCGAACCCCTACGACTCTCGTCGCTACCACCTCAAGGTAGTGCGTCTACCAGTTCCGCCACCTGGGCAAGGTTGTTGTGGGCTCAGTGCCCGGCCTTCGGCGCTCCGCGTGCCGGCGCCGCGCCGCCGCCCGTGCCGGCCGCTGCCGGAGCGGACCCGCGCGCGGCGTCCGGGCTGGCCGGCGCGGCTGGCGCCACGGGGACTTCGCCGCCAGTCTGTGCCGGCGTCGCCGTCGGCACCGCGTTGCCGGCTGCCGGCTTCTCCGCCACGCCGCTCATCACACCCAAGCCTTCGGCCTGGGTTTGCGCGCGGTTGCCACTGCCGTTGAGCGCGATGCCCATGGCGATGCTGAGGATGAAGAACAGGGCCGCCAGCACGCTGGTGGCCCGGGTCAGAAACGTCGCCGATCCCCGCGCACCAAATACCGTGGCCGACGCGCCCGCGCCAAACCCGGAGCCCGCGTCTGCGCCGGCGCCGTTCTGCAACAGGATCAGCACGATCATCGTCGCGGCGATCAGAATGTAAAACACGCTGAAAATGACGAACATGATTTGTCTTTGGGCCTGTTGCGCTATTGCGCCGCAGCGCAGATTCCAAGAAAGTCGGGCGCGGCCAGGGACGCCCCGCCAATCAACCCGCCATCCACGTCTGGCTGGGCAAACAACTCGGCGGCATTCGCCACTTTCACGCTGCCGCCGTAAAGCACTCGGGTCAGACCGGCAATTGTAGCATCCTCGTTTTGCAGTTGGCTACGAATGAAGGCATGCACTTCCTGCACGTGCTCGGGGGTGGCGGTCTTGCCACTGCCGATGGCCCACACGGGCTCGTAGGCAACGACCGCGGTGCGGAAGCTGGCGATGCCACTGCGCGCGAGCACCGTGCCGAGCTGGCGGTGAATCACTTCCTTGGCCTGCCCGGCCTCGTGCTGCGCGGCGGTCTCACCCACGCACAGGATCGGGGTCAGGCCGGCCCCCTGTGCCGCAGCGAATTTGTCTGCCACCAGGTCGTCGTCCTCGTCGTGGTATTCGCGCCGCTCGGAATGGCCGACCAGCACCCAGCCAACGCCGACGTCAGCCAGCATGGCCGCGGAAACCTCGCCGGTGTAGGCGCCGGGCTCGGCATGCGCGCTGACGTCCTGCGCGCCCACGCCCAGCACAGTTGGCGCATGCCGCAAGGCCAGCTCCGCCAGGTAGGGAAAGGGCGGAAACACCAGCACGTCGACCGCCACCGGCTTGCCGCTGGCGATGGCATCCACCAGCGACGTCGCCATGGCGCGGCTGCCGTTCATCTTCCAGTTGCCGGCGACGAGTTTCCTGCGCATGGGTCCTGCTCCGTGCTCAAAAGGCCGAGCTTAGTGTCCTGCCATGGCAGCGGCAACCGGCGCCCATCCAGTTGCGGGCACCGGCGCTCGAAGCGGGCAGTCCCGCGTGGCCGACTTGCCGCGTGAGCTGACCGGCGAAACCGCAGCCTCAGGAAGCGCGCATCGCGTGACGGCCGGCGGCAGCCTGCACGGCGTCGGCCAGGGTCGTGGCCAACCGTTGCACCTCGCCGCCATCCTCGCCTTCCAACGTCACGCGCACCACGGACTCCGTGCCGGAGGCACGCAGCACCACGCGCCCGCGGCCGAGCAGTTGGCCTTCCACCGCAGCCAGTGCCTCGCGTACCGAGTCGTCGTCCAGCGCCTCGCGCGCGCCTGCCGCACGCACATTGAGCATGACTTGCGGCAGCTTGCGCAAGCCGGCGCGAGCCTGCGTCAAGTCCTCCCCCAGGCAAGCCAGGCCCTGCAGCACCGCCAGCGCGGCGACTATGCCGTCGCCGGTGGTCGCGCGATCCAGGCACAGGATATGGCCCGAAGTCTCCCCGCCCAGCACGCCGCCGTGCCGCTTCAGCTGCAGCAGGACGTGGCGGTCGCCCACTTGGGCGCGGATGAACGGCACGCCAAGCTCGGCCAGCGCCTGCTGCAATCCGAAATTGCTCATCAGCGTGCCGACCACCGGGCCGGTGAGCTGTCCCTGCGCGCGCATGCTGCGTGCCAGCACGTAGAGAGCATCGTCCCCATCAGCGATCGCCCCATTGCGATCCACCATGATCACGCGATCGCCGTCGCCGTCAAACGCCACGCCAAACTGCGCGCCATGGGCCAGTACTGCCTGTTGCAAGGCCTGTGGATGGGTCGAGCCCACGTCCTGGTTGATATTGAACCCGTCAGGGCGGTCGCCAATCGCCACCACCTCGGCACCCAGCTCGGCGAACACCCGCGGCGCCACCTGGTAGGTGGCGCCATGCGCGCAATCCACCACCATGCGGACACCGGACAAGCTGAAGTGCGCGGGTACCGTCGCCTTGCAGTACTCGCTGTAGCGCGCAAGTGCACCCGAAATGCGGCTGGCCTTGCCAAGTTCGCTCGAAGCCACGGTGACGAAGTCGGCATCCACTTCCCGCTCGATCGCCAACTCCACTTCGTCGGAGAGTTTTTCGCCGTCAGCGGAAAAAAACTTGATGCCGTTGTCGGCATACGGATTGTGCGAGGCGCTGATGACAATGCCAGCCTGTGCGCGCAATGAGCGGGTCAGAAACGCCACCGCCGGGGTGGGAATGGGACCCAGCAAGCCAACTTCCACCCCGGCGGCAACCAGCCCTGCTTCCAGCGCCGCCTCGAACATGTAGCCGGACACGCGGGTGTCCTTGCCGATCAATACCTGCGGGCGGCCAGTTCCACACCGTCGCAGCACCGCGCCGACCGCGCGGCCCAGCCGCAACACGAAATCCGCGCTGATCGGCCATTCGCCGACCCGGCCGCGGATACCGTCAGTACCGAAATATTTGCGCTCGTTCACGTACGTGGCACTCCTGGGGTACAGCGCAATGAAACCGGACTGGCCATGGTGCGCATGCGGCTCAGTCTTCGTCCGGCCAACGCGGCGCCGACGGCGTCGTGTCCTTGCGCTGCGGGATCTGGTCCCGTGCATGCACGGCATGCCACACCGCCAGCGCCTCCACGGTCGGGGCCACATCATGCACCCGGATCATGCGCGCCCCGCGCTCGGCGGCCAGCACCGACGCCGCGACCGAGCCGGCCACGCGCTCCGCCGGCAGCTTGCGCCCGGTCAAGGCCCCGATCATGGATTTGCGCGAGAGGCCGACGTACAGGCCCGCGCCAAGGTCGCAGAAACGCCCCAGGGCGGCCAGCAGCGCGACGTTGTGCTCCATGGTCTTGCCGAAGCCGAAGCCCGGGTCCACCAGGATCTGCTTGCGATCCAGGCCCGCCAGCTCACAGGCAAACAAGCGGTCGGCAAGGAAGCGATGGACCTCACCCACTACGTCGTCATAGCGCGGATCGGACTGCATGCTGCGTGGATCGCCCAGCATGTGCATCAGGCATACCGGCACACGCAGCTCTGCTGCCGCTTCCAGCGCGCCATCGGCACGCAGGGCGCAGACGTCGTTGATCATCCCGGCGCCGGCGGCAACGGCAGCGCGCATCACTTCCGGCTTGGAGGTGTCGACGGCAACCGGCGCGGTGCCGCGGGCAACCAGCTGTTCGATCACCGGCAGCACACGCTGCAGCTCCTGTGCAGCGGAAACCCCAGGCGCGCCCGGACGGGTGGATTCGCCGCCGACATCGAGCATGTCGGCGCCCTCCTCCAGCAGGCGCAGGCCATGGGCCACCGCAGCCTCGACGTCATCCCCGTGGCCATCGGCGGAAAACGAATCCGGGCTCAGGTTGACGATGCCCACCACCCGCGGCCGGTCGAGGGTGATCTTGCGTCCGGCGCAATCCAGCACCGGGGCGAACAGCTCGCTCAGCATCGCGGACGGCATCCAGGCGTCAGGCAAGGGCTAGGCATCGGGACTCCCGCCAAACGCACCCATGTAGCCACGGTAATACTGGAGTTCGGCAATCGAATCGCGAATGTCGGACAGCGCGGTATGCGCCGACTCCTTGGTGACACCGCGGGCAATGCCTGGCGACCAGCGCCGCACCAGTTCCTTGAGCGTGGAGACATCCAGGTTGCGGTAGTGGAAATAACGCTCCAGGCGCGGCATCTGCCGGTGCATGAAGCGGCGATCCTGGCAAATGGAATTGCCGCACAACGGCGACTTGCCCGGCCCCACCCACTCGCGCAGGAACTCGATGGTGGCGTGCTCGGCCATGGCGTGGTCGACTTCAGAGGCCAGCACCTGATCCCACAGACCCGACTTGCGGTGCTGGTTGGAATTCCAGCTGTCCATGGCCTCCAGACGATCCACCTCGTGGCGGATCGCGAACACCGGGCCTTCGGCCAGCACGTTGAGGTTCTTGTCGGTGACCACCGTGGCAATCTCCAGGATGGAGTCGTGGTCGGTATCCAGGCCGGTCATCTCCAGGTCCACCCACACCAGGTTGTCGTCGTCGACTACGCTCATGCACCCTCCTTGAACAGGCGCAGTCTACCAGCGTTGCCGGCATCCCCTGTCCGCATGCGATCATGCCCGTCCATGCAGACCCTGTTCTGGCACGACTACGAAACCACCGGTGCCGACCCGCGACGCGATCGCCCGGTGCAGTTTGCCGGCCTGCGCACCAACCTGGACCTGCAGCCGGTCGGCGAGCCGGTGATGTTCTACGGCCGCCTGGCCAGCGACATCCTGCCCCAGCCCGATGCCTGCCTGATCACCGGCATCAGCCCGCAGCACGCGGCGCGCGAGGGCGTGGCCGAGGCGGAATTTGCCGCCCGCGTACACGAGCAGCTGGCCGCCTCCGGTACCTGCGCGGTCGGCTACAACTCTTTGCGTTTCGACGACGAGTTCACCCGCCACATGCTGTACCGCAATTTCCACGACCCCTATGCGCGCGAATGGGAGCACGGCAACTCGCGCTGGGATTTGATCGACCTGGCGCGCATGTGCCACGCGCTGCGCCCGCAAGGCATCGCCTGGCCGCAGCGCGAGGACGGCACGCCCAGCTTCCGCCTCGAACATCTGGCCCAGGCCAACCACCTGGACCAGGAGCATGCGCACGATGCGCTTTCGGACGTGCATGCGCTGCTCGGCCTCGCCCGCCTGATCCGCCAGCATCAGCCACGCCTGTGGGACTGGTATTACGCGTTGCGCCGCAAGCAGAAGGTCTATGACCTGCTCGACCTGGTGCGGCAGACGCCGCTGGTGCACGTGTCCTCGCGCTATCCGGCCAGCCGTGGCTGCCTGAGCGTGATCGCCCCACTGGCCCGACACCCGGCACGGCCTGGCGAGATCATCGTCTACGACCTGGGCACCGATCCGCGCGAGTGGCTGGAACTGGACGCCGAGGCGATCGCCGACCGGGTCTTCACCAGCCGCGCCGACCTGCCCGAGGGCGTCTCGCGCATCCCGCTGCGCACGGTGCGCGCCAACCGCGCTCCGGCGCTGGCGCCGCTGTCGGCGTTGCAGGGGGTCGACACCGCACGCCTGCAACTCGACCTGCCGGCCTGCCTGCGGCACGCCGAGTTGTTGCGCGCCGCCAGCGGGGTGGTCGACACCGTATGCCGGGTATTCGCGCAGGCGGCCACGCCGCTGCAGGCCGATGATCCCGAGCTCGACCTGTACGGTGGCTTCCTCGCGGATCGCGACCGTGCCCTGCTGGCCACGGTGCGCGCCACACCGCCAGAGCAACTGCGCGGGCTGACGACCGCGTTCCACGACCCGCGCTGCGCGACGCTGCTGCTGCGCTACCGGGCGCGCAACTGGCCGGAAACCCTCGACGCCGACGAACAGGCCGAATGGCAGGCCTTCCGCCAGGCCCGGCTGACCCGCCACACTGCGCTCACCAACCTGACCCTGCAGGACTACTTCGGCCGCATCCGCGAGCTGCGCGGCGAGCCGTCGGCCCAGGACAAATTGCCCCTGCTGGACCAGCTCGAAGCCTGGGGCGAGCAGGTCATGGCCGATCTCGGCGACGACGTTCGCCTCGGGGACGAAGCCTGACCCCAGGCTCCCGGTTGGCGCGGCAACGGTCCGGGGCCGGATACCGACAGTGCATCTGCAGGCAATGCTTTAGTATTCCGGCGTCGTTTCGCCATTCCCAGCACCATGCCCCAGAGCTACTTCACCCCCGCCACCTTCCGCTTCATGCGTACCCTGGCGCGGCACAACGAACGCAACTGGTTCCACGCCCACAAGGACGACTACGAGCGCCATGTGCGCGAGCCATTCCTGCGCTTTATCGCCGACATGCAGGAACCACTGCGCACGATCAGCCCGCATTACCGCGCCGATCCACGCAAGGTCGGCGGCTCGCTGTTCCGCGTCTACCGCGACACCCGCTATGCGCACGACAAGTCGCCGTACAAGCCATGGCAGGGCGCGCGCTTCGGGCACGAGCGCCGGCGCGAGATCGACGCACCATCGTTTTACCTGCATCTGCAGCCCGGCAGCTGCTTTGCCGGCGGCGGCATGTGGCAACCGGAGCCAGACGCCCTGAAGCACATCCGCGAGTTCATCGTCGACAACCCGGCGGCGTGGAAGCGCGCCACGCGCAGCCGGTCGTTCCGCACCCACCTCGCACTTGGCGGCGACTCGCTGGTGCGCGCACCACGCGGCTACGATCCGGCGCACGAACTGATCGACGACCTCAAACGCAAGAGCTTCGTCGCCAGCGCCGGCTTCGACGAGGAACTGGCCTGCTCCAACCGGCTGCTGGCCTGGACCGTGGCCACCTTCAGGCAGGCCGCGCCGCTGGTCGACTACCTGTGCGCGGCGCAAGAGCTGGAATTCTGAAATCCGCCCGGTGCGTCGCTACGGCTGCGCTCAGGCTTCGGCAAACGGAAAGGCAAGCACATCGGCAATGGCATCGGTATCCAGCATGGCCATCAGCAGGCGCTCGATGCCGAGCGCAACGCCGGCGCAATCGGGCAGCGCATCGAGCACCGAAAGCAGGTGCTCGTCCAGCGGCAACTGGCGCTGGTCACGCTCGACGCGGCGCTGGTTGTCGTGTTCGAAACGCGCGCGCTGCTCGGCCGCATCGTTCAATTCGTGGTAGCCATTGGCCAGCTCCAGCGATCCAAGGTAAAGCTCGAAACGTTCGGCGACGGGTGGATCACCCGGACGAACGCGGGCCAGCGAGCACTGCGTGGCCGGATAGTCGTGTACGACGGTCACGCAGTCGCGGGCAAACTGCGGCTGCAGGCGATGGGTCAGCAGCAGGTCCAGCCAGTCGTCGCGGGTCAGGCCAGCCGGGTCGATGTGCTGGGCGGCAAGCGGTACCTGCAGCGCGGCCAGCGGCGCCAGCATCGGATCGAGGCCGAGTTCGTCCAGGAACAGTTGCCGGAAGCTGGTGATGCGTACCGCGGCGCGACGCCGCACCAGCGCGAGGGCCGCCTCGACCAGGGCGATGGTCTCACCCATCAGGCGACGAAGGTCCCAATCCACGCGATACCATTCCAGCATGCTGAACTCGGGATTGTGCCGGCCGCCGGCCTCGCCATTGCGGAACACACGTCCAAGCTCGTAGCAGTCGCCGACGCCGGCGGCCAGCAGGCGCTTCAGCGGGAACTCGGCCGAGGTGCGCAGCCAGCGCTCGGGCGTCCCGGCGTCGACGTGACCGGAGAAGTGTGTGCTGAAGCTCTCGATGTTGGGCTCGGTATTGCCAGCCGCCGAGAGGATCGGCGTCTCCACCTCCAGCACCCCGCGCTCGCGGAAGAACTCGCGGATCAGCTGATACAGCTTGGCGCGCAGGCGCAGCGCGGAAAGGCCATTCACGCCGAGTGCTCTGCCAGGCAGGCCAGCAGTTGGGCTTCACCCCAAATGGGGACACCGAGCTCGGTGGCCTTGTCGAGCTTGGAGCCGGCCGCCTCGCCGGCCACCACCACCGTGGTCTTGCTGGACACGGAGCCGGCCACCTTGGCACCCAGGGTCTCCAACCGGGCCTTGGCCTGCTCGCGGGTCAGACTGGACAACGAGCCGGTGAGCACGAAGGTCTGCCCGGCCAGCGGCGCCTGGGCCACGCCGGCATCGGCGGGAACCTGCGCCAGCAGGTCATGCATCGCCGCCTCGTCGCGGCGCAAGGCGTCAAGTTGCCCGACGTCGGCCAGCAACGCCGCAAGATTGTCGGCGGCAGCGGAAGGCAGTCCGGCGGCCGTCCAGGCCTCCTCGCCCGCCGCCAGCAAGGCGTCCAGCGTCGGATAACGCGAAACGAGCGTGGCCGCCCGTGCAGGGCTGAGCTGGGCAATGTGCCGCCCGCCCAGCAGGACGCCGAGGTCCAGCCGCCCGTGCAGGGCCGGCGACGGCGCGGTCTCGTCCCGACACTGCACGCCGGCCGCCAGCAGCGCATCCACCGCCTGCTGGTTGCCGGGCTGGGCGAAGAAGCCGGCGATCGATTCGGCCACCGCGTCGCCTACGTCGGGCAACACGCGCAACACGGCGGCAGGCATCGTCCGCACATTGGCCAGGCGACCCAGCCAGGCAGCCAGCATCTTTGCCGTGCTCTCGCCAATGTGCATGATGCCGAGCCCGAACAGGAAGCGGGCCAGCGTGGTGTCGCGGCTGGCGTCTATCGCGGCCACCAGGTTTTCCGCCCAGCGTGTCGCCACCTTGCCGCGCTTGACCGTCTCCGGCGTGGTGCCGTCGCGTTCGTCGATGGCCTGCTTCATGGCCACGAAACGCTCCACGGTCAGCGCGTAGAGATCGGCCGGGCTGTGCACCATGCCCTGGTCCACCAGACCGTCGATGTAGCGCTCGCCCAAGCCGTCGATGTCCAGTGCCCGGCGCGAGGCAAAGTGCACCAGCGCCTCGCGTCGTTGTGCCGGACACACCAGGCCACCGGAGCAACGCCAGGCGCTGACGCCCTCCTCACGCAGCAGCGCCGACCCGCATACGGGGCAGACTGACGGCATGTGCCAGGGCACGCTGCGTGCGGGGCGCCGTTCGGGCAGCACCCGGACCACCTCGGGGATGACGTCGCCGGCACGGCGCACGATGACCGTGTCGCCCACGCGGACGTCGAGGCGCGCCACCTGGTCCGCGTTGTGCAGCGTGGCATTGGCCACCACCACTCCAGCCACCGGCACCGGAGCCAGACGCGCCACCGGAGTCGCGGCCCCCGTGCGGCCAATCTGGATCTCAATGGCCTCGACCGTGGTCAGCTGCTCCTGGGCCGGGAACTTCTGCGCCAGCGCCCAGCGCGGCGCACGAGCCACGAAGCCCATCTCCTGCTGTCCGGCATAGTCGTCGAGCTTGTAGACGACGCCGTCGATGTCGTAGGGCAGCGCATCCCGCTTGCCGCCCAGGCGCCGGTAATAGGCGACCAGCCCGGCAAAGCCACGGGCCAGATCCACTTCTGGAGAGACCGGGAAGCCCCACTGGCGAAACAACTGCAGCGTGGCGCAGTGCGTGTCCGGCAGTGTCCCGCCCTCGACCACACCCAGCGCATAGGCAAAGAAGCTCAGCCGCCGCCTGGCCGTCACCGCCGGGTCGAGCTGGCGCAGCGAGCCGGCCGCGGCGTTGCGCGGATTGGCCAGTGGCTTGCCGCCGTGGGTCCGCACGCGCGCGTTGAAGGCCTCGAAATCCTTGCGCAGCATGATCACCTCGCCGCGTACCTCCAACTCCCCGGGCCACCCGCTGCCGCGCAGGCGCATGGGAATGGCATGGATCGTGCGCACGTTGGCGGTCACGTCCTCGCCAGACTCGCCGTCACCACGCGTCGCCGCCTGCACCAGCACGCCATGCTCGTAGCGAAGGCTCATGGCCAGGCCGTCGAGCTTTGGCTCGGCGGCAAACAGTGGGTCGCGACGGCCGGTGGTGTGCTCGACCCGGGCCACGAAGTCGGCCAGCTCGGCAAAGCGCTCGCGGTCGCTGTCGCCGGGCTGTTCGAAGGCATTGCTGAGGGACAGCATGGGCAGTGCGTGGCGCACCTCGGCAAAACCGCCCTGCGCGCGGGCCCCGACCCTGCGGGTCGGCGAATCGGCGGTCACCAGCTCCGGATGCGCGGCTTCCAGTTCTTCCAGCTCGCGCATCCAGCGGTCGTACTCGGCATCCGGTACCTCCGGATCGTCGAGCACGTAGTAACGGTGGTTGGCCTGGTCGATACGCTGGCGCAGCTCGGCGACGCGGGCGGTTGCCGCTGACTCCAGGGGTTTGGACATCACACCTCCCGACTACCCGTGCGTGCCGCCAACGCGCCGCACTGACGCACGCTCAGCGGTGGAACTGCCCCGCCGCCTCCGGCTGGTAGCTGATTTCCAGCACGCGCAGGTGGCGCACGCGGCCGTGCGGGGTCGGCCAGTCGATCTTCTGGCCCTGGGCCAGGCCGAGCAGGGCGCTGCCCACCGGGGCCATGATCGACACTGTGCCGGGGGCGCCGGCAGCGGAAGGGTAGACCAGGGTCAGCGTGAGCTGCTCGCCATTGTCCTCGTCGGTGAAGGTGACCGTGGAGTTCATGGTCACGATCTGCGGCGGCATGTCCTTGGGTTCCACCACCTCGGCACGGTCCAGCTCGGCGCGCAGCGCGGCGAGGTTCGCGACTTCGGCCGCCGGCGCGCGCTCGAGCAACGCCTCGATGCGGTCGAGATCGACACGGGAAAGAGTGATCGGTGGCTTGGTGCTCATGATTCATCCTGGGTCGGCGATGGGTATCGCACAAAAGTGCACGCCGGAACGAAAACCGCCCCGGCGTGCATGGTCGTCGTGACGCCTTTGCAAAGTCCCGCCACGGCAGCAACAAAACTATGGATAACCGGCGGCTGGGCATCCGCCCGATGGACGGCAGCGCAGCGGTTACCATGCCTGGCATGTTACCCGAAGCGCCTGCCGAATCCCAAGCACCGGGCGCCACGGTGGGCGGCGCCGGGGAAGAGCCGGCGCCAGGGCAGTTGTCGGGCGCGGTGCGTTTTCGCGGCCTGCTGCTCCTGGTGGCGGCGGCGTTTTTCATGCAGTCCCTGGACTCCACGGTGGTGAACACCGCGGTGCCGGTGATTGCCGACGGCCTGCGGGTGACGCCGCTGGACATGCGCTCGGCGCTGACCAGCTACGTGCTGACTCTGGCCGTGCTGATCCCGGCCACCCCATGGCTGTGCGACCGGCTCGGTACCCGCCGGGTATTCGGCCTGGCGATCACCGTGTTCGGCGTGGGCTCGCTGTTCTGCGGCCTGGCGCAGAACCTGCCGCAACTGGTCGCCGCGCGCGTGCTGCAGGGCGTGGGCGGCGCCGCGCTGCTGCCGGTGGGCCGCTACGTGCTGGTGCGCACCATCGACAAGCGCGACTTCGTCCGCGCCATGAGCACGGTGGCCACCTACGGCGTGCTCGGCTCGGTGCTCGGCCCGCTGGTCGGTGGCGCGCTGGTGCAGTACACCTCGTGGCGGCTGATCTTCCTGATCAACGTGCCGGTGGCTGTGGTCGGCTACTGGATGAACCGGCACGAAATGCCGGACTACCGGTTGGCGCACGCCCACCGCTTCGACCTCTCCGGCTTCCTGCTCTTCGCCACCGCCTCGGCCCTGCTGCTGATAGCCTCGGAACTGGCCGGCGCGAGCCCCAAGCCCTGGTCGTCCATGCTGGCGTGCACGCTCGGCGCCCTGGTCCTGGGCAGCCTCTACGTCTGGCATGCCGGGCGCACCGAGTTCCCGGTGGCCGACCTCAAGCTCCTGCGCAAGCGCAGCGTGCAGGTGGCGCTTTCCGGCGGCATCTTCACCCGGCTCGGCATCTCCGGCATGTTCGTGCTGCTGATGCTGTTCCTGCAGGTCGGCTGCGGCTGGTCGCCGCTGGCCGCCGGCATGGTCATGGTGCCGCAGGCCATCGGCTCGATCGTGGCCAAGCGGGTGATCAACCGCGCCCTGGTGCACTACGGCTACCGGCGCCTGCTGCTCGGCAACACCTTGATCGTCGCCGCCCTGCTCGGCAGTTTCGCCATCCTTGGGCCGGGCTCGCCGGTATGGCTGGTGGCTACGTTGGCGTTCTTCTACGGCGGCTTTGCCGGCTTGCAGTACACGGCCATGAACACGCTGATCTACAACGACCTGGACATCAGCCACGCCTCCATGGCCTCGTCGCTGGCCTCGACCGCGCAATACCTGGCGATGAGCTTCGGCATCGCGCTGGGCATGCTGCTGATGCAGGGCCTGCTTGGCGGACACGCCAGCGGCGACTACGTGGTGGCCTTCCGCTGGACGGTGATCGCGTTGGCGCTCATCACCGCCGGCGCCAGCCGCGTGTTCCGCCAGTTGCCGGCGTAGGCTGCAACCGCATGACCGACCCCTGCCTGTTACTGTAGGCAGCGCCGTCGGGGCCCAAGGCCATCAGCGACGCCGAAACCATCAGGACCTTCATGTACCTCCTCACTACCGCAGCGGACGCTACCGATGTCGCCACAAACTTCCACTTGGTCGCCGATCCGATTGGCTGGCTCGCGCTGTTATTGTTTGTCGGTGCCTACATAGCAGTAATCCTCGAAGATCGAATCCACGTCGCCAAGTCCAAGCCGGTGATGCTGGCGGCGGCGCTGATCTGGGCCCTGATCGCCTGGAAGATGGATGGCAGCGATCTCACCCGCCGAGCCTTCGAGGAGATGTTCCTCGAATATGCGGAAATCTTCTTCTTTCTGGTGGTAGCGATGACCTACGTCACTGCCATGGGTGAGCGTGGTGTCTTTGAAGCCCTGCGTTCCCAGTTGGTCGGACGCCGTTTCAGTTACACGTCCCTGTTCTGGATCACCGGCACATTGGCGTTTCTCCTTTCTCCCGTGCTGGACAACCTGACCACCGCCCTAGTGATGTCAGCAGTGATTTTGGCTGTGGGTGCCGGCAACACCCGGTTCTGCACGCTCGCCCTGATCAATCTGGTGGTGGCGGCCAACGCCGGCGGCGCCTGGAGTGCATTCGGCGATATCACGACATTGATGGTGTGGCAGGCACACAAGGTCGAGTTCCTCGAATTTCTCGACATCCTGCTGCCATCCCTGGTCAACTGGTTGATCCCTGCCGTATGCATGTTCTTTGCGTTGCCGAAGGGTCAACCGGAGTCGCTTGAGTCCAGTACGCGGGTCAAGCGGGGCGGCATCAGCATCTGCCTGACCTTCGCGCTGACCATCGCCATTACTGTCATTGCCAAACAATGGTTGGGGATGCCTGCCGCATTTGGAATGCTCACCGGCCTGGCGCTGCTGAACCTCCTGGCCACACGCATCGAACGCCAGGAACGGCAATATGCCCTGGCAGAAGGCGTCGAGCCGCAAAAATATTCGATCTTCCAGATCATCGCCAATGCCGAGTGGGACACCCTGCTGTTCTTCTACGGAGTCTTCAGCTGCGTCGGTGGGCTGGCCGTTATTGGCTACCTGGATGTCGCCTCGCAGCATCTCTATGGCGGCCTGGGTTTCACCCTGGCCAACAGCGTCATGGGTGTGCTCTCGGCCGTGGTCGACAACATCCCCATCATGTTCGCTGTGCTGAAGATGAACCCGCCGATGGATCACGGCCAATGGCTGCTGATCACACTTACGGCCGGAGTCGGTGGCAGCCTGCTCTCGATCGGTTCGGCTGCCGGCGTGGCGCTGATGGGCGCTTCGCGCGGCATGTATACCTTCACAGCGCACTTGCGCTGGACTTGGGCAATCGCCCTGGGTTACGTGGCCAGCATCGTCGTGCACATGCTGCTCAACGCCAGGCACTTCACGTGACGGACGGCCTGTGAGTACCAACGCGTCGACGATGCTTCGTCGTGACGCCCGTTCCTGACTCCAGGCACGCCCATCCGTGGGATGGACGGCCGGAACGCGCGACCTGGCTTGTGCCCTACTTCGGCGTATAGGTGAACTTCTGTCCGGCAACGGTGGCGTGGTACATCGCCCCGCCCTTGACGATGGTAAAGACGGCCATGCCCTTGTAATAGGACGCCGCCGTTTTCGCGTTGTCCTTGGTGACGCTCGCGTTGCCGCTGACGCCCTTGGTGCCGACATTGGCGCCCGCCGCAGCGGTGATGGCCACCGCACCGGCGCCCGCGTCGAACTCGAAATTGCCCTGGGTGAACGTGTCGAACGCCGCCTTGTCCTGGAAGAAGATGATCTGGCTGTAGGCCTCCCCGCCCAATTGCGCGCCGACGCTCAGTTGCGTCATCGAGGTATCGCCGACGTACTTGCCGTGCACGTAGACGCGACCGTTGCCATGCGCCGCGCCGACCACGAGGCCGCCCTTGCCGATGGTCGGAAAGACCGCGTAGCCATAGGAATTGGAGAAGAACGAACGGCTTTGCTCCGACTGGCGGAACAGCTTTGTCGTATCGCTGTACGCATCCGCCCAGCTCACCGCAGCCCACAACAGCAACACCACACCTGACAGGAGTACCGACGAGCGTTTCATGGGCCACCTCCGCGTGAAAAAACCGGATCGACAAGCAGCCAAGGCTGCCGCCGACTAGCCGCGACGGTAGGACCGGCCCGGTCAACCGGGCGTGAAACCAGCCCGCCCGCGCCGGGCGTCACGCAGCCACCCCGTCGATGCCAGGTGCACGATGCCGCCCGGCGTCCACCCCGCATTTCATTTGACTATGCTGGCACCCGCCGGTAGCGTCCGACGCCAGCCATCGGGGAACCCACATGCGACGTCACCGCATACTTCTGGCCTGGACATTCGCTGCCCTGGGCGCCGTCGGCAGCGCGACCGCGCAAGCCGGCGGAGACCATGCGCCACTGCTCACACCGGCGGAAACCCGGGCGCTGGCGCAGGAAATTTCCGGCACCGCGGCAAAGCGGACCATCGCCGCGCTCAGCCTGCATCACCGCATGCGCGGCTCGGACGACTACAACGCGGCCGTCGAGCTGATCCGGCAGGCCTTGCAGGCCGACCAACTCGCAGGCATC
>JAFKMZ010000084.1 GCA_017305055.1 Lysobacterales bacterium
TCCAGGTACAGGAACACCAGCGCGCCGAAGACCGACATCGGCACCGCCACCAGCACGATCAGCGGATCGCGGAAGCTCTCGAACTGCGCGGCCAGCAACAGGAACACCAGCAGGATGGACAGGCCGAAGGTCACCATCAGGCTGTTGCCCGCCTCGGCAAACTGGCGCGACTGGCCGACGTAGTCGAAGCTGTAGGTGCTGGGCAGGATCGTTGCAGTCAGGCGCTGCAGCTCCCCAAGGGCCTGGCCCAGGGTCACGCCCTTGGCCATGGTGCCCTGGATGGTCACCGCGTTGAGTTGCTGGAACTCCGGCAGGTATTCCGGCTGCACGGTGTGGCCGATGCTCACCAGGGTGGACAACGGCACCTGCTTGCCGCTGGCGGCGCGGATGTAGTAGCTGCGCAGGGCATCGGCATCGGCGCGCAGCGCGTCGGGCACCTGCGGGATGATCTCGTAGCTGTGCCCGGACAGGTCGAAGCGCCCGATGTAGCCGCCGCTCAGCAGCGGGCTCAGGTTCCTGCCGATGTCGTCCATGCTGATACCGAGGTTGGCGGCCACGTCGCGGTTGATGTCGAGCGTGATCTGCGGCTGGTCGTAGCGCAGGTTGGTGGTCAGGAAGGCAAACAGGCCGCTCTGCATGGCCGCGTCCACCAGGCGGTCGGCGGCGGCATTCATCTGCGCATAGTCGTTGGTCGAGGTCAGCACGAAGCCCACCGGCAAGGTGCCGGTGTCGCCGGGCAGGGTCGAGCGCGGGTAGGCGACCACGTGCATGCCGGTGATCGCGTTGATCTTCTCCTGCACCAGCGGGATCAGTTCCTGCTGGCTGCGCCCGCGCTGGTTCCAGTCCTTGAGGATCATGCCGACCAGCACGCCGTTGGCGCCGGCGCCACCCGGGCCGGCCGTGCCGTTCATCTGGAACACGTGCCCGGTCTCCGGGAAATCGTCCAGCATCGTGGCGATCTGGCCGCTGTACTTGTTGAGATACGGCACCGTGGCCGTGGCTGGTCCGGTGCCGCCGACGAAGATCTGGCCCTGGTCCTCCACCGGCGCCAGTGCGCTCTTGCTGCCGGCAAACAGGAACGGGATGCTGATCAGCACGCAGGCCGCCGCCGCCAGTACCAGCGGGCGCAGGTCCAGCGCCGCATGCAGGGTGCGGTCATAGGCCACGCGCAGGCGCGTGTAGCCGCGCTCGAGCGTGTGGCTGAGTCCGCTCGGCGGCGTGGGGCGCAGCAGCTTGGAGCTCAGCATTGGCGTGAACGTGAGCGCCACCACCAGGGACACCACCACGGCCGCCACCAGGGTGAAGGCAAACTCGGTGAACAGGCTGCCGGTGAGGCCGCCGACGAAACCCACCGGCAGGAACACCGCCACCAGGGTCGTGGCCATGACGATCAGCGGCACCGCCAGTTCGCGCGCGCCGCGGATGGCCGCGGTCATCGGCTCCACGCCCAGGTCGATGTAGCGGTGGATGTTCTCCACGACGATGATGGCATCGTCCACCACCAGGCCGATCGCGAGTACCACGGCCAGCAGGGTCATGAGGTTCACCGTGAAGCCCAGCGCCAGCATCAGCAAACCGGCGCCGATGATCGACAGCGGGATGGCCAGCGCCGGCAACACCAGTGAGCGCCACGAGCCGAGGAACAGGAAGATCACCGCCACCACCACCGCCAGGGTGATCAGGATGGTGATCAGCACGTCGGCGATGGCGGCGTCGATGTACACGCTGGCGTCGGCCACCACGCTGGCCTGCATGCCGGGCGGCAGGTTGGCGCGGAGTTTGGCAAACGCGTCGCGCACGCCTGCGGCCATGGCCAGGTCGTTGGCATCGGGCGTCGGGTTGACGGTGAGGAATACGGCGGGGATGCCGTCGTAGAACACGTCTTCGTTGTAGTTCTGGCTGCCGAACTCGACCTCGGCCACGTCCTTGAGCCGGATCACCGTGTTGCCGACGTTCTTCACCACCAGGTTGCGGAACTGTGCCAGGTCGTCCAGCGAGGTGTTGGCGGTGATGGTGACCTGCCTGCGCGCATTGCGCGTGCTGCCCACCGCTGAGACGAAGTTGTTCGCCTGCAAGGCCGCCGACACTTCCGCCGGACTGATGCCGTGCGCCGCCATGCTGGTCGGGTTCAGCCAGGCACGCAGGGCAAAGGCGTTGCCGCCGGCACCGGTGCCGGCCGGGATGATGTTGGCCTCACCGACCCCGTCCACGCCCTGCACCAGCGGTTGCGCCACGCGCAGCACGTAGTCGTTGAGCTGCTGCTGGGTCAGGTTCTTGCCGGAAAACGCCAGCGCCATGAACGAGTGCGAGCTGCCGATGGTTTCGGTGATCGTCGGCTGCTGGCTCGCGCTCGGCAGCTGATTCTTCACCTGATCGACCTTGGACATGATCTGCGAGATCGCGGCGTTGGGGTCGTAGTTGAGGCGCATGAAGGCGCTGATCGTCGACACACCGGCGGCGCTGCTGCTGGTCAGGTAGTCGATGCCGGGCGCGCTGGCGATCACCTGCTCCAGCGGGGTGGTGATGAAGGCCTTGACCGTGTCCGGGCTCGCGCCCGGATAGGCCGTGGTCACCTTGACCACGGTGGTGATCACCAGCGGGTACTCGCGCACCGCCATGCCGGTCCAGGCGCGCACCCCGAGCAGCAGGATCACCAGGCTCACGGCCGTGGCCAGCACCGGGCGGCGGATGAAGATGTCGGTGAATTTCATGGATCCGCCGACCTACGGCTGCACGCTGTTGTTGACCGTGACGCCGGCACCGTCGCGCAGTTTCTGCTGGCCGGCGGTGACCACGGTGTCGCCGGCCGCGAGGCCCGAGGCGACCAGGGCCAGGCCGTTGCGCTGGTCGGCCACCTGCACGACGCGTTGGTGCGCAATCAGTCCGTGGGCCGCATCGCCGTCCACCACGTAGACGTTGTCGCCGAACGTGCTGTAGGTGATCGCCGAGTCCGGCACCACGATGCCGTGCTTCGCCTGTCCCGCCGTCAGCCGCACGGAACCGTACATGCCCGGGCGCAGCACCTCGTGCGGATTGGGCAGCGTGGCCTGCAGCGCGATGTTGCGCGTGGCCGGATCGACGCGCGAGCCCAGCGCGGTGACCTTGCCGGCGAACACCTGCTTCGGGTAGGCGCTCACGCTGAAGCTGACGGCCTGGCCGACTTCGAGGTCGCCGACCGTGCTTTGCGGCAGGGAGAAGTCCAGCAGCAGCGGGTCGTAGCGCTGCAGGTCGACGATCGCCGTGCCCGGCGACACGTATTGCCCGAGGCTCACCGCACGGATGCCGGCCTTGCCGGCAAACGGCGCGGCAATGTCCAGCTTGCGCAGGATCGCCTGGTCGCCTTCCAGCGCGGCCTGGGCGCCGGCGGCGCTGGCTTCGGCCGTCTGCAGGTCCGACTGGCTGGCGGCATGCGCCGCATACAGCTTGCGTGTGCGTTCAAGCGTCGCCTGGGCCAGCGTGAGCCGGGCCTGGTCGGCATGCAACTGCGCCTGCTGGCTGCTGTCGTCCAGGCGCACCAGCAACTGCCCGCGCTTGACCTGCTCGCCGGAGCGGAAGGCGATGGCGGTGACGTTGCCGGCGATCTGGGCGGTGATCTCCGTGCCCTCCACGGCCACCAGGCTGCCGACCACGTTCAGCTCCGGGTTCCATGGCGCGTCGCGGGCCACGGCCGTGGAGACGGCCACCGTCGGCGCCGCGCGATGCTGGGCGGCGACGGCGGCGCGGTGGTTGGCGTAGTACTTGGCGCCAAACAGCCCGCCGAATACCACGACCAGGACCACCAGCATTCCCAGCACCTGTCTGCGCTTGCGCATCATCACCCTCCGCCGGCACGCCCCTCGGAGCGCCTGCCGGCCGTTGTCGATCGATCAGCCCTGGAATCCGCGCCCGACGCGATGCCGGGCCCGTCCGGTGCGACGCCGTCGCCGTCGCTTCCATCCCATGCGCCACCACCCAGCACCAGGTACAGCGCCGCGGTGTCGGCGTAGCGCTGCGCCTCGGCCTGCACGAAGGCGATGCGCGCGTTCTGGACCTGTGTCTCGCTGGTCAGCAGGTTGAGGTAATCCACCGCGCCGGCCTGGTATTGGGTACGCACCAGCTCGAAGGCGCGCTGCGCCGATTGCAGCGCACGCGCTTCGGCATCCAGCGCCACCGCATCATGTTCCAGCGCGCGCAGGACGTCGGCCACCTCGCGGAACGCGGCAAGCACGGTGCCCTGGTAGGTGGCGAACACGGCGCGGTAGGCCGCCTCGCTGGCGTGCTTCTGCGCCCGCAGCGTGCCGCCCTCGAACACCGGCGCGAGCAGGCCTGCGGCCAAATCCCACACGCGGCTGGCCGGATCGAACAGCTTGCCGCCATGGGTGCTCCCGGTGCCGAAATCGCCGTTCAGCTGCAGCGATGGATACAGGCGTGCGACGGCTGCGCCGACCTGCGCGTTGGCCGCACGCAGCTGGGCTTCGGCAGCGCGGATGTCCGGCCGCGCGCGCACCAGGGTGGAGGGCAGGCTGAGCGGCAGCGCCGCGGGCAGGTGCAGCGCCTGCAAAGCCGGCAGTTCCAGGCCATCGGCCATGGAGGGAAACTTGCCCAGGTAGGTGGCCAGCAGGTGACGGGCCTGGTCCTGCGCCTGCTGCAGCTGGGGCAGGCGGGCTTCGCTGGAGGCGAGCTGGCTCTGCTGGGTGAGCAGGTCGAATTCCGAGGCGGCGCCCAGCTCGTAGCGGGTGCGGGTGAGTCCGAGGATCTGGCGCTGGTCGTCCAGCGTCTTCCGCGTCGCGGCCACTTCCTCGGCCAGGGCGGCCAGATCGAGCGCGGCATGCATCACGTTGCCGGCAATGGTCAGGCGTGCCGCGGCAAGCTGGTCACGGGCCAGGTCGACCCGCGCCTGCGCGCCCCGCGCCACGGCGCGGTTCAGGCCGAACACGTCCGGGTTGTAGCCCACCGACACCTGGCCGGTATACAGGTTGTACAACCGCCTGCCCGGCGTGCCGCCCTCGGCAGTGCCGGAAGTCTGCTGGCGCTGTGCCGTCAGCCCCACAGCCACCTGCGGATAGAACGCGCCCCGGGCAGCCTTCAACTGGAATTGGGCCTGCTCCAGCGTGGCCTGCGCGGCCGCGAGGTCGGGGTTGTTGGCCAGGGCCTGGGTCACCAGGCGGTCCAGCGCCGGGGAACCGAAACCCTCCCACCAATGGGATGCCACGGCGGTATCCGGCTGCAGTACCTGGGCGGCGGCAGCGGGGCCGGGCGCCGAGCTGGCGGCCGGGATGGTCGTCGGATCCTGGGCCGCGCTGTAACCGTGCACTTGCGGCGCTGCCGGCCGCTGGTAGGCAGGGCCGACGCTGCACGCCGCCAGCGCGAGGCCGGTGCCAGCCACGAGCAGGCGGCGCGCCAGCCCTGCCAGCGGCGTGCGTCCGGCATGCGGTGTGAAGTGCGTGGTCACATGTGTTGCTGTCAGCGGGACATCCCCATACCGGTGTCGCGTACCAAGTGCAGTGACGCAACCGGGCAGCACCATTGCCCGCCGGATGGTAACAGCCGTCCAGACGCGGGCAACGGGCCATTGGTCATGGATGGGGAATGCACTGAGGTTAAGATGGGACGGCAGGATGTGCGGCGACGCGGGAGGTGGAAGGATGGACAGGCCGGTATGTGTGGTGACGGGAGTTGGGCCCGGGAACGGAGCGGCGATTGCCCGGTGTTTTGCGCGGGATGGCCACGCGTTGGCGCTGCTGGCGCGCTCGACGCCCTATGCCGCAGCGCTCGCGGCGGAACTGGATGTCGCCAAGGCCTACGCCTGCGACGTGGGAAATGAAACCGCGGTGGCGGCCACATTTGCGCGCATCGCCGAGGAACTCGGCCCGGTGGAAACCCTGGTGTGCAATGCCGGGTCCGGCGTCTGGGGCGACGTCGAGCACATCAGCCCGGCGGACTTCGAGGCCACCTGGCGGGTCAACGCGCTGGGCACGCTGCTCACGGCGCAGCAGGTCATCCCGGGCATGAAGCAGCGCGGCGCGGGCAACATCATCGTGATTGGCGCCACCGCGTCGCGGCGTGGCGGCGTTCGCAGCGCGGCGTTCGCTCCGGCCAAGGCGGCGCAGCGCAGCCTGGCCGAATCCATGGCGCGCAGCCTGTGGCCCGCCGGCATCCATGTGGCCCTGGTCATCATCGACGGCGTCGTCGACCTGGAGCGCACGCGCCAGGCCATGCCGGACAAGCCGGACAGCTTCTTCGTGCAACCCGACGCGGTGGCAGCCACGGTGCACTGGCTGAGCCGGCAGGACTGTTCCGCGTGGTCGTTCGAAGTCGAGGCACGCCCGTTTGCCGAGCATTGGTGAGCGTGCAGGACAAAGTGGATAGCTAGACCACGCCAAACGCGTAATACACGCCGATCACCACCAGCACCGCCAGGGTCTTGATGATGGTGACGGCAAAGATGTCCTTGTACGACTGGCGATGGGTCAGCCCGGTCACCGCCAGCAAGGTGATCACCGCGCCGTTGTGCGGCAGGGTGTCCATGCCGCCGGAGGCCATCGCCGCGATCCGGTGCAGCACTTCCATCGGGATGCCGGCGGCGTTGGCGTTGTGGATGAAGGTGTCGGCCATGGCGCCCAGGGCGATGCTCATGCCGCCGGAGGCCGAGCCGGTGATGCCGGCCAGCGCGGTGACGGTGACGGCCTCGTTGAGCAGCGGATTGGGGATCGTGTGCAGCGCGTCGGCCACCAGCTTGAAGCCGGGGAGGGCGGCGATCACCGCGCCGAAGCCATACTCCGAGGCGGTGTTCATCGAGGCCAGCAGGGCGCCGGCAACCGCCGCCTGGCTGCCGGCGGCGAAGCGCGCGGCCACCGCGCGCCAGGCGAATACCAGTACGCAGATGATGCCGACCAGCAGCGCGCCCTCGACTGCCCAGATTGCGGCAACCTTGGACACTTCCTGCACCACGGGTTGGGCGTTGCCGACCACGCTGGGCAGGAACGACTGGGTTTCACCATAGGCGCGCGGGATCAGGTCGGTGAACAGCTTGTTGCACACGCCGACCAGCACCAGGGGCAGCAGCGCGATCAGCGGATGCGGCAGTTTCTCCGCCTCGAAGGGTTCGGGCTCGTTGACGAGCTGCGTGCCGTAGCCTTCGCCGTGCGCTGCCGCCCGGCGCCGGCGCCAGTCCAGGTAGGCCAGGCCGACGATGAGGATGAACACGGCGCCGATCGTGCCCAGCCACGGCGCGGCCCAGGTATTGGTGCCGAAGAACGCGGTGGGGATGATGTTCTGGATCTGCGGCGTGCCCGGCAGCGAATCCATGGTGAAGGTGAATGCGCCCAGGGCGATGGTGCCGGGGATCAGCCGCTTGGGGATGTCCGACTGGCGGAACAGTTCGGCGGCGAATGGATAGACCGCGAACACCACCACGAACAGCGATACCCCGCCATAGGTCAGCAGGGCGCATACCAGTACGATCGACAGCATGGCCCGGCTGCGCCCGACCAGACCGATGGTGGCGGCGACGATCGACTTGGAAAAGCCCGACAGTTCGATCAGCTTGCCGAACACCGCGCCGAGCATGAACACCGGGAAATACAGCTTGAGGAAGCCGACCATCTTGTCCATGAACAGGCCGGTGAACATCGGCGCCACCAGCGACGGATCGGTGAGCAGCACCGCGCCCAGCGCGGCGATCGGCGCAAACAGGATCACGCTGTAGCCGCGGTACGCCACCAGCATCAGGAAACACAGTGCGGCCAGCACGATCAAAAACGCCATCCGCGTATCTCCCCACCACGACGGTTGCCGAGTATCCCGGACCTCCGGTGCCGGCGGCACTGTACCAAGGTACAAGTGTCCAGCCCGTCCCCGGCACCTAAGCTCGCTGTATCAGCGGTCGCGCGAGCGACGCATCCACAGCCGGGGGACGCCATGAAACGCACGCATCTGAGTTTGGCCATCGGTTTGCTTCTGGGCCTGGCCGGCACGGCCTCGCTGCAGGCGCAACAGGCTGCCGGTGACAGCGGCACCGCGGCACCGACTGCCGCGAAGCAGGCCGAGGCCACGCAGCTGCAGGAGGTGACGGTGAGCGCGCGGCGGCGAGATGAGTCGCTGGAAAAGGTACCTGTAGCAGTCAGCGCGTTCAGCAGCGAGGACCTGAAGGATCTGCAGGCGGACGATATCGACGGCCTGCAGGGCGCTGTGCCAGGCATGAACATCGTGCAGGGGCGCGGCTCGTCCTCGTCGGTCAACGTGTTCATCCGTGGCATCGGCCAGCCGGACGCGTTGCAGACGTTCGATCCCGGCGTGGGCATGTATGTCGACGACGTGTATTACTCACGCATCCAGGGTGCACTGTTCAGCCTGTTCGACATCGCCCAGGTCGAGGTCCTGCGAGGCCCCCAAGGCACCTTGTACGGCAAGAATTCCACCGGTGGTGCGATCAAGATCGTCACCAAGGACCCCAGCAGCACGCCCGAAGGCTCGATTGAAGGCACCCTGGGCGACTACGGCCGTCGCGAAGGCCGCTTCTATTTCTCCGGGCCGCTCGGTGCGACCGTGTCGGGCAACCTCGCTGGCGTCTACTCGCGTACGGACGGCTATGTCACCGACCCCGCCAACGGCCAGAAGTACAACAACGAGAACACCAAGGCGGTACGCGGCAAGCTGAAATGGCAGCCCAGCGACACGTTCAGCGCCACGCTCGCGGCGGACTACACCAAGCAGGACACCGCGCTGACCCTGGGCGAGGCGATGGCACCGCTGTATGCCACCGACCTGTTGCTGGGGCAGGTGCTGCTGTACACGCCCGATCCTGGCAAGTACGACTTCCACGGCGAGACGAGCTTCGGTCCAGGCCATGGTCAGAAGCTGACCCACTACGGCGCGTCGCTGCATATGGACTGGCACTTGGCCGACCGCTGGGATCTCAAGAGCATCAGTGCCTGGCGCAAGCTGCACAGCGATTCCTACATCGACATCGACGCCACCGCGCTGCAGCTGGGCGACGTGCTGGTTGATCTTCACCAGAAGCAGATCAGCCAGGAACTGCAGTTGCAGTACGACAACGGCAGCAACCTGCAGGCCGTCTACGGCCTGTACTACATGGACGAGAAGGTGCCCTCGCACCAGGAATCCTACGCCGACGATTTCATCCGCTTCGCCACGCTGCCGATCACCTTCCTGCGCACCATCGACGACAGGCTGGAGAACAAGAGCTGGGCCGGCTTCGCCCACCTCAACTGGGAGTTCGTGCCGAGCTGGACGCTCGCCGTCGGCGTGCGCTACACCCACGAAACCAAGGACTACTGGCGCACCACCAGCGCGTTCTACGGCGCGCCACTGCAGGCGTTCAGCGAGGACCCGCAGGCGGTCATCCCCGGCATCAGCAAGTCGTGGAGTGCGGTGACCCCGTCGCTGAGCCTGGAGAAGCAGTTCACGCCGCAGGTGATGGGCTACGTCTCGGCCAATCGCGGCTTCAAGTCCGGCGGCTTCAATGGCCGCGCCAACGATGTCGCCACCGCGGCCAAGCCAACGTTCAATCCCGAGTACGTGTGGACCTACGAACTGGGCCTGAAGATGCGCTCGGCCGACAACCGCCTGCAGGGCAATTTCGCCGCCTACCACTCCAACTACAGCGACTTCCAGGCGCGTGTTTCCGAAGTGCAGAACCCGGGCTCGGTCAATCCGACGTTCGGCTTCCCGGTGCTCAACGCGGCCAAGCTGAAGATCGACGGCCTGGAGTTCGAGGGTGCCGCGGTGCTGGGTGAAGGCACCAAGCTGTCCACCCAGCTGGCGTGGATGGACGCGCGCTACGACAAGTTCGTCGATCCGCGCACGCAGATCGATCCGAGCCTGGCAAGCCTGCACGATCACGTGCCGTTCTCGCCGAAGCTCACCGCCCGCGTGGCGCTGGCGCACACCTTCAGCCTGCCCAGCGGCAGCGCCCTGACCCTTGGCGCCGATGCTGCGTACCGCGGCGACACCTGGCTCAGCGTCGACAACCGTGACGTCCTGATGCAGAAGGCGTATACGGTCACCGGTGTGTTCGGCGTGTTCGACTCGGTCGATGGACACTGGCAGTTGCGCGCCGGCGTGCGCAACCTCGGCGACAAGGTCTACAAGACCGACGGCCAGGAGTTCTCCAGCGTCGCCAACATCCAGACTGCGTACTACGGCGCACCACGCAACTGGTACGCCAGCGCCCGCTACAATTTCTGACCGCAAAGCTGTTGTCGGGAACGTGGTGGCGGCCGCGGCGGCTCCGGAGTCGTCGCGGCCGCCACCGTATCCGGACCCCGTCGAAAGGAACAAACCGATGAACATGCGATGGGCAACCCGCCTGCTGTGCGTGGGCCTGCTGGCCGGTGCTGGCAGTGCGTGCGCGAGCGGCGCGGCGTCGGACAAACTGCCTGCCTTGAAGATCGACCCGGCCCGCACCGCCGTGGTGGGACTTTCCTCCGGCGCCTATATGGCCGGTCAGGTGCAGATGGCCTACCCGGAACTGTTTCCAAACGCGGCCCTGGTGGCCGGCGGACCCTACGCCTGCGCCGGCGGCAAGCTGGACGTGGCGCTGGGCAGCTGCATGAAGGGCGTCCCGGCACCGGATGTCGGCGCGCTGGTCGCGCGCGCCGAGCAGCGCTCGACCGCTGGCGAGATCGGCGCACTGGATCGGCTCGCCCATGCTCACGTCTACCTGCTGCACGGCAAGGACGACGCGCTGGTGGCGCCGGCGGTGGCCGAGGCGGCGGTCAAGTTCTACCAGCAGCTGCGCGATGGCGTTCCCGGCCTGCAGGGCATGCAGGTGCATGACGACGGCCAGCGCGCCTTTGCCCACAACCTGCCGGTGGCCGCGCAGGGTGATGATTGCGGCCAGTCCGTGGCGCCTTATCTCGGCCATTGCGGTTTCGATGCGGCCGGCGAGATCTTCGCGCAGATGTTCGGCAAGCCGCCGCGTGCTGCCGCCGAGCCACGCGGCGAACTGCGCAGCTCCAATCAGGACGCGTTGCGTCCCGGTGGCGCCGACACGTTCATGGCCGCCACCGGCTACGTCTACCTGCCGCCGGATTGCCTGGCCGGCAAGCCATGCGGCCTGATGGTGGCGTTCCACGGCTGCAAGCAGAACGCCGACGCGGTCGGCAAGGCCTTCGTCGAGGAAGCCGGCTTCAACCGCTGGGCCGACGTCTACGACGTGGCGGTGCTGTACCCTCAAACCCGCGCAAGTTTCGCGCCCTTGAATCCGCAGGCATGCTGGGACTGGTGGGGATATTCCGGAGCCGACTACGACAGCCGCCAGGGCGTGCAGCTGCGCTGGGTGGTGAACGCGGTGCACGCGCTGGGGTTGCCAACCAGGCCTTGATGGCGGCAGGCATGGGTGGAAGAAAGCCCTTCGCCTTGGGCCCTCGGGCTGCAGTCGAGGTGTCGCGGCCGAGGCCACGCCCAAGGCATCCCGCGCCATGCTGAGCACCGGTGTCATTGCGCTCGCGGCGCTGTGCTGGCTCGGCCTGCTGTTCGGTGTGGCCCTGCTCGGTGAGCGCCGTCCGCACATCTTCGAGCGGCGCTGGGCCATCGTGTACGCCCTGTCGCTGGCGATCCACTGCACTTCGTGGACGTTCTACGGCACCGTGACCCAGGCCAGCCGCTCGGGCTGGTGGCTGCCGCCGACCTTCGTCGGGGCGATCCTGATGTACCTGCTCGCGCTGAGGTTCCTCGGCCGCATGGTGCAGCTGGTGCGCGAGTACAACGCCGGTTCGCTGGCCGACCTGATCGCGGTGCGGCTGGGGCGGCACTCGGGGCTGGCGGCGCTGGTCACCGCGGTGGTGGTGATTGGCATCGTGCCGTACATCGCCCTGCAGCTGAAGGCCGTGGCGATGAGCTACGGCGTGCTCAGCCATGGCCAGCTGGCCGAGTCCAGGCCGTGGCAGGACAGCGCGCTGTACGTGGCGTTGCTGATGGCCTTGTTCGCCATGCTGTTCGGCACGCGGCGGGCCTCGACCATGGCCCACAACCGCGGGCTGGTGCTGGCCATGGCGTTCGAGTCGCTGTTCAAGCTGGGTGCGATGCTGGCCTTGGGCAGCCTGCTGTTCACCGCCTTGCCCGCGGACCTGCCCGCCAGGCTGCCGTCGGTGCCGGACAGCGGCGGCTTTCCGGCCCTGATCCTGCTCGGTGCGCTGGCCATGTTCACCATGCCGCACCAGTTCTATGCCGGCATCGTGGAGTGTCGCGACGACGGCCACCTGCGCACCGCGCGTTGGCTGTTCCCGCTGTACCTGCTGCTGATCTCGCTGCCGATCCTGCCGTTGGCGCGGCTGGGCGACGCCGTGCTCGGGCCGAGCGGGGTGCCGTCGGACATGTACGTGCTGGCGCTGCCGCTGGCGCGCGGCGAACATGGCCTGGCCCTGGTCGCCTTCCTCGGCGGCCTGAGCGCCGCCACCGGCATGGTGGTGATCGCCACGCTCACCCTGAGCCTGATGGTGGTCAACCACTTCCTCGCGCCGTTGCGCGTACGCGCCGGCTGGGGCCGCGACGGGCAGGCGGACCTGCGCGGCGAGCTGCTGAACCACCGCCGCGTGGCGATCCTGGCGGTGATCCTGCTGGCCTGGGCCTACAGCCGGCTGCTGGCGAGCAACGAGGCGCTGGCCGACATCGGGGCGATCTCGTTCTCCGCGCTGGCCGGGCTGACCCCGGCCGTGCTGGCGGCGATGTACCGACCGCAACTGGGTTCGCGCGCGGTGATGGCGGGGCTCGCGGTGGGCACGGCGGTATGGATGTACGCGATCGTGCCCACGTTGTTGCCGACGACTCCGGCATGGTTGCAGCGCGGCCCGTTTGGCTGGCACTGGCTGGCGCCCGATGGCCTGCTGGGCCTGGACGACTGGAACCGGCTGGGCCGCGCCGTGGCGGTAAGCCTGCTGGCCAATGTCGCGGTGATGCTGGCGATGGCGGGCTCGCGCTTCGGCCGTGCGCCACATGCGCTCAGCGTGGGCGACGTCGGCCTGGTCGAGCTGCGCGCGCTGGCGGCACGCTTCCTGCCTCCCGAGCGCGTCGAGCGCCTGTTTGCCGATACGCCGGCCACGGGTTCGGCCGGCAGTGCGCGGGTGGCCCAGGTGGAGCACGAGCTGGCGGCGGTGATCGGCGCCGCTTCGGCCCGGCTGCTGCTGGAGGTGGTGCATCGGCAGGGTCGCGACGACCTGGACACGGTGGTCGCCATCGTCGGCGAGGCGGCGCAGGACCTGCGTTTCAACCAGCGCGTCCTGGAGGCGGCGCTGGAGAACATGAGCCAGGGCATCTGCGTGGTCGATGCCGAGCTGCACCTGGTGGCCTGGAACACGCCGTACGCGCGCCTGTTCGACTACCCGCCCGAGTTGCTGCAGGTGGGTCGCCCGGTGGCCGACCTGACCCGGCACAATATCGGTGCCGGCCTGCTCGGCGCGGGCGAGGTGGAATCCCGCGTGCAGCGTCGGCTGGCGCACATGCGCGCCGGCACCCGGCACCTGTCCGAACGGCGATTCCCGGACGGCACCATCGTCGAGATCCGCGGCAACCCGATGCCCGGCGGCGGCTTCGTCGCCACCTTCACCGACGTCACGGCGTTCCGCCAGGCCGAGACGGCATTGAAGCGCGCCAACGAGACGCTGGAGCTGCGCGTGGATGAGCGTACCCGCGAGCTGGCCGCAGCCTCGGCCGAGGCGCAGGCGGCAAACGAGGCCAAGAGCCGGTTCCTCGCTGCCGTCACCCACGACCTGATGCAGCCCTTGCACGCGGCGCAACTGTTCGCCCATGCGCTCACCGAGCGTGGTGGGGACAGCGCCGCCTCCCGACACCTCGATGGCGCGCTGGCCGCCACCGAAGGGCTGCTTACCGGTCTGCTCGATGTCGCCAGGCTCGAAGGTGGCCGCCTGCATCCGCAGCCGCGGGCGTTCGCGCTGGCCGAGGTGCTCGATCCACTGGCTGCCGAGTTCCGCGCCATCGCGCTCGACCGCGGCGTGCGCCTGGACGTGGTCCACGCGCAGGCCTGGGTACGTTCCGATCCGCAGCTGCTGCGCCGCGTGCTGCAGAACTTCCTGTCCAACGCCTTGCGCTATGCCGGGCGCGGCCGGGTGTTGCTCGGCATCCGCCGCCATCGGGAACGGCTGCGCGTGGAAGTGTGGGATACCGGTCCCGGCATCGCGCCCGGGGAGCAGCGACTGATCTTCCAGGAATTCCGTCGCGGCCGCACCGCCGGTGGCCAGGGGCTCGGCCTGGGCCTGTCGATCGCGCAGCGCATGGCCGACCTGCTCGGGCATCCACCCGGCCTGCACTCGTGGCCTGGCCGCGGCAGCGTGTTCAGCATCGAGGTGCCACTGGCCACGCCGGTCCGCGCCTCGCCCACGTCGACGGAGATTCCCCGCCCATCGTCTGGCCGCGTGCTGGTGCTGGACAACGAACCCTCGGCGCTCGTGGCGCTGGACGCCCTGCTCACCGGCTGGGGCTGGCAGGTCTACAGCGCCCGCAACGCCGAGCAGGCAATGGCCGCGCCGTGGCGTCCCGACCTGCACATCCTCGACTTCCATCTCGACGACGGCCAGACCGGGCTGGACGTATGGCAGCTGTTGAACCGCCGGCATGCCGGCGTGCCGACCGTGATGCTGACCGCGGACCGCGATGGCGGATTGCGCCAGCGCCTGCGCGAGGCCGGTATCGGCGTCCTGTACAAGCCGCTGAAGCCGCTGGCCTTGCGCCAGATCCTGCAGCGCGTGGCCACGGCCGGAGCATCCCATTAGCAGGGAGGCCGTGACCGCCGAACAGGTTCAGCCCGACAGCGGGCCGATCCGGCCGGGCTCGCCCAGCTCCAGCGAGCGCAGCACCATGCCCGCCTGGGTGCGGTTCCTGACCTTGAGCTTTTCCAGGATCGCGGTGACGTGGGCTTTCACCGTGCGCTCCCTGATGTTGAGCCGGTCGGCGATCTGCTTGTTGAGCAGGCCCTCGGCGAGCAGGGCCAGTACGCGCGATTGCTGTTCGGTCAGCCGGGCGAGGCGGCCGGCGAGGTCGGTGTCGACCGGGTCGGCTGGCAGGGCGGCGACGGCTTCGGCGAGTCCGGGCGGGAGCCAGGTGCCACAGTCGAGCACGTGGCGGATGGCCGCGCCGATCTCGGCCGGACTGGCGCTCTTGGGGATGAAACCGGCGGCGCCGTAGTCGAGCACGCGGCGCACGATGCGCGGCTCGTCGTGGGCGGAAACCACCAGCACGGCCACCCCGGGATGTTGTCCGCGCAAGGTGGCGAGGCCGGACAGGCCCTGGCTGCCAGGCATGTGCAGGTCGAGCAGCACCAGGTCGAGATCCGGTTCGGCTGTCAGCGCCGCCAACACAGCGGGCAGATCGGCAGCTTCCTGCACGCGGCAGTCGGGCAGGCTGGCGCTGGCCGCCAGCTGCAGGGCAGCGCGGAACAGCGGGTGGTCGTCGGCAATCAACAGGCTGGGCATGCGCTCGAAGTCCACCGGCCCCGGCACCATCGTCGAGTTGCCGAAGCCGCCAGTGCGGCAGCAGAGCTGGACTTTCGTACGATGGCGGGCGGCGGGGTACTTGCTATGGTAGGTGAATGAAAATCCCTGTCCGCATTCTAGCGCCGCTGTTGCTGTCGCTGCTGGCAGTGGCCACATCGGCGGCTGGCGCCAGCGACGCAGCGAAGGAGTCCGTGATGAGCGAGGTCGATGGCGCCGAGGTGCGCACCACGGTGCATCGTGGCCACGACGATCTGCTGAGTGCCGGCCTGGGCCTGGCCGGCCTGGCCGGGGCGCCGTCAGCCTTCGCCGATCCGCTGGCGCCGACCGCGGAGGAATTGCGCCGCCGCGCCATCCAGGCCAGCTGGAAAGGCATTGCCGACCTTGGCCCGTTGGGCGGATACGGCACGGTCTATGGCGGCGTGCCGGACGTGCCCGGGCGTGAGTACCAGGCGTTTGCCCACATCCCTGGTGCGCATGCGCCACATCGCGTGCTGCTGCAGCTGCCCGATGCTTTCGATCATCACCGACGTTGCCTGGTGGTGGCGCCGTCTTCCGGTTCGCGCGGCATCTATGGCGCGATCGCGCTGGCCGGCGCCTGGGCTCTGCCGCGTGGCTGCGCGGTGGCCTATACCGACAAGGGCACCGGTGCCGGCTATTTCGATTACACCGACGACAGCGGCGTGGCGCTGGATGGGCGCCGGGCGCGGCGCGGAACGGCGCCGCTGGAGTTCGAGCCGTCGCCGGCGCCGGCCTCGGCAGGCGTTGCGGTCAAGCACATGCATTCGGGCGATAACCCCGAGGCGGACTGGGGCCGGCACGTGATCCAGGCGGCGCAGTTCGGGCTGGCCATGCTCGACCGCGCGTTTCCCGCCGAAGCGCCGTTCACCCCGCGGAACACCCGGATCATCGCCACCGGTCTGTCCAACGGCGGCGGCGCGGTGCTGCAGGCGGCAGGCCTGGACCAGGAGCACTTCTTTGCCGGCGTGGTCGCGCTGGAGCCGAATGTGCACGTGCGGGGCCACGGCCGCGCGATGTACGACTACGCCACCGAGGCGGCGATCTGGCTGCCGTGTGCGCTGACCAGCACTCGATTCGCGGCCACGCCTTTTGCCCGGAGCGCCGCGGGCCAGCCCGTGCCGGCCTGGTCGGCGCGCTGCGCGAGCCTGCACACCCAGGGCAAGTTGCCCGGTGCAACTCCGGAAGCACAGGCCGAACAGGCCTGGCAATACCTGCACGAGCGGGGCTGGAGCGACGAGGCCATGGCCACCGCCGCCAGCACCACCGCGTTCGACCTGTGGCGGGTGATCGCCGCGGGTTACGCCTCCGCCTACCTGCGTCGCGGCGCCACCGACATGCCCTGCGGTTTCCACTACGCCACGGTCGACGCCAAGTGGCAGCCGGCGCCGGTCGCGCCGTCGGTGCGCGCGGCATGGTGGGCGAACGGCTCGGGAATCCCGCCTGGCGACGGCATCGGCCTGCTTGGCGGCATGGACGCCTCGGCCGATCCCACCCTGGCCGGCAGCGAGTGTCTGCGAGCGTTGTGGACCGGCGACAGTGGCGATGCGCAGGCGCTGCACGTGGCGGTCTCCGCCACCGCGGCAGCGCTGCCCCGCAGCGACCTGCCGCTGTGGGTGGTGCACGGCGCCGGCGACGGCCTGCTGCCCACCATCTTCAGTTCCGAACCCTACGTGGCCTGGCTGCGCGAGGAGGGGCGCCATCCGCTCTATTGGAAGGTGCCGTACGCGCAGCATTTCGACGCCTTCCTGGCCTTGCCCGGCTTTGGCGACCGGCACGTACCCTTGCTGCCTTATGGCTACGCGGCGCTGGACCGGCTATGGGCGCATCTGTACGAGGGCGCGGCATGGCCGCTCGATTTGCCGACGCCGGCTGCCGTGCCCCGCGGCCCGGGACCGCTCGGGCACCGCAACCTGGACTTGCCGCGGACGCCGTGAGCGGGCCAATGCTGCCCTGGCCATCCGGGACGGGAGGGCCTTGCGGCGCTGCGCCAGCCACACGCGGCACCATGGATGGCGGGAATGCCCACGGTCACCGGGCTGCAAGACCTGCGGGTGTCGGCAACTGCCAGCGGATCGCGTCGAAATCGCTGGCAGCGTGGCGCTCGCGCAGCGTGGTGCCGTCGTCCGTGGTGTGGTTGACGGCGCGCCCGCGCTGCACGGCGGGGCGTGCCGCCACGGCATCCGCCCAGCGGCAGACGTGGCGGTAATCGGGCGCCGAGAGAAACTCGGCGGCGTGGTAGACCTCGTTGCGCACCAGACCGCCGTACCACGGCCAGGCCGCGATGTCGGCAATCGTGTAGTCGTCGCCGGCCACGTACTCGTGCCCGGCCAACTGGCGGTCCAGCACGTCCAGCTGGCGCTTGGTCTCCATCGCGTAGCGGTCGATGGCGTACTCGATCTTTTCTGGCGCGTAGGCGTAAAAATGGCCAAACCCGCCGCCGACGAATGGCGCGCCGCCCGCCTGCCAGAACAGCCAGGCCAGGCATTCGGCACGTGCGGCCGGGGCAGTCGGCAGCAGCGTGCCGAACTTCTCGGCCAGGTGGACCAGGATCGCGCCGGATTCGAACACGCGTATCGGCTGCGGGCCGCTGCGGTCGACCAGGGCGGGGATCTTCGAGTTCGGGTTGATGGCGACGAAGCCGCTGGAGAACTGGTCGCCGGCACCGATGTCGATCAGCCAGGCGTCGTATTCGGCGCCTGCATGACCCGCGGCCAGCAGCTCTTCCAGCATGATGGCGGCTTTCTGGCCGTTGGGTGTACCCAGCGAATACAGTTGCAATGGGTGCCTGCCGACCGGCAAGGCCTGCTCATGCGTCGGCCCGGCCACCGGCCGGTTGACGGTCGCGAACTTGCCGCCGTTGGGCTTGCCTGGGGTCCAGACTCTGGGCGGTACGTAGGCAGACGTGTCATTCATGGGTTCGACCTCGGGTTCTGGCGGCATGCCGCGCATGCCGTGCGCATCTCTGGGTAATGCCGTCCGCCAGCGGCCATTTCAAGACCACCTGCGGCAGCGGCACGAACGCCGCCAGGCGTGTCACTTGGCGTCCGGTTGCTCCGCCGCGCGCTTGACTGCCGCCACGAACGCGCTGCGTGCCGCGATCTGCTCCTTGCCCGTTGCCACCGGCCAGGCGGCGACCTGGGCGATGACCAGGTGCCGGACCGGGTCGACATAGACCATCTGCCCGAAGATGCCGATCGCGGCAAAGCTGCCGTCCCCGTCGGTCCACCACAGGTAGCCGTAGCCGCGGCCGGGTTC
>JAFKMZ010000085.1 GCA_017305055.1 Lysobacterales bacterium
TGGGGCGCGGTGGGGACGCGGGCCTATGAAGTGGAGATCGTGGTCCGCGGCTACGACCGCCGCAACATGCAGCGTGACGTCACCGACGTGGTCAGCAACTCCGACGCGCGCATCGTGGCCTCGTCCAGCCGGGTGTTCGCCGACAGTGGCGAGGTGGAGGTGCGCTTCACCCTGCGCGTGCATGATTTCGGCCAGCTCTCCGTGCTGCTCGACAAGCTCTCGGCGCTGCCCAACGTGATCGACGCACGGCGCATCGGCACGGGCTGACAGTGCGGCGCGCCGCCGCCAGGCACGGCTCCGGTACAAGCTGAATGGGCGCGCGTGGGCTGCGTTTGACCTGCGCGGGTCGATGCTAAGCTCACTCGATACCGTGCAATGAACCACCATGACGCGACGTCGAGATCCCTACGAAGAGCGCCCGCCGGGGCGGACAGAACCGACCCTGGGCGACTTGTCCGGCCTGGACGCAGCACAAGCCGAGCCGGCAGCCAGGTTTTCCGCCACGGCTGGCGAGCGCTTGGCTCCTGGACCGCCGCCACGGCGCCGGCGTCGGCGCGTGTGGGTGGTCGTCGTGCTCCTGCTGCTCGCGGCGGTGGTTGCCGTGGCCTGGGTCAACCAGGGCCGCCTGCGCGGCATGGTGCCGCGCACCGCGCTCAACGACGTGCTTGGCCGCGCCCAGCAGGCGTTGCAGCAGGGCCACCTGGTCGGCAGCGACGGCAGCAGCGCACGCGAGCTGTTCCAGGCCGTGCTGGCCATGGAGCCGGACAACGATGCGGCGCACAAGGGCTTGCAGCAGGTTGGCCGCGACCTGGTGGCGGACGCCGATGCGTCCCTGCGTGCTGGCCAGGTGGAGCAGGCCGCGCTCGAGGCCGCGCAGGCCCGCGAGCTGCTGGGTGGCGGCAGCGACCTGGACCAGCTCGATCGCCGTATCCAGGCGGCGCGCGCGCCTGGGCCGGCGACTCCCGACCTGGTGGCGCGGGCGCAGCAGGCGCTGGCGGCCGGCAGGTTGGATGGTGCCGATGGCGCTGCGGCGCTGTATGCGGAAATTGCCCACGCGGACCCGGGCAGCGCCGTCGCCCGACACGGGTTGGACCAGGTCGGCGTGGCGCTGGCGACACGCGCGCAGCAGGCCCTGGACGCACATGACCTTGGCGCTGCCGATGGTCTGATCCAGCAACTGGCCAGGCTGCAGCCAAGCAATGGCGCCTTGCCGGCATTGCGCGCGGCGTTGACCCAGGCGCAGGATGCGGCGTCCGCCGGCTCGACGGCCACGGCGCTGGCCGCTGCCGCTGCGGCCAGTGCACCCGCGCCTGCGCCTGCGCCGCCCTCGCCGTCGGCGGTGGATACGCAGGCACTGGCCGCCCAACTGGACCAGGCCCAGGCGGCACTGCGCGCCGGCCGCATTGCCGGGTCCGGCGACGATACCGCGCTCGCGCACTACCGCGCCGCGCTGCAGCTCGATCCGGACAATGCGGCAGCCCGCGATGGTCTGCACCTGGTGGCCAGGGCGCTGACGGTGCAGGCCAATGTGGCCATCGACGTGCATGACGGCGCACGCGCCGCCAGCCTGCTCGACCAGGCCGCAGCCCTGGATCCGGGTTCGGCCCAGGTGGCCGCCGCACGCGCCCGGCTGGGGCCGTCGGGACACAGCGATGCGGCGGTAAAGACGGCTGGAGACGAGGGCAACGCCGGGCTGGCCATGGCCGCGCCAATGGCGCTGACACCACAGCAGCGCGCCGAGATCGCCGAGCTGGTGCGCAAGGCCAAGGCCGCGGCCCAGCGTGGGGACATCATGATGCCGCCCGGTGACAGCGCCTACGACCTGTATCGCAGTGCGCTGGCCATCAATGGCAACGACCCGGCGGCGTTGCAGGGCATGCACGATTTGCCCGACCGGGTGCGGGCGCGCTTCCAGGGCGAGCTGGCGGCAGGCCAGCTGGCCGCGGCCAGCAACACGCTGGCCGATTACGTGGCCCTGGTGCCGAACGATACGCGGCATGCCGCCATGACGGCGCAGCTGGCCGGCGCCTGGTTCGACCAGACCCGCCAGCGGCTGGCCCAGGGCGATCAAGCCGGGGCGGCGCAGGCGCTGGATCATGCCCGTCGGCTGGCGCCGCATGACCCGCGCGTGGCCGAACTGAGCGCGCAACTGGCGAGGTCCTGAGGCGGCATGGCCGTACTGGTGTTTGGCGCAAGCAGCCAGATCGGACATTTCCTGCTGCCGCGCCTGCTCGCCAGCGGCGAGCCTGTGCAGGCCCTCAGCCGCAGACCGCGGACCTCGTCGGCGGAGCTGACCTGGCTGCAGGGCGCGCTTCCGGATCGGGTGCCCGCTGTGCCGGCGCTGTCGGCGGTGCTGTGCTGCGGCCCGCTGCCCGACCTGGCGGCCTGGCTGGAGCGCACGCCGCTGCAGCACAGCCCACGCGTCGTGGCGTTGAGCTCGATGAGCGTCGAGGCCAAGCGCGCTTCCGCCGTCGCCGCCGAGCGTGAGCTGGCGCAGCAGCTGCAGGCCGGCGAGGCGGCCCTGGCCCGGGCCTGCGACCGTGCCCACTATGCCTGGACCGTGCTGCGGCCGACGCTGATCTACGGCGCCGGACTGGATCGCAGCCTGACCCCGCTGGCGCGGCGGGCCGCGCGCACGCGAATCTTCCCGCTGCCTGCCGGACGCGGCCTGCGCCAGCCGGTGCACGCCGACGACGTGGCCCAGGCCATGTTGGCCGCGCTGGAATGCCCGGACGCGGCGGGCCGGGTGCTGGCCATCGGTGGCGGTGAGCGCCTGCCGGCCCGGGACATGCTGGCACGGGTGCGCGGCAGCGTGCCCTGCCGCAGCGTGCCGTTGCCGCTGCCACGGTGGCTGTTGCGCTGCGCCGGCGGCGTGCTGCCACGCTGGCGCGGACCGCTCGGCCGCCTGCAACTCGACCAGGTCGCCGACAACACCGAGGTGCAGCAGCTGCTCGGCATCCGGCCGCGGCCGTTCCAACCCGATGCCGCCACATGGGGCCTGCCGTCCTGAGCGGCGTCACCTCTGGAATGCCCAAGGACAGCACGCGCCCGTCGACGTGCGCGGTTCCGTTCATCCGGGCGCCGGGTGGCTGGCCCTATCATTGGTGGCTGGCTTGCCGGGTTTTTCGACGTTGCTGACACTCGAGCGCATCAGATCGATGGCGTCGCGCTGCTGGCGCTGGCTGCGCATTCCGGCGTGGATCGCGCTGGGCCTCGGCTTCGGCTTCGTGCTGCCGTACGTGCTGGTGCTCAACCAGCGCGTGCAGGATCGCTTCAACGACCTGGTGTTTGCCGTACCCACCCGGGTGTACGCGCGGCCGCTGCTGCTGGCCGCGGACGTTCCCATGACGCCGGCGGCGTTGAAGCTGGAACTGACCTTTGCCGGCTACAGCGAGGACGGCCACGGCGAGGTGCGTGGCAGCTGGACCGCCAAGGGCGGAAGCTATCTCATCTCCTCGCGCGGCTTTGCCGGTCCGGATGGCGGCGAACCGCCACGGCGCATCCGCGTGACGCTGGGCAAGGGTGTGGTGCGCTCCGTGCGCGATGCGGTCGACGACAAGGTGCTGGCCGCCGCCCACCTCGACCCGGCGCGCATCGCCACGCTGTATGGCGCCAAGCAGGAGGAACGCCGCTTCGTCCGCCTGGCCGACGTGCCGCCCCTGCTGCTCAGTGGCCTGCAGGCAGTGGAAGACCGCAATTTCAAGCACAACATCGGGGTCGACTTTGGCGCCATCGCGCGCGCCGCGTTTGCCAACCTGCGTGCCGGGCGCACCGTGCAGGGCGGTTCCACGCTGACCCAGCAACTGGTGCGCAACCTGTTCCTGAGCCGCGAGCAGACCTTCACGCGCAAGATCAACGAGGCCTTGATGGCGATCCTGCTCGAGGCCCACTACGACAAGGGGCGCATCCTCGAGGCCTACGTCAATGACGTTTTCCTCGGCCAGCAGGGCGCGCAGGCCGTGCACGGCTTCGCGGCCGCCGCGGAGTTTTATTTCGGCCGTCGCCTGCAGGATCTGCGGCCGCAGGAGATTGCCCTGCTGGTCGGCCTGGTCAAGGGGCCAAGCTATTACGATCCGCGCCGCGCCCCGGAGCGCGCGCTGGCGCGGCGCAACGTGGTGCTGGGCGAGTTCCACACCACGGGCCTGATCGACGCGGCCCAGCTCAAGGCGGCGCAGGCGGCGCCGCTGGACGTCATCGGCAATGGCCGCCTGCCGCAGGACCGCTTCCCCGCGTTCATGGACCTGGTGCGCAAGCAGATCACCGCGGACTTCGACGACGAGGCGCTGCGCGCGGGCAAGCTCTCGATCTTCACCACGCTGGACCCGGCGGCCCAGTTGTATGCCGAGCAGGCAGTGGGCGGCGCGCTGGAGAGCCTGGGCAAGCGCGGCGCCGGCATCCAGGCGGCCGGCGTCGTCACCGATGCGCACAGCGGCAGCGTGCTGGCCGTGGTCGGCAGCCGTGTGGCCGCCGATCCCGGTTTCAACCGCGCGCTCGACGCGCGACGACCGATCGGCTCGGCCATCAAGCCGTTCGTCTATCTGGTGGCCCTGGCCCAGCCCGGGCAGTGGAACCTGGCCACCCAGCTCGATGACGCCCCGGTCAGCATGCGCCAGCCGGACGGCACGCTGTGGACGCCGCACAACGACGACAACCAGGTGCACGGCGAGGTGCCGATGGTCGACGCACTGGCGCACTCCTGGAACCTGGCCACGATCCACCTCGGCCTGGCCGTGGGCTTGCCGCGGGTCAAGGCGTTCCTGGAGTCGTTCGGCCTCACCAACGTCAACCCCAGCCCCTCGCTGCTGATCGGCGCGCTCGACCTGGCGCCGGTGCAGGTGGCCCAGCTCTACCAGTACCTGGCCGCCGACGGTCATGCCCTGCCGCTGCTGGCGGTGCGCGGCGTGCTCGACGGCAGCGGGCGCACCATCAAGCGCTACGAGGTGCAGGGCGGCAAGGGCGAATACCAGGAAGCCGTGCGCCTGATCACCTGGGCGCTGCAGCAGGTGGCGGTGTACGGCACCGCGCATTCGATCGGCGACAGCGGCCTGGCCTGGCTGCACGCCGCCGGCAAGACGGGCACCACCAACGACATGCGCGACAGCTGGTTTGCCGGTTATACCGCCGATCATCTGGCGGTGTTCTGGATGGGCCGCGACAACAACAAGCCGACCACGTTGTTTGGCGCCACCGGTGCCCTGCGTGCCTGGCGCGAGCTGTTTGCCCGGCTGCCCACGCGGCCGTTGCCGAGTGCGCCTGGCGACGGGCTGGAGATGGCCTGGGTCAACCCGGTCGATGGCAAGCGCATCGACCCGCAATGCGCCGGAGCGATCGAGGTGCCGGTGGTGGCCGGGTCCTTGTCGCCGGATGCCGAGAACTGTTTCTGGCAACAGGTGTTTGGGATTGGGGCGCAGCCGGCAGGCCCAGCGAGCAGTGGGCGCGTGCCGGCGCCCGGCAACGGGGTGGAGCAATGAGCAGTTTGGCAAGGCGGGCGGCGCGTCCGCTGCTGGTCGCATCGATCGTGCTGGGCACCGTGAGCGGATGCGGCTGGTTTGCCGCGCAACCGCCGCCGCCCGCGCCGCCGCCACAGCCGCCAGTCCCGGGCTACGACCTGGTGGCCGCGATCCACGCCGCAGGTGAGCGCGAGCAGTCGGTGATTACGGTCAATGGCGTGGTCGATCCCGGTGTCGCCGCCCTGCAACGCGACGCCGCGCGCGAGGAGCAGGCCGGCCACTTCGACCAGGCGGCGGCCACGCTCGACCAGGCGCTCAAGTTGAATCCGGATGCCCCGGACCTGCTCCAGGACCGCGCCGAAGTCGCGATCCGGCTGAAGGATTTCACGCAGGCCGAGGCGCTGGCGCGCCAGTCGTGGTCACTCGGCCCCAAGCTGGGCTCGCTCTGCGCACGCAACTGGCAGACCGTGGTGGAGATGCGGCTGCAGGCGCGTGATGCCGCCGGTGCCGCGGCCGCGCGCAAGTCCGTGGCAGCCTGCCACAAGCCCGGGGTCACGCGGTACTGACGCGCGCTCACGGCGATGACCATGCGCGATGAGGTGGGCATGCATGACCCCTGGCAACTGCTCGGGGCCGACGGGCCATTCGCGCGCGAGCTGCCGAACTTCGTCCCGCGCGCTGCGCAGCAGGAACTGGCGCAGGCCGTGCAACAGGCGATTGCCGGGCGCGAGACGCTGGTGGCCGAGGCCGGTACCGGCACCGGCAAGACCTACGCCTACCTGGTGCCGGCGTTGCTGGCCAGTGAGCGCGTGATCATCTCCACCGGCACCAAGACCCTGCAGGACCAACTGTATTTCCGCGACTTGCCGCGGGTGTGCGGCGTGCTCGGCGTGCACCCGCGCACCGCGCTGCTGAAAGGGCGCTCCAACTACCTGTGCCTGTACCGCCTGCAGCAGACCGTGGCCGACAGCGCCACCTTGCCTCCCGAGCAGCTCGGGCAACTCGCGGCCATCCGCGCCTGGGCCGCGCGCACCGTGCGCGGCGAATGCGCCGAATGCACCGAGGTGCCGGAGTCCTCGCCGCTGTGGCCGCGGGTGACCTCCACCGCGGAAAACTGCCTGGGCGCGGAATGCCCGTTCTTCGACCAGTGCCATGTGTTCAAGGCCCGCCGCGAGGCGCAGGAGGCAGACGTGGTGGTGGTCAACCATCACCTGTTGTTTGCCGATCTCGCGCTCAAGCAGGATGGCTTTGGCGAGATCCTGCCCAACGCCGCCGCCTTCATCCTGGACGAGGCACACCAGCTGCCCGAGCTGGCCGCGCAGTTCTTCTCGCGCAGCGTAAGCGCGCGGCAGCTGGCCGAGCTGGCGCGGGATGCCGTGGCCGAATGTGCCGGGGTGAGTGGCGCCATCAGCCTGCTGCTCGACCCTGTGCAGGCCTTGCAGCTTGCCGAACGGCGCCTGCGCCTGGCCTTGCGTGGCCTGCCCGCACGCGGCCCGGTGCCGGCGCTGCTTGCCCACGCGGAAGTGGCGCAGGCACTGGACGAGACCTGCACCGCCTTGCGGGGACTGCGCGCTGCATTGCACGGCCAGGCCGAGCGTTCGCGCGGGCTGGCCAACCTGGACGAACGCGCCGCGTCCTTGGCAGCGCGCCTGGACCAGGTCACCGCCGCGGCGGCGACGGGTGACGCGGATGACGACGGCATACCGGTCGACGATGCACCGCTCCATGACAAGGAGCAGGCAGCGCCCGCGGCGGACGTGCGCTGGTACGAGCAATCGCCGCACGGCTTCGTCCTGCACGTCACCCCGCTGGACCTGGCCGCGCCGATGCGCGCCTTGCGCGAGCGCACGCACGCGGCGTGGATCCATACCTCGGCGACGCTTTCCATTGGCAGCAGTTTCGAGCACTTCAACCGCCAGCTGGGCCTGGATGCCCCGCGCACCCTGCTGCTGGCCAGCCCGTTCGACTATGCACGGCAGGGCCTGTGCTACCTGCCGCCGCAGCTGCCCGATCCGCGTGCTCCGGACTACACGGTCGCCGTGATCGCCGCCGCATTGCCGGTGCTGCAGGCATCTGGCGGTCGGGCGTTCCTTTTGTTCACCTCGCATCGTGCGCTGCGCCAGGCCGCCGGGTTGCTGCAGGGCAACGTGCCATGGCCGCTGTTCGTCCAGGGCAGCGCACCGCGCTCGCGCCTGCTCGAGGCGTTCCGCGCCAGCGGGCATGGCGTGCTGCTTGGCGCAGCGAGTTTCTGGGAAGGTGTGGACGTGGCCGGCGAGGCCTTGAGCGTCGTGCTGGTCGACAAGTTGCCGTTTGCCGCGCCCGACGATCCGGTGCTGGCCGCGCGCCTCGCGGCGCTGGAGCAGTCCGGCGTCAACCCGTTCATGGGCTGGCAGGTGCCGAGCGCGGTCATCGCGCTCAAGCAGGGCGTCGGCCGGCTGATCCGCGACCGGCACGACCGCGGCGTGCTGGTGCTGTGCGACCCGCGCCTGTCCAGCAGGGGTTACGGCAAGCTGTTCCTGGCCAGCCTGCCGCCCATGCCGCGCACCCAGGAGCTTGCCGACGTGCAGGCCTTCTTCGCCGATGCGCCGGTCGATCCGGACCACGGTTGAGCCGAATTCGGGTGCCGGGCAGGTACCGCCAGCCGCTATCATGGGTGGCCATGAATCTGCTTGCGCTTGAAACCACTACTGAAGCCTGCTCGGTCGCGCTGGTCCACGGCGACGAACTCCTGGTGCGCAGCGAGTTGGCGCCGCGGCGCCATACCGAACTGGCGCTGCCGATGGCCGACGCGCTGCTCGCCGAGGCCGGCCTGGCGCGTACGGCGCTGGACGCCATTGCGGTGGGGCGCGGCCCCGGTGCCTTCACCGGCGTGCGCATCGGCGTGGCGCTGGCGCAAGGCATGGCCTTGGCGCTGGACCTGCCGGTCGTGGCGGTGTCGTCCCTGGCGGCGTTGGCGCTGGAGGCGGAAGTCGACGACGCGGCGCTTGACGACGCGGCGATCCTGGCAGTGATCGATGCCCGCATGGGTGAGATCTATGCCGGCGCGTACCGGCACGATGCCCGGGGCGGGCTGGTCGAGCTGATGCCCGAATGCGTCCTCGAGCCGGGCCGGTTGCAGTTGCCGGAGGCGCTGGCATGGCGCGTGGTCGGCAGCGGCTGGGCCACTTATGCCGACGTGTTGGCGCCCATGCTGGGCGATCGCCTGCGCAGCGCCGAAGGCGCGCGTTATCCACAGGCGGCGCGCGTGGCCGAGTTGGCCGTTCGCGAATACCAGGCTGGTCGCGCGGTGGCACCAGAGCTGGCCCTGCCGGTATACCTGCGCGACAAGGTGGCCTTGACCCTGGCCGAGCAGCACGCGCGCTGAGGCAAGAGCTGCCCCTTACCCCGACCCTCTCCCCCGACGGTGAAGTCGTAGCGGGAGAGGGAGCACTTGTGCGGTAGCCGTCTGGATGGCTGTCGGGGAGGGAGTCCCGGCGAAGCTGGCCTACAGCTGGTGGCCGAGGTATTGCACGGCCAGGCTGCTGAGCGCGACGGCGACCCAGGTGCCGAGGCCGAGCAGGATCGGCCGGGCGCCGCTGGAGATCATGCGTCGGACATCGGCCGACAAGCCCACTGCGGTCAGCGCCACGATGATCAGGAACTCCGCGGCCGCATGCAGTGCGGGCTGGATCGCAGGCGGAATCAGCCCGACGGTGCGCAGCGCGGAAGCCACGGCAAACCACAGGATGAACCAGGGGAAGATCCTGCCCAGGCTGAAGTTGGCGCTGCCACCAGCAACCTGCGCGGAGCGCCGCTCGCGCGCGGCGACCAGCATCGCCAGAACCAGGCACACCGGGATGATCAACGTGGCCCGGGTCAACTTGACGATGGTGGCGAAATCGCCTGCCGTCTTGCTGTAGCTGTAGCCGGCTGCCACCACCGATGAAGTGTCGTTGATCGCGGTGCCGGCCCACAGGCCGAAGCCCAGGTCGCTCATCTGCAGCAGGTGGCCGAGCAGCGGGAACAGCAGCACGGCGATCACGTTGAACAGGAAGATGGTGGAGATCGCGAACGCGGTGTCGTGCTCGTCGGCGCGGATGATCGGCGTGGTGGCGGCAATGGCCGAACCGCCGCAGATCGCTGTGCCCACGCCGATCAGGATCGCCAGCTTGCCGTGCACGTGCAGCCAGCGCCCGAGCAGCCAGGCGGTGAGGAACGCCACGCTCATGGTGACCAGGGTCACCGCCAGCGATTCGAAGCCCGTCTTCACCACCTGGTCCAGGCTCAGCCCGAAGCCGAGCGCGATGATCGACCATTGCAGGATCTTCTTGCTGGCGAAGGCGACCCCGGGGCCGTAGCTGGCGGGCAGGGCGAGCGTATTGCGTATCACCATGCCGAGCACGATGCCGATCACCGGGCCGCCAATCAGCGGGGCGGCTTTTCCCAGGACCAGCGCCAGGGCGCCGATCCCGGTTGCCAGCACGATGCCGGGAGCGAGCACCCAGCGCGACGCTTGCTGCGGGGATGTCGTGAGCGATGGGGAAGACATGCGCGGGCCTGGCGAAAGCGGGTATTGTGCGCAGGCCATGGCATAAATAAAAATTTCAATTACTTATTGAACGTATAATCAATCTGGATGACCAGCATCAGCCCGCGCCAGCTCGAAGTCTTTGCCGAAGTGGCCTTGCACGGCAGTGTGCGGCGCGCGGCGGACAACCTGCATCTCAGCCAGCCCGCGGCGAGCATGGCGCTGGCGCAGATGGAGCGCCAACTGGGCAGCCCGGTGTTTACGCGCGAGCGTGGCCGCCTGAGCTTGAATGCGCGCGGCCGCGAACTGCTGCCGCTGGCCAGGGAGCTGCTGGACCGGCATGCCGAATTCGGCCGGCGTGCCGCGCAGGACAGCCATGTGCTGAGTGGGGAATTGCACATCGGCACCAGCAATACCGTGGGCAATTACCGCGTGGGTGAGCTGCTCGGCGCCTTCGTGCGCGCACATCCGCAGGTCTCCATCCGCCTGCGCGTGGCGAACACCGAGCGCATTGCCGCCGGCGTGCTGGAGCACGCCCTGGACGTCGGATGTGTCGAAGGTCCGGTGGTGCACGCGCTGTTGGAAGTACGTCCCTGGCGCGACGACCAGCTCGTCGTCTGTGTGGCGCCGGACCACCCGCTGGCGCGCCGGCGCCGCCTTGCCGCCGTCGATTTCGCCGGCGCCCGCTGGGTGCTGCGCGAGCGCGGCTCGGCCACGCGGGCCATCAGCGAACGGGCCCTGGCCCGGCTGCCGCCCGGGCAGACGGTGCTGGAGCTGGACCAGATCGAGGCCATCAAGCAGGTCGTGGTGGCTGGGCTGGGCATTGCCTGCCTGCCCAGGATCGCGGTCGAGGACGCGCTCGCGGCTGGCCGGCTGAAGGCGTTGAAGACGCCGTTCCTCGATCTGCGCCGGCAGCTGGCGCTGCTGCTGCATCGGCAGAAATACCGCGGTGAGCTGCTCGACACCTTCCTGCGCAGCCTCGGTGTCCAGGAGCGCGCGAGGTAGCGATCGCCCAGACCCAGGCCGCCGGCCGGGAACGCTCAGCCGGCCTCGTCGGCCGGCTGCGGTGGCGCGGACGCGTCGGCGACGATCTCGTCCAGCAGTTGCGCCACCGCCTCGTGCGTAGGTGCGCGCAGCAATCGCCGCGCGTGGCGGCGCAGACGCGCGTGGTCGAGCGTGGCCATGCGGTCGCGCACCTGCAGGATCTGCGCCGGGTGCATGCTGAACTCCTCCAGCCCGAGCGCGAGCAGCAGGGCGGTGAAGCCGACGTCGCCGGCAATCTCGCCGCACAGGCTCACCGGCTTGCCGGCGCGCCGCGCGCAGCTGATGACATGCGCGATCAGGTGCAGCAAGGCCGGTTGCAGCGGGTTGTAGATGTCGCCCAGCGCGTCGTTGTTGCGGTCGGCGGCCAGCACGTACTGGGCCAGGTCATTGGTGCCGATGGCCAGGAAGTCGGCGTGCTCGAGCAGCGCCCGCACATTGATGGCCGCCGCCGGCACCTCGATCATGGCGCCGAGCGGCATGCGCTCGGGCAGGTCGACGTTTTCCTGCCGCAGTTCCTCGCGGGCCAGGTTGAACAACGCACGCACCGCGAGCAGCTCGTCGGGTTGGCTCACCATCGGCACCAGCACACGCACGGGCCCGTAGCAGCCGGCGCGCAGGATGGCGCGAATCTGGGTGGAAAACACCGCCGGGTAATGCAATGACAGGCGCACGCCACGCAGCCCCAGCGCCGGGTTGTCCTCGCCGCGCATGGCCAGGCCCGCCGCATCCGCCTTGTCAGCGCCCAGGTCGAGCGTGCGGATGGTGACTGGCGCGCCGCCCATGCCCAGCACCAGGTCGCGATAGGCGTTGAACTGCTCGTCCTCCGCGGGCGGCCGCTTGTGCTTGAGGAACAGGAACTCGGTGCGGTGCAGGCCGATGCCGTCGCTGCCGCGGGCGCGCGCCATGGCGATGTCGGCCGGGGATTCGGCGTTGGCCAGCAGTCGGATGCTGACGCCATCGCGGGTGCGCGTGGCCTGGTTGGCGAGGGTGGCCAGGCGCCGGCCTTCGGCTGCCAACCCCCGCTGCCAGCTGCGGTAGCGGGTCAGGTCCTGCGCGGCGGGGTGCACCACGGCTTCGCCGCGCTCGGCGTCGAGCATGATCAGGTCATCGTCGTGGATCGACGACAGCGCGTCGCGGGCGCCGACCAGCATCGGCAGGCCCAGGCTGCGCGCCAGGATGGCGCTGTGCGAATAGGCGCTGCCCGCGTTGGCCACCACGCCCAGCAGGCCGCTGCCCGCCAGCTGCGCCATGTCGGCTGGGGCGATGGAGTCGGCGACCAGGATCTCGCCGACGCGTGCCGCCAGCTTGCGTTCTTCCGGGCTGGTCTGGCGCTGCAGCGCGGCGATGACGCGGTTGATGACCTGCTCGACGTCCTCCTTGCGGCTGCGCAGATAAGGGTCGTCCATGGCGGCAAACGCGGCCGACAGGCGTTCGCGCTGCTTCTTCAGCGCCGCACCGGGTCGGTAGCGGCCGACCCGCACCATGTCTTCCAGGCCGCGCAGCAGCTCGGCATCGTCCAGCAGCAGGCTGTGTGCGTCGATGAACTCGTTGACCTCCCGCGCCAGCGTGCCGGTGAGTTTCTCGCGCAGCTCGCGCAGTTCCTGGCGCGCGGTTTCCAGGGCGCGCTCGAGCATCTGCCACTCGGCTTCGACCTCGTCGTCGGCCAGCGGCCGGGTATCCACGGCGTAGCGACTGGGTTGCGCGAGCCGCGCGCGGCCGAGGGCCATGCCCCGGGCCGCCACGGTGCCGCCAAGCACCTGCCTCATGGCGCGGCGCTCCCGATGACGATGGCTTGCGCCATCTGCTTTTGCGCACGTGGTCGCCGGCCCGCGCCCGATGCGTTTGATTGCTTTTGAATCAAAAGCGTTTCGTGCGCCTGCAGCGCACGAAAGCTCCTAATCGGATAGGCGCAAAGCGGGACAAGGGAACTGTCCGCCAGTGGGGTTCCACGAAAGACAGGGGAGGAGGGCGGGGGCGGGGGCGGGGGCGGGAGGCGGAGCATGTCAGGCGCCCTCGTCGAAATTGCGCGCGAACAACGCGAGCACCGCTTCCATCGCCTGCGCCGCGTCCGGGCCGTCCGCACGCACGGTCAGCGTCGTGCCGGGTCCGGCCGCCAGCAGCATCACGCCCATGATGCTTTGCGCGTTGACCTCGCGGTTGTCCCTGACCAGCCACACTGTCGACTTGAAGCCGTGCACCAGTTGCACGAGCTTGGCCGATGCGCGCGCGTGCAGGCCGAGCCGGTTGCTGACGGTGATCTGCTGCTCAAGCATGGTCGATCAGGATGCCTCCACGACCACCGCTGGCGGCGATGTCGGCCAACTCGTCCAGCGGCTTTTCCGCATAGTTCAATACGCGCAGCAGCATGGGCAGGTTGAGCCCCGATACGCAGCGCAGGTGCACACCGAGGTCGGCCAGGGACAAGCCGATGTTGCAGGGTGTGGCGCCGTACAGGTCGGCCAGCACCAGGACGCCGTCGCCGTGGTCGAGCTGGCGCGCGTGCTGGGCAGTGGCCCGGCGCATCAGTTCCGGGTCGGCGCCGGGAGCGATCTCCACCGCCTCCACGCGCAAGGGCAGGCGCGGCATGACGTGGTGGGCGGCGCCGATCAGCGCCTTGCCCACGGCTTCATGTGTCATCAGCAGCACGCCTACGCTCAAGCTGGCGCACCCGCGTGGAGGCCTGCAAGTGGTTCACGCCGCATGCGCTCTACTCCAGTTCCCGGTGGAAGGTCAGCACGCCTTCGCGCTGGCCACGATAGTGGGCGGCGAGCTTTTCCACCAGATACACCGAGCGGTGCCGGCCGCCGGTGCAGCCAATGGCGACGGTCAGGTAGCTGCGGTCGTCCGCCTCGAAACGTGGCAGCCACGCGTCGAGCCAGCGCACGGTATCGTCGAAGTACTCCCCGACCAGCGGCGCCGCCTCGAGAAACTCGCGTACGGGCGCGTCCTTGCCCGACAGCGGGCGCAATGCAGCCTGCCAGTGCGGGTTGGGCAGGCAGCGTGCGTCGAACACGAAATCCGCATCCGGGGGCAGGCCGCGGCGAAACGCGAACGACTGGAACATCAGCGTGACGCCCTTGGTCGCCTGCGCGTAATCGGTGGCGATCAGCCGCCGCAGCTGGTGCACGTTGAGGTTGCTCGAGTCGATCACCTTGTCGGCAATGGCCATCAGTGGCCGCAGCAGCTTGCGCTCGGCGGCAATGGCGTCGCCAAGCGACAGGCCGCGCGCGGCCAATGGGTGGCGCCGACGCGTCTCGGAAAAGCGCTTGATCAGGATCGCGTCGCTGCAGTCGATGAAGATCAGGTGCAGTTTGACCCCGGTGGCGGCGAGGTCCGACAGCACACTCGGCATGTTTGCCAGGTCGGTGCCACGGGTGCGTACGTCCATCCCCACGGCGATGTGGCGATGCGCCCCGTCGCCACCTTGCACCACGGCGCCGACCAGGTGCGGGAGCAGGGCGGAAGGCAGGTTGTCGACGCAGAAGAACTCCAGGTCCTCCAGTGTACGCAGGGCCACGGTCTTGCCGCCACCGGACACGCCGGTGAGCACCACCAGGTGGGTTTCGTCGGCCTCCGCTGGCGGGATGGGAGAGGTGGGCTCGGTGCTCGGCATGGGGGTCACCACGGTGGCAGTCGGCGCAGGTGGCACGCCTGGCGGTCGATGAAGGATTGCGCCGGGTCGATCCCCTGGCTTTTCAGGGCGTGGTTGCGTACGGCCGCCTCCACCAGCACCGCCAGGTTGCGGCCGGAAGCGACCGGGAGGGTGATCAGCGGGATGACGACATCGAAGATCTCGCGCTGGCCGACGTCGCCGGTAAAGCGCGTCATCGCGTCCGCGTCGTTCTCGTCGCCTTCGCGCAGTGGCTTCAGGTGGATGATGAGGCGCAGGTATTTGGACGCCTTCACCGACATGTGGCCAAACATCTGGCGGATGTTGAGCACGCCAAGGCCGCGCACCTCCAGCAGGTCCTGCAGCAGCTCGGGGCAGGCGCCGTCGATCAGGTCCGGGGCGATCAGGGTGAACTCGGTGGCGTCGTCGGCCACCAGGCGATGGCCGCGGGTGATGAGTTCCAGCGCCAGTTCGCTCTTGCCCGAGCCGGCGTCGCCGGTGATCAGCACGCCGATCGAAAACACTTCCAGGAACACGCCGTGCAGCGTGGTCTTGGCCGCGAGCTGGCGCGCCAGGTGGTATTGCAGGTAGGTCAGCAGCTCGTGGCCGCGCTTCTCGCTCGACCACAGCGGTGTGTCGGTCTCGTCGGCCACGTCGCGCAGGTCCGAGGGAATCGGCTGGTCCTTGGTGATGATCAGGGCCGCAGGCTGGTGGGCGACGATCTTGTGCAGGACTTCCCAGCGTTGCCGCGAATCCAGCCCGTCCAGGAAGCTCAGTTCCTCCGAGCCGATGATCTGGATGTTGTTCGGGTAGATGACGTTGAGGTAGCCGATCAGCGACGGACGCCGCTTGCGCGCCACGCCTGGCTCCAGGACCCGGGTTTCGCCGCGCATGCCGGATACCCAACGCAGCGCCATGCGTTCATGGGCGCTGTCAAACAGCTGTCGCGCGCTGATCCGATCCAAGCCGGGGTCCTCATGCCGCGCGGTTCGCAGCGTTCCGCGCGGGCCCTATTGTGCCAGCTTGCGGCAGGGCCCGCCGGGTGCCGGGCCACGCCACCGGCGTCCGGAGCCGCCGCGCGGCCCGCCACCAGGGGCGGGCCGCGAGCGTCGTCGCTCAGCCGTATTCGCGTTCCTGGCGCGTCTCGCGCTGGCGCTTGTCGGCCACCTTGTCCCGGTACTTGTGCAGCTGTGCGGCGAGCTTGTCGAACAGGACGTCGATTGACGCATACATGTCCGCCTCCATGGCCGAGGCGTGGAACGCCGTCCCCGTGGCGGTAAGCGTGCCGTCGGCGCGCTGGCGGCCGCTGTCCATCGTCAACACGATGGCGAGGCTGAGCAGTTTGTCGTCGAGCCGGAGCAGGCGGTCGAGCTTGCCTGTGGCGTGCTCACGCAAGGCGGGGGTTACTTCGATCTGCTGGCCGCTGAGCTGGAATTGCATGGATGCGCCTCCTTTGGTGCTGCGTTGCCGCATTGCGCGGCGGTCTGGCAGGCATCGACCAGGTCAACGCCTGCCGTATGTCACCGAACTGCATCTGATCATGAGAACCGCACAGGCGTTGTCAAGTTCCCCATCCGCTGCGGCAAGCCTCAGCGCGCCCGCTGGCGTTCGCTGGAACTGGGGATGCGCAGGCCCTCGCGGTATTTGGCCACGGTGCGGCGCGCGACCTGGATGCCGCGGCTGTGCAGCGTCTTGGACAGGCTCTGGTCGGACAACGGCTTGCGCGGATCCTCGGCATCGATGAGCTTGCGCAGCATGGCCTGGATCGCGGTGGCCGAGGCGTTGCCGCCATCTTCGGTGGATACCCCGCTGGAAAAGAAGTACTTGAGCTCGAAGGTGCCGCGCGGGGTATGCAGGTACTTGCGCGTGGTGACCCGGGAGATGGTCGACTCGTGCATGCCGACCTCCTCGGCGACCTCGCGCAATACCAGTGGATGCATCGCCTCCGGGCCATAGTCGAGGAAGGCGCTCTGCCTGCGCACGATCTCGGAGGCGACCTTGAGCAGGGTTTCCGCCCGCGACTCCAGGCTCTTGATCAGCCAGCGGGCTTCCTGCAGCTGGCCACGCATCCAGCTGGCGTCCTGGCCGCGGGCCTTGGCGATCAATCCGCAGTAATGCTGGTTCAGGCCGAGCCGGGGCTGGCAATCGGGATTCAGGCTGACCAACCAGCGCGTACCGTGCTTGCTGGCGTAGGCATCCGGGGCGACGTATTCCACCGGCGCGGTATCGATGGTCGCACCGGGGCGCGGGTTGAGGCTGCGGATCAGCTGCGCGGCTGTGGCCGTGTCCTCCTCGCTCGCATGCAGCTTGCGCGCCAGGCGCGCGATGTCGTTGCGGGCCAGCAGCTCCAGCTCGCTGTCCACCAGGCGGATGGCCAGGTCGCGCTGTGGCGTGTCGACGGCGAATTGCGTGAGCTGCATGCGCAGGCAATCCTGCAGGTCCAGGCTGCCGACGCCCAGCGGGTCGAAGCCCTGCAGTTGGCGGCGCACCGCCTCGATCTCGGCCACACTGACCGCGAACTCGGCGGGCAGCGCGGCGAGCACCGGCTCCAGGCCGCCCTGGAGATAGCCATCCGGATTCAAGGCGTCGATCAGCACCGTGGCAATGGCTTGCTGGCGGGCGCTGAAGCCGGCCATGTTGAGCTGCCACAGCAGGTGCTGCTGCAGCGTTTCGGCGGCGGCGTTCTGCGGCTCGAAATCCTCGTCGGCGTAGTTCCCGCTGGCCGCCACGCCACCGCCGGCAAAGTCGACCGGAGTCTCGACCTCGCCGCCGCCGTCGGCCCATTCCCCGGTGTTGTCGGGGACGTCGTCGACGCTGGCGCTGCTGGTGCTGCTGGCCGCCGGGGCCGCGGCGTACAGCTCGTCGTCATGCTCGCGCTCGATGGCCTCCGCTTCGGGCTCGGCATCCTCCTGGTCCTCGCCGAGCTCCAGCATGGGGTTGCCCTCGACGATCTGGCGCAGTTCAGCCTCGAGTTCCAGCTGCGACAACTGCAACAGGCGGATCGCCTGCTGCAGTTGCGGCGTCAGGGCCAGTTGCTGGTTGATACGAATTTGTATAGCGGGTTTCATGCCAACTTTCGTTGCGGGGGCATGGGGTAATCCTAACCCGTGCCTCCGGCAGCGGCCATAGGGGGCAGCGGGAACGACGCCGGGGCGATGCCGCGGATGGGGCGAGGGCGGTTCCGGAAGCGTCCCGCGCGGCAATGCGCCTTCGCGGGAAGGACGAAGTGGACGCTCGTGCTTGCGTCAGCGCCATTTGTCCTCGACCCCATCGCCCTCTCAGAGGTGGAACTCGTGGCCGAGGTAGACCTCGCGCACCCGGTCGTCAGCGAGGATCTCCTGGGGGGAGCCTCGCGCCAGCACCGCGCCTTCGTTGAGGATGTAGGCGTGGTCGCAGATGCCGAGGGTCTCGCGCACGTTGTGGTCGGTGATCAGCACGCCGATGCCGCGGTCGCGCAGGTGCAGCACGATGCGCTGGATTTCTCCCACCGAGATCGGGTCGACGCCGGCAAACGGCTCGTCCAGCAGCATGTAGCGCGGACTGGCGGCCAGCGCACGGGCGATCTCCACCCGGCGCCGCTCGCCGCCGGACAGGCTGATGCCCTTTTGCCCGGCAATATGCTCGATCTTGAGCTCGGCGAGCAGGCTGGCCAGCTCCTCGCGTCGTTGCTTGTCGCCCAGGCCTGGACGCAGCTCGAGCACTGCCATGATGTTGTCGGCGACGCTGAGCCGGCGGAACACCGAGGGCTCCTGCGGCAGGTAGCCGATGCCCAGGCGCGCCCGGCTGTGCATCGGCAGCCCGGTGATGTCGTGCTCGTCCAGGGTGATGCTGCCTGCGTCGGCAGCGATCAGGCCCACCACCATGTAGAAGCAGGTGGTCTTGCCGGCGCCGTTCGGCCCCAGCAGGCCGACGACCTCGCCCTCGTCGATGGCGAAGGCGAAATCGCGCACCACCTGGCGCGTGCGGAAACTTTTCTGCAG
>JAFKMZ010000086.1 GCA_017305055.1 Lysobacterales bacterium
ATCCTGGCCGAGCGCCTGGACACCGTGGTGCCGAAACTCATGCGCGACAACCACGCCAGCATGTGGATCGTGATGGCTCGCGAGTATTTCGAGGAGCCGGTGATCGCCACCATGCTCAACGCCGAGAGCATGCACGCCCGTCGCCGCACCATCCTCGTCTTCTACAACCCGGGTGACAACAAGCCCATCGAGCGCCTGACGGTCAGCCGCTATGGCCTCGGCGGCCTGTTCAAGGGCGCGTGGAATCCGGACCAGCAGCCCGACCAGTGGAAGGCTGTCGCCGACATCGTCGCCGCCCGCGACCCGGCCAACATTGCCATCAACACCTCGGACATGTTCGCCTTCGCCGACGGCATGACGCTCAGCCAGTACAAGGAGATGATGGCCGCGCTGCCCGAGAAGTACCGCCCGCGCGTCGTCTCCGGCGAACGCCTGGCGGTGGGCTGGCTGGAAACGCGCACGCCCACCGAGCTCAGGATCTACCCAGGCATCGTGCGTATCGCCCATGCGCTGATCCAGGAGGCGTTCTCGCGCAAGGTGATCACGCCGGGCCAGACCACCACCGACGACGTGGTCTGGCACCTGCGCCAGCGCATGGCCAACCTCGGCATCGACACCTGGTTCCAGCCCTCGGTTGGCGTCCAGCGCAAGGGCGCCAAGGGTTACCTGGAAGGCGACACCGTGATCGAGCCGGGCGACCTGCTGTGGACCGACTTCGGCATCACCTACCTGCGCCTCAACACCGACACCCAGGAACACGCCTATGTGCTGAAGCCGGGCGAGACCGACGCGCCGGCGGGGCTCAAGGCCGGCCTGAAGGCGGTCAACGGCGTGCAGGATGCGCTGCTGTCCTCGTTCAAGGCCAATGCCAGCGGCAACTCGATCCTCCTCGCCGCGCTGAAGAAGGCCAAGGACAACGGACTCGATGCCAACATCTATTCACACCCGATCGGTTTCCACGGCCACGGCGCCGGCTCATCGATCGGCATGGCCGACAACCAGCGGGGCGACGACGCGCGCGGTGAATACCCGGTGCACGCCAACATCACCTGGTCGATCGAGCTGCGCGCCTTCAAGGGCGTCCCCGAATGGGACAACCAGAAGGTGGAGTTCCGCCAGGAGGAAGACGCGTATTTCGACGGCAGCAAGGTCACCTTCCTGGACGGACGGCAGACTGACTTCATCCTGATCCCCTCTGGATCGTAAGCCGGGCCAGCGCCGGACCAAGGCTCCGGCGCTGCACGCCACACGCCCATCGGGCGGGTCATGGCCTGCATTGCAACTTGACCGTGGGGACATTAATGGGCAGGCTGCCTGACAGGTCGCCAACCGGAGCCCACCCATGAAATCCCCCACCTGGATCGTGCTGATCGGCATCGCCCTGCTCTGGTCCGGGTCCGCGCTGGCGGCCAACGACAGTCCGGTCGGCAAGTGGAAGACGATCGACGACGCCACCAATCAGGCCAAATCGATCGTAGAGATCACCGACCAGGACGGTCAGCTCGAAGGCAAGATCCTGGAACTGCTGAACCGCACGCCCGACGACATCGCCCGCGATGGCGAGCATCCGGTGTGCGCCAGGTGCACGGATGCGCGCAAGGGCCAGCCGCTGGTCGGCATGGTCATCATGACCGGCGTCACCCAGGACGGAGACACATGGGATGGTGGCCGCATCCTCGACCCCAAGAATGGCAAGACCTACAAGGTGAGCCTGAAAGTCACCAACGGTGGCCAGAACCTCGAGGTGCACGGCTACATCGGCTTCAGCCTGCTCGGCCGCACGCAGACCTGGGAACGCGTGGAATAACCCGCCTGCCCGTCGCGCCAGCCAGGGGGTTTGGGCGGCCATGGCATAATGCCAGGTCACCAAAACCAGCGGTCCGCCATGCGTCGCCTACTCGTCACCCACGCCCTGCCCTATGCCAACGGCCCGCTGCACCTGGGCCACATGCTGGGCTACATCCAGACTGACATCTGGGCGCGCGCGCAGCGCATGCTGGGCAACGAGGTGCACTTCGTCGCCGCCGACGACGCCCACGGCACGCCGATCATGCTGGCCGCCGAGAAGGCCGGCAAGACGCCCGAGGCGTTCATCGCCGAAATCCGCCAAGGCCACGAAGCCGACTTCACCGATTTCCACTTCAGCTACGACCAGTACCACACCACGCACTCGCCGGAAAACCGCGAGCTGGCGGAGCTGATCTACGGCCGCCTGCGCGACCGCGGACTCATCGCCAAACGCAGCATCCAGCAGCTCTATGATCCGGAAAAGCAGATGTTCCTGCCGGACCGCTACATCAAGGGCACCTGCCCGAAGTGCGGCACGCCCGACCAGTACGGCGACAACTGCGAGCACTGCGGCGCCACCTACGCGCCCACCGACCTGATCGAGCCGCGCTCGGTGATGTCCGGAGCCACGCCGGTGCTGCGCGATTCCGAGCACTACTTCTTCGAGCTGGGCAAGTCCGAGCAGCTGCTGCGCGACTGGTTTGCCGGCAAGTACACGGCCGGCCAGCCGGTGATGCATGCCAGCGTGGCGGCCAAGCTGAAGGAATGGCTGGACGGTGGCCTGAAGGATTGGGACATCTCGCGCGACGCGCCCTATTTCGGCTTCCCCATCCCCGACGCGCCGGGCAAGTTCTTCTATGTCTGGCTGGACGCGCCCATCGGCTACCTGGCCAGCTTCAAGGCCCTGTGCGACCGCACCGGCCTCGAGTTCGACGACTTCCTCGGCACCGACAGCACGGCCGAGATGCACCACTTCATCGGCAAGGACATCATCAACTTCCACGGCCTGTTCTGGCCAGCCGTGCTGCACGGCGCGGACATGCGCGTACCCACGGCGCTGCACGTCAACGGCTACCTGACGGTCAACGGCGCCAAGATGTCCAAGTCGCGCGGCACCTTCATCCAGGCGCGCACCTATCTCGACGCCGGCATCAACCCCGAGTTCCTGCGCTACTACTTCGCCACCATGCTCAGCGCCGCGCCGGTCGATGTGGATCTCGACCTCAAGGCGTTCGAGGAACGCATCAATTCGCACCTCGTCGGCAAGTGGGTGAACATCGCCAGCCGCACTGCCGGCTTCGCGCACAGGCATTTCAACGGCAAGCTGGCCGGGCATTTCGATGCGGCCGAAGCCGGGCTGTGGCAAGACCTGCTCGGCCACTATGAAGGCATCGAGCAGCTGTATGCGGACGGTGATTTCTCCGAGGTCACACGGCGCTTCGTGCTCATGGCCGATGCGGTCAACGCCTATATCGCCGCCAAGGCGCCATGGCAACTGGCCAAGGACCCGGCGCGCGAGGACGGACTGCAGCAGGTGTGCACGCTGGCGCTGAGCGCCTTCCGCCTGCTCTCCGGGCTGCTCAAGCCCATCCTGCCGGCCAGCGTGGCCTCGGCCGAGCAGTTCCTGGCCGCGCCGATCGCGGATTTCGACGACGCGCGGCGCGAGCTCTTTGGCCATGTCGTAGGTGAGTTCAAGCCGCTCCTGGTACGGGTCGATCCCAAGCGCATTGCCGCCATGATCGAGGCGTCGAAGGAATCGCTGGGCTCCGACCACGGCGCCGCAGCGACCGCCACCGCAGCCGACACCAAGGTCGCCACGTCCGCTGACAAGGTGCCAGTATCAGCACCAGCGTCGACACATGACGCCACCGGCCCGGCGGCCGAGATCAGCATCGACGATTTCGCCGCGCTCGACCTGCGCATTGGCAAGGTGCTGGTCTGCGAGGCCGTGGAAGGTTCGACCAAGCTCCTGCGCTTCGAACTCGATGCCGGCGTGCTGGGCAAGCGGCAGATCTTCTCCGGCATCCGCGCGGCCTATTCCGAACCGGCGAGACTGGTCGGACGCAACGTGGTGTTCATTGCCAATCTGGCCGCACGCAAGATGCGCTTCGGCGTGTCCGAAGGCATGATTCTCTCTGCCGGCAGCGGCGGCGCGGACCTCTACCTGCTGGACGCAGATCAAGGCGCACAACCGGGCGCCACCGTACGCTGAGCGGGCCATGACGCTCGCCGACCGCATCGATGCCCTGCTGCCGCAAACCCAATGCGGCCAATGCGGTTACCACGGCTGCCGACCCTACGCCGAAGCCATCGCGCGCGGTGAGGCGCCAATCAACCAGTGCCCGCCCGGCGGCGCGGAGGGGATCGCCAAGCTGGCCGCCCTGCTCGACGTACCGGTGCTGCCACTGAATCCGGACAACGGCGTCGAGCACCCGCGCCTATTGGCCCGCATCGTCGAACGCGACTGCATCGGCTGCACCAAGTGCATCCAGGCCTGCCCGGTGGACGCCATCATCGGCGCGCCCAAGCTCATGCACACGGTGGTGGCCGACGACTGCACCGGCTGCGAGCTCTGCGTCGCCGCCTGTCCGGTCGATTGCATCGAGTTGGTGTCGATGCCGGCTGCGCAGGCCAATGACCCCGCCCACGCCGACGCCGCCCGCGCGCACTTCCAGCGCCGCGAGGCGCGCCTGCAGCGCGAACGCGACGAGCGCGCCGCCGAACTCGCCGAGCGCAAGGCGGCCGTCGACGGCGGCAGCGCGCGCAATCCGGTGGCCGAGGCGCTGGCCCGGGCCAAGGCCAAGGCGCAGGCGGCGCAAACGAAGTGAAGCGCGCCGATGTCACCGAGTTGTTCACGCGGCTGCGCGAGCCCAATCCGCACCCGACCACCGAGCTTGCCTACACCACGCCGTTCGAGTTGCTCGTGGCCGTCGTGCTGTCGGCCCAGGCCACCGACGTCGGCGTGAACAAGGCCACGCGCAAGCTCTATCCGGTGGCGAACACGCCACAGGCGATCGTCAACCTGGGCGAGATGGGGCTGAAGAGATACATCAGCACCATCGGCCTATACAACGCCAAGGCAAAGAACGTGATCGCGCTGTCACGCCTGTTGATCGAGCGCCACGGTGGCGAAGTGCCACGCACGCGCGAAGCGCTGGAAGCCCTGCCCGGCGTGGGCCGCAAGACCGCCAACGTGATGCTCAACACCGCCTTCGGCGAACCTACCATCGCGGTGGATACGCACATCTTCCGCGTCGCCAACCGCACCGGCCTCGCCCCCGGCAAGGACGTGCGCGCGGTGGAGGACAAACTGCAGGAGGTGGTGCCTGCCGAATTCAAGCACGATGCCCACCACTGGCTGATCCTGCACGGCCGCTACGTGTGCACCGCGCGCAAGCCGCACTGCCCGGAATGCATCATCCGCGACCTGTGCCGCTACAAGTTCAAGACCATAGCTGCAGCCGACACCCAGCCGTCCAAGGCAGGCAAGCCGACGCGTACACCGCGCCGCGGCGCCTGACACGGTGGTTCCCCAGTCACGCTGTCCCGGTGACGCAGAGCGCTCCGTCACTCCAGGCACCGCGCAGGGGTGCGCGATATTGACCATGGTCAAGGCAGCCACCCGCCCCGCGCACAAGACTGGCAAGTGAACCCAGCCGCGTGGCAAACCGCCACGCGACATCCTGGCGAGGAGCGAGTGCCATGCGCAACAACGTCCTGATCATCGGTGGCGGCCCAGTCGGCCTGTGCCTGTCGCTGGCCCTGGCGAAGCGGGGCCTGGAGGTCGACCTGGTCGAGCGCCAGGATGCCGAGGCGCTGACCGCTCCCGCCTACGACGGGCGCGAGATTGCGCTGACCGAGGCCTCGATCCGGCTGCTGCAGACGCTCGGTGTATGGACGCGCCTCCCCGGCGAGGCGATCGCGCCTGTGGCGCGGGCGCACATCATGGACGGCGCCGACGACGGCTTCGTGGTCGATGCCGCGGCGCTGGAACGCGAGCGGTTGGGCGTGCTGGTGTCCAACCACGCCATCCGCGCGGCGGCATGGCAGGCCGCGGCGGCCGAGCCGCGCATCCGCATGCATGCCGGGGTCGCGGTGGAGCAGGCCAGCACCGACGCGGTCTCGGCCCACGTCCATCTCGCCGATGGCCGCGAACTCGAGGCCGCCCTGCTGGTGGCAGCCGACAGCCGGTTCTCCGAGACCCGGCGCGGCATGGGCATTCCGGTGCACATGCGCGACATGGGCATGAGCATGCTGCTGTGCCGGGTGCAGCATGCCGAAGCCAACCACGGCACGGCCTGGGAGTGGTTCGGGCAGGAGCAGACCCGGGCCCTGCTGCCACTTGCAGAGCATCTGTCGTCGGTGGTCCTGACCGTGCCCGACGGTGAGGCGCGGCAGCTGCAACACCTGGAACCGGAAGCGCTGGCCGGGGAGCTGGCCGCGCGCTACGAAGGCCGGCTGGGCGCGATGAGCGTGGCCAGCACGGTCCACCGCTATCCGCTCGTCGCCACCTGGGCGCACCGCTTCGTCGGCCGGCGCTTCGCCCTGGTGGGCGACGCCGCCATCGGCATGCACCCGGTGACCGCGCATGGCTTCAATCTCGGCCTGGCCGGCGTCGAGCACCTGGCCGCCGCGGCCGGCGACGCCGTGCAACGCCACGGCGACCCGGCCCATCCTTCCCTGTTGGCGCGCTACCAGCGCCGGTTGCGCATGAACAGCGCGCTGCTGTTCGTGGGCACGCAGACCGTCGCCAGCCTGTTCACCGACCAGCGTGCGCTGGCGCGCCCGGCGCGCCACGGCATCCTGCATATGGGCCGTCGGGTGCCGGTGCTGCGTCGCGCCTTGGCCGCCAGCCTGGTCGACGAATCCCTGCGCCCCGGCTCCCTGCCACATCACCTGCACACCGCGTTCAGCGTGCTGCGCCCACGCCTTGGCTTGCGCCGCGCACTTCGTTGAAGTGCCGGCGCCGCTTGGCCATCGCCAACGCGCCCTCACATCAAAGCCTCGATGCGCTTCAGAGCCGCCTGCAAGGTGGTCAGGCAGGCATCGAAGGTGACGTTCATACGCTGCACCTCTCAACGGCCCACGTCACAGCACGTTGCTTCATGCATCAAAACAAGGCCTGACCCTCATGTTCTCTTGACCCTCATGTTCTGTGTTCTGTGCTCATGTTCTGATTGCGTCCCTGAGCCTTGACTCGTTAGCCTTCCGCCTCTTTATCGATATGGCTGCTACATGTCCAGCCGGCTCTTAATTCTCTCGTCAAACACTTTTGCAAACAAAAAACCTATTACCGCAAAACCAATGGAAACTATCAGGTCAGGTACGATATCAACACCAGACATATTGAGCTTGATTGCACTTATGCTCCCAACGCATATCATTACCACAAGTAACCACACATGCAGCTGTTTCACCATCCAGTTCGGCCGCATTAGGAAGATTGACGCAACTATGCTGACAAAAATAAAGTAGCATACCCAAATCATCATCGAATCAGTGCCCGTGAGATCAATATTTACACGTGCCGCATCGGCTACCAAGAGGAACACGAACCATCCCGCCGCAAATATCGCGGCCACGGAGACTCCATCACCTTTACGAGTATGGGTAATCATCTACTTCTCCAGATGGTTGATATACACGGATCAATGTTCGCGTATATCAACCGTGCCAGTCGTTAAATACCAATCCACTCATCAATACCCGTCCCTATTGCCCAACCCACCCCCCATGAGAATCCCAGAGCCGCACCCACTGCGCCACCACGGGCAGCACCAGCAGCAGTATCACTAACAATTATTCCCAGTGCCGCTCCTGCACCGCCACCAATGCCGATCGCGCCAGCGAGATCGCCAGCAGAAACAGCTTTTAACTCTTTATCAGTCAGAATTTCCATTCCAGTTCTCCTTTCGCTTGCTTGAAAGATATGGCCGTCCAAGCTTCGGCTACCGCGCCACCTCCATTTCACGAGGTGGTGACGAGATTGGATGCATCTCACCGCCCGCAACGACCAGCACCCGCTGCGCGGCAGCGACGGTCTGAGGGCGGTGGGCGATGACAAGGCGAGTAATGGACAACGCGCTGACGTTCGTGCCAACCTCCAGCTCCCGTTGCATATCCAAGTGACTGGTCGCCTCATCCAGCACCAAGAGCTTCGGCTGCCGATACAGCGCCCGTGCCAGAATCACCCGCTGCTTCTGGCCTCCGGATAGGCTTAAGCCCATGTCGCCGACCAGGCTTTGGTAGCCTATGGGCATGGCCATGATGTCGTCGTGAATGCAAGCCAGCCTCGCAGGGGCTTCGACTTGTTCTGGACTGGCGACAGGATCGAAGAAGCTGATGTTGTCGGCGATGGAGCCGGCGAAGAGCTGGTCGTCCTGCATTACCGCGCCAACCCATTGGCGATAGGTGCCCAGGCCGAGTTTGCGGATGTCGATGCCGCCGAAGCGGACTTCGCCTTCCTGTGGTGTGAGCAGGCCAAGCGCGACTTTCGCCAGGGTGCTCTTGCCGCAGCCGCTCGGGCCGACGATGGCGACGGACTCGCCCGCCTCTACTCGCAGGTTGCAGTGGCGCAGGATCCAAGGCTCGCTGTCCGCGTAACGGAAGCTGACATTGACCAGCTCCACACTGGCCTCGGGAACCGGGCCGCTCCACGGTGCCGCAACCAGCGCCTCGGGTGCACTCAGCGCAATGTCCGCCACGCGCTCGGCGTGCAGCTTCAGCATGCTGAAGTCCACCCACTTGTCGATCAGGCTGGCGGCGCGGGTGGTGAACTGGTCGGCGTAGGCGATGAAGGCGATCAACATGCCGGCCGAGAACTTGCCTTCGAGGGCCAACGTGGCGGCGATCCAGATCATCGCCACGCGGCCAATGCCGAACATCAGCTGGTTGCTGAGGGCGAAGCCGATGCCGAGACGCTGGATGCCGATGTTGCGGTTGGCGGTGGCAACCGTCGCATTGGCGTAACGACCCAGGCGTTCGTCCTGCTTGTTGGCCAGCTTGATCGGCATGGCGCCGCGGATGGATTCCAGCAGTTCGCTCTCCTGCCTCGCGGCGTACACGATCTGTTCCTCGTTTGCGCGCCGCAGCGGGTTGAAGAACGCCCAGCGGATCAGTCCGTAGACGATGAACAGCCCGACGACCAGGGCGGTGAGCCACACGCTGTAGAGCGCCATCACCGCCAGGGTCACCAGCGACATCAGCCCATCCAGCAACGAGCCGATGAATTGCGTGGTCAAGGTGCGCTGGATGGTCTGGATCGAGCCGAAGCGCGACACCACGTCGCCCACGTGGCGCTTGCCGAACCAGTCCAGCGGCAGGCGCATGAGATGGCTGAAGAGGTTGCTCGCCCACTGCACGTTCAGCGTGGCGCCCAGCCACATCACTGCCCAGGAGCGCGCGGCGGTGATGAGTGCCGAGAACACGGCGATGCCGATGAAACCGAGACCAAGCAGCGTCAACAGATCGTGGTCGGCCGAAACCAGCACCTGGTCCAGCACCCATTGCAGGTAGAACGGGCCGGCCAGCGCAAAGACCTCCAGCGCAAGCGCCAGCAACAGGATTTGCGCCAGGGCCGGCAGCAGGCCGTGCACGTTGCCGGCCAGTGCGCGCAAGGTGATTGCCTGGCGCGCCTGCACCGGCTTGAAATCCGCACCTTGGCGCAATTCCAGCGCCACGCCGGTGAAGTGCTCGGCGACCGCCTTCAGCGGGAGCTTGCGCACCCCACGGGCCGGATCGTGGATGACCACGCCGCGCTTGCCAACCCGCTTCAGCACCACGAAATGATTCAGGTCCCAATGCAACACGCATGGCAGCGCCAGCTGACCCAGCTCGTCCATGTCCAGCTTGAGCGGGCGGCAGGCAAAGCCGAGCTGGCCGGCCACGCCCATGAGCTGCGCCAACGTCGCGCCCTTGAGCGAAGTGGAGAAGCGCCGGCGCAGCTCGGCCCTCGGAGAGCTGAGCGCAAAAGACCGCGGCACGCCCGATTTCCTGCAAGCGCCAGGGCGGGCGAGCGCCCAGCGCGACCACTGCGCCCCCACGATGATCGAGCGCAGCGCGAACGCTGGGCTTCCAGCACCCGTGTGCCTGAACAGCTTGCCCAACATCCGCAAGCCCACCGTCGCCAGATTGCCCTGTCGCCGAGCTCCGTCGACTCAAGCCAGCTCCGTGTTTGGGCGCAATCATGCGACCGGCAGAATTATCGTGACGTGAGATTCCGCAGGCGGCCAGCGCTTCTCTCGCGGTGGACGGATGGCGTACAAAAAGTTCGGCTTGGATAGCTGCGCGTTGATCCCGCTTTATCGCATCCTTGCAACATCGCCTGCGCGCGTCCCGCCCGCGTTCGTCAACCTCACCCCGCGAACTTTGTTCACATAGATCTTTAATAAGATCTCCCATGCTAGGATGGAAGCATGACCGCAAAACCCCTGCGTCCCGAGTCCAATCCCGTCCCGCTACCACGTATTGTCGGAGGCTTCTCCACCATATTGGCGGACCCGCCCTGGCGCTTCAGCAACCGCACCGGCAAGGTTGCACCGGAGCATCGTCGACTCGACCGTTATTCCACGATGTCGCTGGACGACATCATGGCAATCGACGTGAAATCCATCCTCGCGCCGAACGCGCACCTGTACCTATGGGTGCCAAACGCGCTGTTGCCCGACGGCATGGAGGTGCTGAAGGCGTGGGGCTTCCGCTACGTCAGCAACATAGTGTGGGCCAAGCGGCGCAAGGACGGCGGCCCGGACGGGCGAGGCGTGGGGTTCTACTTTCGCAACGTCACCGAGCTCTTGTTGTTCGGCGTGCACGGCTCGATGCGCACGCTTTCCCCGGGTCGCTCGCAGGTCAACATGATTGAAACGCGCAAACGCGAACACTCGCGCAAACCCGACGAGCAATACGACCTGATCGAAGCCTGCTCTCCCGGTGCCTACTTGGAACTGTTCGCGCGTCATAATCGGTCAGGATGGACGGCATGGGGCGACGAAGCATCTGACGACGTGGCACCGCGCGGCGTAGTGCATAAGGGCTACGAGGGCGGCGCCATCCTGCCACCGCTGCTGCCAAACGAACATTTGTCCAGGGACCGCGTCAATGCCCTTGGGGACAAACTCCGGGCCTTGTACCAATCGGGTCATAGCGTTCGGAAACTGGCGGAAGATACCGGATACTCGATCCAGCGCATCCGCACCCTGTTGCAGGCAGCCGAAACCTCGATGCGGCCACGCGGACGGACCACGGCAACGGCGCTGACCACGGCGGACCTGTTTCAGGCGGGCGAATAAGCTTTGCCGTTCCAGGTTGCCGGCGTGGCGGCAGCGATCAGCAACGGACATGTGCCCATCACGCCACGTCGCACGCGCAACGCCGCTTTCTCCAGGTTGGTGGTCGTCGACGTCCCGAGGTCGATGGGCAGCTTGGGATTTCGTTGATTGTCCGGCAACGTCGTTTGGTACTCGCGCCACAACTGCTCGGCCAGATGCTTGAGCGCGACGCGGTCCTGGGTGATCAATACCGCCGCCGAAATGACTCCTGCCTCGTGCCATGCACGATAAGCCGACAGGTCGCGATCCAGATTCCCGTCCTTCGCGTTCCACTCCACGTCCAAGGCCACGCGGCCCTTGAAGTTGTCAACCAGGTAGCCTTCTTGGTAGACCGTGTCGAGGCGCTCAACTTCCTTGCCCAACTTCGTCAGCAATACGCCCTGTGTGGCGAGGTCAACACGAATCTCGCGCCAGCCACGCTCGGCAAACATGCCGTCGATGATCTTGGCAATGTCGCCACGATTGCCGCCCGCTTTCAGCCAATGCGACGGATCCAGCGAAAAGGCCGTCAGGACACGGATGATGTCAGCCCACTCAGCCGGGCACACAGAACGCAGAACGGCCGCGGCGGAACTGGTTTCGAGGAAGGACCAACGCGCGCGAACCGCTGGATCGAGGACCAATGGATCATCATAAGTCCTGGTTTCGAACACGCGTCACCTCCCTGTCCATTCCGCCCGATTGGCCGCCTTCGACTTACCGATCATTTCCCGGCGCGATTGACGTACCAGATGGTCTTGGTTTCCTGGTACTGATCGAGCGCTTCCAGGCCATTGTCGCGACCACCGAAGCCGGACTGCTTGTAGCCGCCGAACGGGGTGGTGATGTCGCCTTCGGAGAAGCCGTTGACCGAGACTGTACCGGCGCGGATGGCGCTGGCGACGCGTTGGGCACGGTGCACGTTCTCGGTGTACACCGAGGCGGCCAGGCCGTAGCTGGTGTCGTTGGCGAGACGGATCGCCTCCTCCTCGCTGGCGAAGCCGGTGACCGCGAGCAGCGGGCCGAAGACTTCCTCGCGGAACAGGCGCGTGTGCGGGGCGACGTCGGTATACACCGTCGGCTCCACGTACCAGCCGCTCAGGTAGTCCCCGCGCACGTTGCCGCCGGTGACGGCGTGCAGGCCATCGGCCTTGGCCGATTCCAGGAAGCCCTTGACCTTCTCGAAGTGCGGCCCCTCCACCATCGGCCCCAGGCGCACGCCGGACTCGCGCGGATCGCCGAGTTTCCAGTCGCCCAGGCCGGCGACGAGTTTTTCCAACAGCGCGTCCTTGATCTCGTTGGCCACCAGCAGGCGCGAGCCGCAGCTGCAGTTCTCGCTCATGTTCCAGAACGCGGCGTTCAAGATGTCCGACACCACGGCGTCGATGTCGGCGTCGGCAAACACCACTTGCGGGTTCTTGCCGCCGCACTCGAGCACGATCTGTTTGACGTTGCTCTCGGCCGAATACTTGAGGAACAGACGGCCGACGTCGGTGGAACCAGTGAACGACACGACGTCCACATCCATGTGCCGGCCGAGCGCCTCGCCGGCGTGCTCACCCAGGCCGTTGACGACGATGAGCGCCTCGGCGGGAATGCCCGCCTCGCGCGCCAGCTCGGTCATGCGCACGGCTGACAGCGGCGTGAGTTCGGCCGGCTTGACGATGACGCTGTTGCCGGTGACCAGGGCCGGGCCGACCTTCCACGCGTACATCTGCGCCGGGAAATTCCACGGCAGCACGGCGCCCACCACACCAACCGGCTCCTTGACGATGAGGCCGGTGGCGTTGGGGCCGGTCGGCGCGATGCGGCCGTAGACCTTGTCGGCCGCCTCGGCGTACCAGCGCAGGGTGTCGATGGTGGCCGGGATGTCGGTGTTCTCGCATTCGTCGATCGGCTTGCCGGCGTCGATGCAATCCAGCGCGGCGAGTTCTTCGGCGTGCTCCTGCAGGAGATCACACCAGGCGAGCATCGCCGCCTTGCGCTCACCGGGACTCCGCTTGCGCCAAGTGCCGGCCTCGAAGCAGACGCGCGCCACCTTCACCGCGGCGTCGATCTCCGCCTTGCCGCCGTCACCCAGGCTGCCGATCACGCTGTTGTCGATCGGCGTGCGGTTTTCCAGGCCGTCGTCGTTGCCCTGGAAGCCGGGAATCAACTGTGGTGCCTTGAGGTCGCCACGCGCGGCGCGGGCGAAGACGTCCTGCTTGCTCAGTGCCATGGTCTCAACCTCCCCGTACCAGATCACGAAATGCGTATTTCGCGGCAGCATCCAGCGGCGCCAGCGGCAGGCGCACGTCGCCGGCATCCAGCGTGCCGTTCAGGCAGCCGGCCTTGGCCTTCTGGTTGTAGTCGCCCGATTCCATCGAATGCAGGGCCGGATACATGGCCCGCATCATGGCGCGCGCGCGGTCCCAGTCGCCGGCCCGCGCCGCCTGGTGCAAGGCCACCTGCTCGCCCGGAAAGACGTTGGCGGCGCCGGCGATCCAGCCCTTGGCGCCCCAGAAGAAGAAATCCACCGGCTGGTCGTCGCAGCCGCAGATCACCTCGAAATCCTTGAAGCCGGCCTGCAGCATGCGCAGCGCCTGGCTGAAGTTGCCGCTGGATTCCTTGATGGCGACGATGTTCGGGTGCTTGGCCAGCGCGGCCACAGTCTCGAACTCGACGTTCACCCCGACCCGGGCCGGAAAGTTGTAGATGATGATGGGCAGCGCGCAGTGCTGCGCGGCGTATTCGAAATGCGCGCGGATGCCATCCTGGCTGGGCAGGCTGTAGGGCGGTGCCGAGAGCAGCAGGCAGTCGTAGCCAATGGCCTTGGCCTCGGCGGCGCGCTCGATCGAGCGCCGGGTGGACAGGTCGCCGATGCCGGCAATCAGCTGCACCCGGCCCGCGGCGACGCGGTGCACGGTCTTCAGCACCTGGCTGCGCTCGGTGTCGCTCAGCGCGTAATACTCGCCGGTGGTGCCGCAGGCGGCGATGCCGGCCACACCCTTGGCTATCATGGCCTCGACCAGGGTCTCGAGCCTGGCCTGGTCGATTTCCCCGTCGCCCTCGAATGGTGTCACCAAGGGCACGTAGATGCCGTCGAATTGCATGGCTTGCCTCCAGGTATGCCGATCCACTTGGCCCATGGCTGCCGGCGCCAATGCCGCAGCCAGCCAGGGCCGCTCATGTTCCCGCAAACGTCAGGCGCTGCCCAGCCCGTATTCGCGGCCACCTACCGTAGCAGCTGCGCGCGCTCGAGTGCGGCCACGCGCTGCTGCAACCGTGGCCCGAGATAGCAGTGCGAACCGCAGGGCAGCAGGCCGACCGCGGCAAACTCGCGCAGGTACCAGACCGGGGACCGCGCCACGTAGCCCTCGCGATCGCCAATCACATCGTCGCGGCTGGTGAATACCTCCAGGAACGCCACGCCCTCGAGCATGTCGGCGATGCCGCCCAGGCCGGCGCGGATCTCGGCGGGCCCGAGGTAATGCAGCACGTCGCTGCACACGATCAGGTCGAAGCGCTGCGGCAGGCGCAACTGCCCCAACTGGCCGAAGCGCGCCAGGCCGATCCCACGGCTGCGGCCATAGCGCGCCACCACGTACTCGCTGGCGTCCAGCCCCTGGTACAGCAGCCGTGGGCGCAACGCCAGCAGCGGCGCGCGCCACGCCGCCTCGCCGCAGCCGACGTCCAGCACGTTGCGCAGCGGCCGGCCCAGGTAGTACTCCGCCTGGGCCACGGCCAGGGCCACCTTGCGCCGCAGCTCCGCCGGCGCGCCCAGCGGGCGCGCGGGGTCGCGATACCAACGGTCGAAATACCTGCGGTCGTAGATTTTTGCCACCTTGCGCTCCCTGAAGTTCCATCCCGCGCCCGGCCCCTCCGCATAGGCGCCACCAGCCACCACCAACCCATGCACGCCGGACCGGCTTTCACCTGGAGCATGCCCTGGCTTTGCCAGCATGGACATCCCCTCCGCAGCGAGCCATGCCATGCCCATCATGCGCTTTCGATTATTAGGCAACCGCGCCGACGTCGACGAGGTATTGGACGTCCTGGAGGGCATCGAGCGCCTGGAACACGTCGAGGAGCTGGATGGCCTGGAGCCGGCGACCCGCGACGACTCCAGCTCCGCCGAGTCGGTCGACGACAACGCCAGCCACACCTATGTCATCGAGGTGGATGCCCCGGACGACGAGCTCGCCGACCAGGTCCGCGAGGTTGCCGAATCCTGTGCCACGCGGCGCAACGCCGGGATCGAATTCATCGACGACTTCTGAGCCCGGGCGTCCCGCCCCTCCAGTGGCGGCCTCCGACCCCACGCCGGCCAGCCGCACATGCTGCAGCCAAACCCGTATAATTGGAAGATTCGCCCCGAGAAAATGTGCCGGGGCCCGATCGCGCCATCCAAGTGACTTCCATGCTCATCGAGAAACTCCGCAACATCGCCATCGTGGCCCATGTCGACCACGGCAAGACCACCCTGGTCGACTGCCTGCTGAAGCAGTCCGGCACGTTCTCCGCACGCACCGTGCTGGCCGAGCGCGTGATGGATTCGGACGACCAGGAAAAGGAACGCGGCATCACCATCCTGGCCAAGAACACCGCCATCGAATGGCGCGGCAACCGTATCAACATCGTGGACACCCCGGGACATGCCGACTTCGGCGGCGAGGTGGAGCGCGTGCTCTCCATGGTCGACTCGGTGCTGGTGCTGGTCGACGCCATGGACGGTCCCATGCCGCAGACCCGCTTCGTCACGCAGAAGGCGTTCGACATGGGCTTCAAGCCCATCGTGGTGATCAACAAGATCGACCGCCCCGGCGCGCGCCCGGACTGGGTGCTGGACCAGACCTTCGACCTCTTCGACCGCCTGGGCGCCACCGACGAGCAGCTGGATTTCCCGGTCATCTACGCCTCGGCGCTGAACGGCTACGCCAGCCTGGACAGCAACGTGCGCGAGGGCGACATGACGCCGTTGTACGAGGCGATCATGGCCCACGTGCCTGCACCGGACGTGCATCCGGAAGGGCCATTCCAGATGCGCATCAGCCAGCTCGACTACAGCAGCTATGTCGGCCTGATCGGCGTCGGCCGCATCCAGCGCGGCACGGTGACCACCAACATGCCGGTCAGCGTGATCGACCGCGAAGGCAAGAAGCGCACTGGCAAGGTGCTGCAGGTGCTTGGCTTCATGGGCCTGGAGCGGCGCGAGGTGCCCGAAGGCCAGGCCGGCGACATCATCGCCATCTCCGGCGTGGAGGGGCTCAGCATCTCCGACACGGTATGCGCCATCGACCACCCGGAGGCGCTGCCGCCACTCACCGTGGACGAGCCGACGATCAGCATGACCTTCCAGGTCAACAACTCGCCGTTTGCCGGCGACAAGAACCGCAGCGGCGGCAAGTTCATCACCAGCCGCCAGATCCGCGAGCGGCTCGAGCGCGAGACGCTGCACAACGTCGCCCTGCGCGTGGAGGAAGGCTCGGACCCGGACAAGTTCAAGGTCTCCGGGCGCGGCGAGCTGCACCTGTCGGTGCTGATCGAGAACATGCGCCGTGAAGGCTACGAGCTGGCGGTATCGCGCCCCGAGGTCATCATCAAGATGATCGACGGCAAGCCGCACGAGCCCATCGAGCAACTGGTGGTGGACGTCGAGGAGCAGCACCAGGGCGGCGTGATGGAGCGCCTGGGCATGCGCAAGGGGCAGCTCAAGAACATGGTGTCGGACGGCCGCGGCCGGGTGCGCATGGATTACGAGATCCCCGCGCGTGGCCTGATCGGCTTCCAGTCCGAATTCCGCACCCTGACCCAGGGCACTGGCCTGCTGTTCCACCTCTTCGATCATTACGGGCCGAAGGCCGAGGGCGCGATCGCCAAGCGCCAGAACGGGGTGATGATCGCCAATGCCGCCGGTACCGCGCCGGCCTACTCGCTCGGGCCGCTGCAGGATCGCGGCCGCCTGTTCACTGCCGAGGGCGACGAGATCTATGAAGGCCAGCTGGTCGGCATCCACGCCAAGGACAACGACCTCACGGTCAACGCGATCAAGCCCAAGCCGCTGACCAACATGCGCGCGGCCGGCAAGGACGACGCGATCCAGCTTTCCCCGGCAATCAAGTTCTCGCTGGAGCAGGCGCTGGAATTCATCGCCGACGACGAGCTGGTCGAGGTCACGCCGAAGGAGATCCGGCTGCGCAAGCGTCATCTCACGGAAATCGACCGCCGCCGCGCCTCGCGCAACTGACCCGCGGGAATTCGGCGGCAGGCTCCGCTGGGAACGTGCTCTGGGCTGCTGCTTGTGCATGCCCGATTCGCGGTAGGGCGTCGATTGCAAGATAATGGGCGCTTTGATCGACCAGGACGACGCATATGCGATCCGGCAGCGTCGTCCGGTCCAGCAGCTGCATGATCCAGCCAGGAGCACTCCCGATGAAAGACACTTTTTCCGCGCGCGACGTTCTAGAGGTCAACGGCAAGCGTTATGCCTACGCCAGCCTGGCGAAGCTGGGTCAGCAGTTCGACCTGAAGCGGCTGCCGTACTCGATGAAGATCCTGCTGGAAAACCTCCTGCGCCGGGAAGACGGTGAGGAAGTGACGGCGGCGGAAATAAAGGCCATCGCCACCTGGGACGCCAAGAAGGAACCGGACACCGAAATCGCCTTCATGCCCGCGCGCGTGCTGCTGCAGGACTTCACCGGCGTGCCCTGCGTGGTCGACCTGGCGGCCATGCGCGATGCGATGAACGCGCTGGGCGGCGACCCGACGCTGATCAACCCGCTCTCCCCGGTCGAGCTGGTGATCGACCACTCGGTGCAGGTCGACGTGTTCGGCAGCGAGGACGCGCTGGAGAAGAACGTCGAGATCGAGTTCAAGCGCAACAACGCGCGCTACAGCTTCCTGCGCTGGGGCCAGAAGGCATTCACCGATTTCAAGGTCGTGCCGCCGCGCACCGGCATCGTGCACCAGGTCAACCTGGAGTACCTGGCACGCGTGGTCATCGACACCGAGGTGGACGGCCAATTGTGGGCCTATCCGGACACCTTGTTCGGCACCGACTCGCATACCACCATGGTCAATGGCCTGGGCGTGCTGGGCTGGGGCGTCGGCGGCATCGAGGCCGGGGCGGCCATGCTGAGCCAGCCCTCCTCGAT
>JAFKMZ010000087.1 GCA_017305055.1 Lysobacterales bacterium
ACGCGGCTCAACCACTACGTGCGCCTGTTCGACCGCAGGCGCGCGCGCATGAGCGGCCATGCGGTGCACGAGGCGGTGGTGGTGGATGGCCCGGTGGGTGTGCTTGGCGTGGTGCTCGACCACTATGGCGAGCGCGACATTGCCGGGCGCGTGGCCAAGGCCAACCGTTATTCAAGCTTGCAGCTCGACGACGCCGGCAGCCGCGGCACCGGCGTGTTTGGCTGGCGCATGGTGCTGTATCCCAGCGTGGCGTTTGCGCGCTATTACCTCTGGCGCGGCCACTGGCGGGCCGGTTGGGCCGGATTCATCGCCGCTCGCGTGCACGCCTTCTACGCGTTCCTGAAGTATGCCAAGCTGCATGAGGCGCGGCGGCGCAAGCAGCCACCTCAGTAGGGCGGGCACTGGCCTGGGGGCCTGGTCTTGAAGCGCTTGTGCACCCACAGGTATTGCTCCGGCGCCTCGCGCACCATGTCCTCGATGCAGGCGTTGACGCGCGTGGTGTCGACCAGCACGTCGGCGCCCGGAAAGTCCACCAGTGGCTGGCCCAGGCGCAAGGCATAGCCGCCATCCGCCAGGCGGCGATGGAAGAACGGGATCACCACGGCCCCGGACAGCCTGGCCAGGTGGTGGGTGGCGGTGATGGTGGCAGCGGGCACGCCAAAGAACGGCGCAAACACGATGTCCTTGCTGCGCATATCCTGGTCCGGTGCGTACCACAGGGTACCGCCGGCCTTCAGGTAGCGCACCGTGCCACGGATATCGGCTTTGTCGAACATGGCATCGGCGTAGTGCAGGCGCGCGCGCAGTACGGCCCATTCGAACGCAGCCGAGTCCATGCGCCGGTACATCCCGGCGATGCGGATGTGCGACGAGATCAGGCGCGCGCACAGCTCCAGATGGGAGAAGTGCCCGCCGACCAGCAGTACGCCACGGCCCTGGGCCCGCGCTGCTTCGAGGTGCTCCAGGCCTTCGATCCGGTTTGGGATGCGCGCAAGGTGCCGGTCACTGGCCATCCAGCCCAGGGAGAACTCCACCAGCATGCGGCCCAGGTCGCGCAGGTTCGCGTCAACCAGCTTCGCGCGCCGCTCCGCCGGCCAGTCGGGGAAGCACAGCGCGATGTTGGTTTGCGCGATGTGCCGTCGTGGCGACGGCAGATGCGTGATCAAGGCGCCCAGCCATCCGCCCAGGCGCAGCAGCCAGCGGTACGGCAGCTGCCCGACCAGCCACACTACGCCGACGCCGAGCCATGCCGGCCAATGGCGCGGACTGAGCAGGTGGCGATTGAATCGCGGGCGCGGTGTGCCTGGCATGCCGCGCATTGTAAGGGGCATGCTGCCACGGGTCAGGGTGCGTCCCCTGGCTATACTTCGGCGTTGGCGGCAAGGATCGGGCGTGCGCGTTCTCTATACCCTGGCGATGTACCTGGTGACGCCGCTGATGTTGCTGCGCCTGCTTGCGCGTGGACTGCGTTCCCGCCCCTACCGTCGTCGCTGGCCGGAGCGCTTCGGATTTTTCGCCCATCCCGGGCTGCACGGCAGCCTGTGGGTGCATGCCGTGTCCGTCGGCGAGGTGAATGCCGCGGTGCCGCTGATCCGAGAGCTCGCCCAGGCTTATCCGCATGCGCCCATGGTCGTCACCACGGTGACGCCGACGGGATCGGCGCGGGTGCACCAGTTGTTCGGCGACAGTGTGTTCCATGTCTACCTGCCCTATGACCTGCCGTTCGCGGTGGAGCGTTTCCTGCGCCAGGTGCGTCCGCGCCTGGCGCTGATCGTGGAGACCGAGATCTGGCCGAACCTATATTTCGCCTGCCATGAGCGGGGCATCCCACTGATGATCGTCAATGCGCGGCTGTCGCGGCGTTCGCTGCGCGGCTATCGGCCGCTGCGTGCGCTGGCGCGTTCGGCACTCGGCTGCGTCACGGTGATTGCCGCCCAGTCGCGCAGCGACGCCGCCCGTTACCGGCTGCTTGGTGCCGATCCCCGGCAGATCATCGTCACCGGCAACATGAAATTCGACATGCCGATACCCGACAATGCGGTGGCCGTCGGGGCGGCGATGCGCGCGCAATGGGGCAGCGAGCGTCCGGTATGGATTGCCGCCAGCACCCATGAGGGCGAGGAACTGGCCGTGCTGGAAGCCCATCGCCAGATCATGCGGGAATTTCCCGATGCCCTGCTGCTGCTTGCGCCGCGGCATCCGGAACGTTTCCGGCTGATCGAGCACCTGGCCCGGGTGCAGGGCTTCACCTCGGCCACGCGCAGCGCGCAAGGCACGCCAGCGGCGCAGCATCAGGTATTCGTCATCGATGCCATGGGCCAGTTGATGCCGTATTTTTCCTGCGCCGACGTGGCCTTCATCGGCGGCAGCCTGGTGCGCATCGGTGGCCATAACGTGCTGGAGCCGGCGGCCCTGTCGACGCCGGTGCTGGTCGGCCCGTACACGTTCAATTTCCAGGAGATCACGCTGACCCTGATTCAGCACCATGGGGCCGTGCGTGTCGCCGATGCCGACCAGCTGGCGGCACAGGTGCTCAAATTGCTGCGTGACCCGCAGCAGCAGCGACGCATGGGGGCGGCGGCGCACAGTGTATTTGAGCGCGAGCGCGGTGCCGTGCCGCGGGTCATGCACCTGGTCGACCTGTTGCTGCAGGAGTGAGCGTGAGATCCAAAGTCCCGTTGCTGCGGCAACCGCATGCCGACGCTTACTCCAGCAAGGCGTTGATGGCCTGCAGATCGTCGAGGCCGGCCGTGCCCGCTGCCTGCTTCAGCAACAGCTTGTTCAGGATGAACTGGTGCCGGGCCTGGGAGTAGCTGCTCTCCGACGAAGTGAGGGTCTGGATCGCCAGCAGCACGTCGGTCAGGGTCTGCGTGCCGACATCGAAGCCCGCGCGCATGGCCTCCACCGCCTTCTCCCCGGATTCCACCGAGGACTTGGCCGACTGCACCTGGGCGATGCCGGCAATCACCGAGCGGTAGAAGTTCAGCGTATTGCGCACCACCTGGCGACGCTCCAGCTCCATGGAGTCTGTGGCCGCGTCGCGCTGGTAGATGGATTGGCGCACCCGGGATTGGGTCATGCCGCCGGAAAAGATCGGCACGTTCAGGGTCAGGCCGATGGTGGTCGCACCGGGCCGTTCGAAGCCGGAGTGGTCTGCCTGGTACCAGGAGGCACTCTTGTTGTAGCTGACCTGGGCGGAAATCGTCGGCAGGTGGCCCGAGCGTGCGGCGGTGATGTTGTGCTCTGCAGTCTCGACGTTGTCCTGCTGCGCCAGCAGGTTGGGGTTGTTCGCGAGCGCCTGCTTGACCCAGGCATCCTGGTCGTTCGGGCTCGGCGGCTCCAGCGGCAGATCCTCGCGCAGCTTCTTCAGCGCGCCTGTCGGCTTGCCGGTGATCTGGGTGAGCGCCTCGCGCGCGTCGTTCAGGACGTTCTCGGCGGTGATGGTCTGGGCCTTGGCGGCCTCGTAGAACGCCTTCGCCTGGTACATGTTGGTGATCGCGGACAGGCCGACCTTGTACTGCTGGTCCGCCTGCTCATATTGGCGGTGGAAGGCGTCCTCGTTTGCTTTGGCGAACGCCAGTTCGTCCTCGCTGGTCAGCACGTTGAAGTAGGCCGTGGCCACGCGCACGAACAGGTTCTGCTCGGCGGCGCGAAACACCTGGTCTTGCGCGTCGGATGCCGAGTGCGCAGCCTTCAGGTTGGCGAACTTGCTGAAGTCGAACACGCTCTGGCTGAGCGTGCCGCTGAGGGTGCGGGTGCGCGTGTGGCCGCTGAGGCCGGTCGGTACCGGTTGCCCGGGGGCGTTGACCAGGGCCGTGCCACCGCCGCCATTGGTCTGGCTCAAGGTCAGGCCGCCGGAGACTTGAGGCAGCAGTAGGGCGCGCGCCTGGCTCACGCCTTCCCCGGTGGCCAGGCGTGTGGCATCGGCTTGGGCCAGCACCGGGTCGTTGGCGCGGGCCTCGCGATAGGCGCCAAGCAAATCCTCGCCATGGCCTGGCATGGCAGTGGCGCCGAGCGCCAGGGCCAGAACGAGCAGCTTCAAACGCATAGGATGCCTCGGGGAGCGGGAAACATTTGGAAGGTCAAAAAACGAATGCCGGCACGGGTTCGGCGTATCGCAGGTAGGGCAGGTCGGTCTCGAACAGCGTTTGCTCGCGCACGCCCTCGCTGCCGGCCGGGGTGAGCAGGGCCGCCTGCTGTACTGGGGACTGGCCACGGATCACCAGCAGGCGACCGCCGGGCGCCAGCCATTCCAGCCAACGCCCAGGGAGCTGCGCCACGGCGCCGGTGGCCACGATCGCGTCATACTTCTGCGTCGGCTGCCAGGCACGCACCGCGTCGGCAGTGCACAGCTCGGCGTTGGCCACGCCGGCATCGCGCAGGCGCTGCTGCGCCGCCGCGGTGAAGTCGGCGTGGATGTCCAGACTGGTGACCTGCGCGGCCAATCCGGCCAGGCAGGCGCACAGATAGCCGGAACCGGTGCCGATCTCGAGCACCTGGTCACTGGGGTTCAAATCCATGGCCTGCAGGACGCGGCCTTCGACCACCGGCTTCATCATGACCTCGCCATGGCCGAGCGGCAGGCACAGGTCGGCAAACGCCAGCTGTCGGTGTGCAGGGGCTACGAAATCCTCGCGCTGGATGCGTCCGATGATGTCGAGCACCCGACTGTCCAGTACGTCCCATGGACGGACCTGGCTCTCAACCATGTTCACGCGTGCTTGTTCGAAGTTCATGGCCATTGGTGAGTGAACCACCGATCAAAAGGCTGGAAGTGTAGAAGCTCGGCGACCTGCCGACAATGCAGCAATCCCGGCGTCGAGCTTGGTCCTGAGCGGAGTGCGACCGGATTCGCGGTCACGTAAAGCCTCCGCAGAGCCCTGGCGCGCGCAGGTCCCACGTCGTATATATCGTATCGGGCACGACTCTGGTATATAAGTGTACCGGGTCGTATAATAAAAGCCCGAGTTCTTTTTTGGAAGGTAGGACACATGGTCAGCGCCACTCCAGTCAAGTCTCAGGGGCCCGGGCGCCCGAAGGACATGGAGAAGCGCGCGGCCATCCTGGTGGCTGCCAAGGCCTTGTTCATCCGCAACGCTTTTGCCGGTACCAGCATGGATGCCATCGCCGCCGAGGCGGGCGTGTCCAAACTCACGGTGTACAGCCATTTTGGCGACAAGGACAACCTGTTCCGCGAGGTCATCCGTTCTCGCATCCAGGATTTGCTGCCCGAGGAAATCTACGTGTTCAAATCCGGCCTCGGCATCGAGGAGGCCTTGCGCATGGTTGCGCGCGCGCACATGCAGATCGATTGCCGGCCGGAGAACGTCGGCACGTTCCGCGCGATCCTCAGCGATTGTCGTCACGGCAATCCGCGCTATGGCAGATTGCTGTGGGAAGAAGGTCCGGCCCGCGCTCATCGACTCATGGAACGTCTGTTGCAGCAGGCGGTTGACCAGGGCGTCCTGGATATTCCTGACGTCGGCACCGCCAGCGTGCAGTTTTTTTCCCTGATCAAGGGTGACCTGCTGCTGCGCCGCTTGTTTGGCTGCGAGGAATGTACCGAGTCGACCGCCGGCGACATTGAGCGTATGGCCATGCAGGGCGTCGACACCTTCGTGCGCGCATATCGGCCGCATTGAATGCCGTGCCGCGCGCGGCTTTCGTGGCGGCGGCTTTCACCTGACCTTACCGTCCCCGTGCGTACGCTGGGCTTGCGCCCGTCCGGGCAGCCGTTGTCTCGTCCGTTTGCCACATACTAAGGAATGCAATCATGGCCATGAGCAAGTCCAGGACCAAGGCTTTCGTCAGCGATATCGACCAGATCCGCAAGCGCGCCCGACAGAACATCGACGACGGGGCGATGACCGCCGGCTACAGCGCCGATCGCGCTGTCGTGGTCGACATGCTCAATCAGGCCTTGGCCACCGAGCTGGTGTGCGTGCTGCGCTACAAGTACCACTACTACATGGCCTCGGGCATCCACTCGCAGGCGATCAAGGCCGAGTTCCTGGCGCACGCCAACGAGGAGCAGGGTCATGCGGACCTCCTGGCAGAGCGCATCACCCAGCTCGAAGGCAAGCCGAATCTGTCCCCGGTTGGGTTGCTGGAGCGCAGCCACGCGGATTACGTCGAGGGCAAGGACATCGTCGACATGATCAAGGAGGATCTTGTGGCCGAGCGCATCGCCATCGACAGCTATCGGGAGATGATCCACTACGTCGGCACTGACGACCCGACGACCCGGCGGGTGCTGGAAGGCATCCTGGCGATGGAGGAAGAACACGCCGAGGACATGAATACCTTGCTCGAGCAACTGGGCAAGAAGGGCGAACCAGCCCCCCCGGCGCCCGGCAAGGCGAGATCGGCCAAACGCGGCTGAGAGTCTGTCCGCAGGCGACCCGATGAGTGGGTGCCGCAGCGCTCCCGCTTACACGGTGTGGTTGGCCAGGTCGTCTTTATAACGCGAGATGCCGACAAGGATCTCGGCGCGGGCCTCGTCGGCGCCGACCCAGCGCTCGATTTTCACCCACTTGTTGTTTTCCAGATCCTTGTAGTGCTCGAAGAAGTGGCCGATGCGCTGCAGCCAGTGCGCGGAGACGCCGGCGAGGTCGTGGATGTGTGCGTAGCCCGGAAACACACGGGCGATCGGGATGACCAGCAATTTCTCGTCGCTGCCGGCCTCGTCGGACATGTGCAGCATGCCGACCGGATGGCAGCGGATGACTGCCCCGGGCATGAGCGGCAGGGGTAGCACCACGAGTGCGTCCAGCGGGTCGCCGTCACCGCCCAGGGTGCCCGGCACATAGCCGTAGTTGCATGGGTAGCGCATTGGCGTGGACAGGATGCGGTCGACGAAGATCGCACCGCTGCGCTTTTCGACTTCGTATTTGACCGGCTCGGCGTCCTTCGGAATCTCGATGACCACATTGATTTCATCCGGCACGTTCTGGCCGGCGGGTACGAGGTGCAAACTCATGGGTGTCCTGGAAAGCTTTGGGGTGACGGGTCGCGAAGCATACGCGCAAACCACGGGGCCTGTCGCGCCGCCGCGCCGTTCAGCGCCGATGGATACGCCGGGGCTCCGGGCTGCCGCCGAAGCTCCACGGCGGGCGGAGTGGGGAAAACGGCGCCGGTGCCCAGAAGCACAGTGCCGCGCAGCTTTCTGCGCGGCACTGTGAAGTTCGGCCGTGGTCGCCGCTGCGGGGGACCCGTCGCCAGGCAGGCTTACAGCAGCGGGATCACCAGCAAGGCGACGATGTTGATGATCTTGATCAACGGATTCACCGCTGGCCCGGCGGTGTCCTTGTACGGGTCACCGACCGTGTCGCCGGTGACCGCGGCCTTGTGGGCCTCGGAACCCTTGCCGCCAAAGTGGCCGTCCTCGATGTACTTCTTGGCGTTGTCCCACGCGCCACCGCCGGTGGTCATCGAGATGGCGACGAACAGGCCGGTCACGATGGTGCCGATCAACACCCCGCCCAGGGCCTTGGGACCGAGCAGCAGGCCGACCAGGATGGGCACCACCACGGGCAGCAGCGACGGCACGATCATCTCGCGGATGGCCGACTTGGTCAGCATGTCGACCGCACGCGAGTACTCCGGCTTGCCGGTGCCGGTCATGATGCCCGGGATGTCGCGGAACTGGCGGCGCACCTCCAGCACCACGGCGCCCGCGGCGCGACCCACCGCTTCCATCGCCATGGCCCCGAACAGGTATGGGATCAGGCCGCCGATCAGCAGGCCGATGATGACCATGTGGTCGGACAGGTCGAAGGCCATGACCGGCGCGGCGATGCCGCTCAGCGCAGCCTTGGCCTGCGTGGCGACGTCGAGGTTGTGCGTGTAGTCGGCAAACAGCACCAGCGCGGCCAGCGCGGCCGAGCCGATCGCATAACCCTTGGTGACGGCCTTGGTGGTGTTGCCCACCGCGTCGAGCGGGTCGGTGACACCACGGACCTCGGGCGGCAGGTCCGCCATCTCGGCGATGCCGCCAGCGTTGTCGGTGATCGGGCCATAGGCGTCCAGCGCCACGATCATCCCGGCCATGGACAGCATGGCGGTGGCGGCGATGGCGATGCCGTACAGGCCACCCAGGCCATAGGCGCCCCAGATGGCCGCGCATACCGCGATCACCGGCCAGGCCGTAGCCTTCATCGATACGCCCAGTCCGGCAATGATGTTGGTGCCGTGCCCGGTGACTGACGCTGCGGCGATGTGCTGCACCGGCTTGTAGTCGGTGCCGGTGTAGTACTCGGTGATCCATACGATCGCGCCGGTCAGCACCAGGCCGATCAGGGTGCAGCCCCAGAGGTTCAGTGCGCCGTGGCCGAAGTCCGGCATCAGGGCGGTGGTGATCGGGTAGAAGGCGACAGCCGCCAGCACCGCCGACACCACGACGCCCTTGTACAACGCCCCCATGATCGAACCGCCGTCCTTCACCTTGACGAACAGCGTGCCGATGATCGAGGCGATGATGGACACGGCGCCAAGCATGAGTGGATACAGCACGGCATTCGCACCGACCTCCGCAACCATCAGGCTGCCCAGCAGCATGGTGGCGATCACGGTCACGGCGTAGGTCTCGAACAGGTCGGCCGCCATGCCGGCGCAGTCGCCGACGTTGTCGCCGACGTTGTCGGCGATAACCGCCGGATTGCGCGGATCGTCTTCCGGGATGCCGGCCTCGACCTTGCCCACGAGGTCGGCGCCGACGTCGGCGCCCTTGGTGAAGATGCCGCCACCCAGGCGCGCGAAGATCGAGATCAACGAGCTGCCGAAGGCCAGCCCGACCAGGGCATGCAAGGCGTGGTCGCCGGCAACGCCCATCCAGCCTGTGAGGATCAGCCAGTAGCCGGCCACGCCCAGCAGGGCCAGGCCGACCACCAGCATGCCGGTGATCGCACCGCCGCGGAAGGCCACGTTCATGGCACTACCCAGGCCGGAGCGGGCTGCTTCAGCCGTGCGCACGTTGGCGCGTACGGACACGTTCATGCCGATGTAGCCGGCTGCACCGGAGAGCACTGCGCCGACCAGGAAGCCGATCGCCGTCGGCCAGCTGAGGAAGATGCCGATAAGGATGAGCAGGATCACGCCCACCAGAGCGATCGTGGAGTACTGCCGATTGAGGTAGGCGCGTGCGCCTTCCTGGATGGCGGCGGCGATTTCCTGCATGCGCGCGTTGCCTGGTGCCTGGGCCATGATCCAGCGCGACGAGAACGCGCCGTACAGGATGGCGAGCACCGCGCATCCCAGAATGATCCACCAACCGAAGTCTTGCAGCATCGGAACTCCCCTCTAGTCAATGTTCAATGTGGCCCCAGGCGCGGGCGCCTGTGGTAGACATGGATGCAGAAGTATGCACCGTCGTGCAATGCAACGCGACCGGACGGCCATGAGCGGCACCTGCCCGGACGTGGCCTCAGACCTGGAAATCGGCAAGCTTTTTCTGCACCGCCCGGTTCTTCAGCTGCACATACACCGGCAAGCCATCCTTGCCGTAGGGCAGCGGAGCCTCGCCGCGGATCAGGGGCGCCAGGTAGCGTCGTGCTGCCGCAGTGATGCCGAACCCGTCCTTGCTCAGGAAACCCGCGGGCATTTTCTTTTCCCGGTTGGCGATCTTGCTCAAGGCTGCGGCATCGACCTTCCACCGGTACGGGCTGTCGGAGGTGCGCACGATCACCGGCATGACTGCGTTCATGCCCGCCAGGGCGTATTCCACCGCAGCCTTGCCGACGGCATAGGCCTGCTCGGCATCCACCCTGGAGGCGATGTGCCGGGCCGAGCGTTGCAGGTAGTCGGGTACCGCCCAGTGGTACTTGTAGCCGAGCTTGTCGCGCACCAGGGCGGCGAGCACCGGAGCCACGCCGCCGAGCTGACTGTGGCCGAAGGCGTCGCGCGTGCCGGCTTCTGCGAGAAACTCGCCGGCCGCGTTGCGTACGCCTTCGGAGGCCACCACGGTGCACCAGCCCACGCGCTCGACCGTGGCCTTGACCCGGTCGAGGAAGGCGCGTTCGTCGAAGGCGCGTTCCGGGAACAGGATCACGTGCGGGGCGTCGTCCGGTGCGCTCCCGGCCAGGCCGGCTGCCGCGGCGATCCAGCCGGCATGCCGCCCCATCACTTCCAGGATGAACACCTTGGTGGACGTCTCCGCCATGGAGGCGACGTCGAGGCTGGCTTCGCGGGTGGAGATGGCGGTGTATTTCGCCACCGAACCGAAGCCAGGGCAGCAGTCGGTTACCGCCAGGTCGTTGTCCACGGTCTTCGGCACGCCGATGCAGCGGATGTCGTAGCCCATGGTTCGGCCCAGCTGCGAGATCTTCAGTGCCGTATCGGCCGAATCGTTGCCGCCGTTGTAGAGGAACCAGCGGATGTCATGCGCGCGCAGCACGTCGATCAGCCGCGTGTATTCGGCGCGATTGTCGTCCAACGACTTCAGCTTGTAGCGGCAGGAGCCGAACGCGCCACCCGGTGTGTGCGCCAGTGCGGCAATGGTGGCGGCGGTTTCCTTCGAGGTGTCGATCAGGTCCTCGCGCAGCGCGCCGAGGATGCCGTTGCGCGCGGCATAGACCGTCACGCCATGGGCACGTGCCGTGGCGATGACGCCGGCCGCACTGGCGTTGATCACGGCGGTGACGCCACCGGATTGGGCGTACAGCAGCCTGCCGGCTGGAGCGGATGACGGTTGACGCGAGCGCATGGGGACCTCCGGATGCGGTGCAGGTTTTTGGCGGGGAAGGGGTTTGCGGCGTTTGACGGCGCCGATGGCAAACGCTAATTTGGCAGCCATCATGTGCATCTGGCGACGCGCGTCAAGGCGGCGGCCAGCAGACAGCTTGGAGCATTATGCGACTTGTCCTCCTTGGTGCGCCCGGTTCGGGCAAGGGTACCCAGGCTGCACGGCTGAAGGCCGAGTTGGGTGTACCGCACATTTCCACCGGAGACATGCTGCGTGCCGCTGTGGCTGCCGGCACCCCGCTGGGGTTGCAGGCCAAGGCGGTCATGGTGGCCGGCCAACTGGTCTCGGACGACATCCTGCTGGGCATGCTCGAGGAGCGCCTGGCGCGTCCCGATGCCGCGCATGGTTTCATCCTGGACGGTTACCCGCGCAACTTGGCGCAGGCGTCGGCGCTGGATCAGCTGCTGCGGCGGATTGGCCAGCCTCTCGATGCCGTGGTCAAGCTCGAGGTGCCCAGCGCAGTGATCGTCGAGCGGTGCCGGATCCGTTTCCTGGCCGAGCACCGTGCCGATGACGAGCCGGCTACGGTCACCAGGCGCCTGGCGGTGTATGCCGAACAGACGGCGCCGGTGGCGGAGTTCTACGCCCGGGCCGGCAAGCTGCAGGTGGTCGACGGTGTCGGCGAGCTGGACCAGGTCACGGCACGCCTGCAAGCGGCGCTGGGGGTGACGGAGTCAGAGCCGGTTTTCCGCGACCCCCGATCCTTGGCGAAGGCTCCGGAAAACTGACTCTGACCCCGTTGCGCCTGCACATCCTGGGCATCTGCGGTACGTTCATGGGCGGTATCGCCGCTCTGGCGTGCGAGCTGGGCCATCAGGTTGAGGGTTCGGACCAGCACGTCTACCCGCCGATGAGCACCCAGCTGGAGACGCTCGGTATCGGTTTGATGCGCGGCTATCGGCCCGAGCACCTGCAGGCTGGCCCAGGCCACGCCGCGCCCGACCTGGTCGTGGTCGGCAACGCGCTCAGCCGGGGCAACCCCGCCGTCGAGTACATGCTCAACGCGCATTTGCACTATGTGTCCGGCCCGCAGTGGCTGGGCGAGACCGTGCTTGCCGGGCGCCCCGTGCTGGCGGTTGCCGGCACGCACGGCAAGACCACCACGGCCAGCCTGCTGGCCTTCCTGCTGGAGCGGACGGGGCTGGCACCGGGGTTTCTGATTGGCGGCGTGCCTGAGGATTTCGGCATTTCCGCGCGTCTGGGAACCCCGTTCGTGGTCGAGGCCGACGAGTACGACACGGCCTTCTTCGACAAGCGCTCGAAGTTCGTGCATTACCGCCCGGACATCGCGATCCTCAACAACCTCGAGTATGACCACGCGGACATCTTCCCGGACGTGGCCGCGATCCAGCGCCAGTTCCACCACCTGGTGCGCACCGTGCCCGGCCATGGCCGGCTGGTGGTCAATGCCCAGGACGCCCGATTGGCCGAGGTGCTGGCCATGGGGTGCTGGACGCCGGTGGAGACCTTCGGCATCGACTGTGGTGACTGGCAGGCGCACCTGCTGGCAGCGGACGGTTCGGCATTCGAGGTGAGCAAGGCAGGGCGGCACCTTGGCGACGTGCACTGGTCGCTGCTCGGCCGGCACAACGTGGCGAATGCGCTGGCGGCGTTGGCGGCGGCCGCGGCGGCCGGTGGCGACTTGCCGGTCATGCTGGACGCGCTCAAGGATTTTCATGGCGCCAAGCGGCGCATGGAGCTGCTTGGCGTGCCCGGCGGCGTGCACGTCTACGATGACTTTGCGCATCACCCGACCGCGATCGCCACCACGCTGGCGGGCCTGCGCGCCAAGGTGGGTGGCGAGCGCATCCTGGTGGCGCTCGAGCCGCGCTCCAATTCCATGCGCCAGGGCGCACATGCCAAGGCGTTGGGACCGGCGCTGCGTGACGCCGACGAGGTGATCTTCCTGCAGCGCGCGGATCTGCCGTGGGATGCCCACGCCCTTGCCGCGGTGTTGGGTGGGCGCGAGACGACGGTTGCCGACGTCGACAGCCTGCTCGCGGCCTTGAGTGCACGGGTACGGCCAGGCGACCACGTGGTGTTCATGTCCAACGGCGGGTTCGAGGGCGCGCCACGGCGCTTCGTCGCCTTGCTCGGCCAGTAACCGACATCCGCCCTGACCGCCGCCTCGGCAGCGGATCTCGGCGTGGACTGCGCGCTGGACGTGATTGGCTAGACTGCACGCATGGCCGCCCAATCCCAGCTGGTCGAAATACCGCTGTTTCCGCTCGCGGCGGTGCTGTTTCCTCGGGGGCGGCTGTCGCTGCGCATCTTCGAGCCGCGCTATCTCGACCTGGTGCGCGAGTGCACGCGCGAGGACAAGGGCTTTGGCGTGTGCCTGATCGACCAGGACCGCGAAGCCGGTTCGGCGACCTCACCGGCTGCGATTGGCACGGTGGCCCGCATCATCGACTTCCATGGCGACGCGGATGGGGTGCTGAACATCGTGGTTGCCGGCACCGAGCGTTTTACCGCACAGCGTTCCCGCGCGCGCCACGACGGGCTCCTGCGCAGCAGCGTGGTGTTGTGGGGCGACGAGCCGGCACAGGAAGTACCAGTGGAATTTGCCCTGCTGCAGAGCATTGCCGAGCGCCTGGTCGACATGATCGCGCCGCATTGGCGCCACGCGCCACGCAAGGACTACGAGGATGCCAGCTGGCTTGGCTTCCGGCTGGCCGAACTGCTGCCGCTGGGTGCCGGCGAGCAGCAGCATCTGCTGGAACTGTCCGATCCGCTGCAGCGCCTGGCCGAGCTGCGCGACATCCTGCCGCGTTTCCAGAAGCCCTGACCGACCCGACCTCGCCAGTTCCGCGGCAAGGTAGACTGAACCCTCCATGGCGTGGAGGGTTGGCGATGGCGAGCTTGGCTGGCAAGACCCTGTTCATTTCCGGCGCCTCGCGTGGCATCGGCCTGGCGATCGCCCTGCGTGCCGCCCGCGACGGGGCGAACGTCGTGGTTGCCGCCAAGAGCGCCATGCCGAACCCGAAGCTGCCCGGCACCATCCATACCGCCGCCGCCGCCATCGACGCTGCTGGCGGCCATGCACTGGCGGTGCAGATGGACATTCGCGACGAGGCCCAGGTCCAGGCTGCGGTGGCACAGGCCGCCGGGCATTTCGGCGGTATCGACATCGTGGTCAACAATGCCAGTGCCATCTGGCTGGCCGGCACCGCCGACACGCCGATGAAGCGCTTCGACCTGATGCAGCAGGTCAACACCCGCGGCACTTTCCTGTTGACCCAGACGTGCCTGCCTCACCTGCGGCAGGCCCACAACCCACATGTGCTGATGCTGGCTCCGCCGCCGAATCTCGACCCGAAATGGTTTGCCCGGCATACCGCCTACACCATTGCCAAGTACGGCATGAGTCTGTGCGTACTCGGCATGAGCGCGGAGTTTGCCCCGCTCGGCATCGCCGTGAACGCCTTGTGGCCGCGCACGGTGATTGCCACGGCGGCCATCGGCATGATCGAGGGCGTGCGGCCCGGGCAGTGCCGCCGACCCGGGATCGTGGCCGATGCCGCGCATGCCATCCTGACCCGGCCAGCCAGCGGATATACCGGCCATTTCGCCATCGACGACGAGGTGCTGCGCGAAGCCGGGGTGACCGACTTCGACCGCTATGCCGTCGAACCCGGCACTGCTTTGCTGCCGGACCTGTTCCTGGAACCCTAGATGACGCCACGGCAAGACCGGAGGGTATCGTGAAATACCTGCACACCATGGTGCGCGTGCGCGACATCGACGCCTCGCTGCGCTTCTACTGCGAAGGCCTGGGCCTGCATGAAACGCGCCGCAAGGAGAATCCGGAGGGCAGGTTCACCCTGGTCTTCCTGGCCGCGGCGGGCAACCCCGAGGCGGAAGTCGAGCTGACCTGGAACTGGGATTCCACCGAGGACTATGGCAGCGCACGCAACTTCGGTCACCTCGCCTACCGGGTGGATGACCTCTACGCCACCTGCCAGAGGCTGCTGGACATGGGCTACACCATCCACCGCCCACCGCGCGACGGCCATATGGCCTTCGTGCGCTCGCCCGACCTGATTTCCATCGAGCTGCTGCAGGAAGGCCACCTGCCGCCGCGTGAGCCGTGGGCGTCGATGCCCAACACCGGCACCTGGTGAATCAGCCGCGTGCGTCGCGCAGGGCGCCGCGAGCCGCCTCCAGCGTGTCGGCGATGTCCTGGTCGCTGTGCGCGCTGGACATGAAGCCGGCCTCGAACGCGGACGGCGCCAGGAACACGCCGCGCTCCAGCATGCCGTGGAAGAAGCGGTTGAACAGCGTGACATCGGCGGCGGTCGCCTGCGCGTAGCTGCTGACTTGACCGGCACTGAAGAACAGCCCGAACATGCCGCCAACGCGGTTGGTGCTGAATGGCACGCCTGCACCGTCGGCCACCGACTGCATGCCGTCGCACAGCAGGCGCGCGCGCGCGGCCAGGCGGTCGTGGAAGCCCGGCGTCTGGATCAACTCCAGCATCGCCAGGCCCGCCGCCATCGCCACCGGATTGCCCGAGAGCGTGCCGGCCTGGTAGACCGGGCCTGACGGCGCGATCTGTTCCATCAGGTCCCGCCGGCCGCCGTAGGCGCCCACCGGCATGCCGCCGCCAATGATCTTGCCGAAGGTGGTGAGGTCGGGGGTCACGCCGTAGTGCGCCTGCGCGCCTCCCAGGGCCACCCGGAAGCCGGTCATCACCTCGTCGAAGATCAGCAGCGTGCCGTACTGCGTACACAGTTCGCGTAAACCCTGCAGGAACCCGTCCACCGGCGGGATGCAGTTCATATTGCCGGCGACCGGCTCGATGATCAGGGCGGCGATCCCGCTACCCTGTTCGGCGAACAGCGCCTGCGCTGCGGCGAGGTCGTTGTAGGGCAGGGTGAGCGTGAGATCGGCGTTCGCCTTCGGTACGCCTGGCGAAGTCGGCACACCGAAAGTCAGCGCGCCCGAGCCGGCCTTGACCAGGAAGCTGTCGGCATGCCCGTGGTAGCAGCCCTCGAACTTCACGATCCTGCTGCGACCGGTGGCGCCGCGGGCGAGACGGATGGCCGACATGGTGGCTTCGGTGCCGGAATTGACCATGCGCAGCATCTCGATCGACGGGATCAGCCGCACGATCGTTTCCGCCATCCGTACTTCGTCTGCGCAGGGCGTGCCGAAAGAGAGGCCACCACTGACCGCCCGCTCGACCGCCTCGCGCACGGCCGGATGGTTGTGGCCGACGATCATCGGTCCCCATGAGCCGACGTAGTCGATGTAGCGCTTGCCTTCGACATCCCACAGGTAGGCGCCGTCGGCGCGCGCGGTGAAGAACGGTTCGCCGCCGACCGACTTGAACGCGCGCACCGGCGAGTTCACCCCGCCGGGCAGCAGGGCCTGGGCACGTTGAAACAGCTCGTGGTTGCTTGGCATGTTGGTTTGTCCGGGGGCACGGTTGCCGCAAACCGCCAGTGTGTCACAGCGCACCTGAAACGACGCTTGCAATCCATGACGCAACCATGCCGTGTCGGGCCGCTGCGCGCTTGCCGGGGTGGTGCTGGGGACTTGCGCTTTCGCGTTCCGGACGAAGTTGCCACAATAGCCTGGCTCACTTGACCGAAGAACTGTAATGATCGATTCGTCGCCGACCGGACCCTGGCACAAATGGATGTGTGTGGTATGTGGCTACATTTATGACGAGGCCGTCGGCGTGCCGGAAGAGGGCTTGGCCCCCGGCACGCGTTGGGCCGATGTCCCAGACACCTGGACCTGTCCCGACTGCGGGGCGACCAAGGACGACTTCGAGATGATCGAGATCGACTGACGCATGGGCGCGGCCCCCGGGCCGCATTTTTCACCCTGCCGCGATCTATTTACTGCACGGTGCCGACTGCGCCGTTGATGGTCAGCTCATCGCCAGGCTTCGCCCCGATGCTCCGGCTGGTGCCGGCCGCGAGTTCCAGTACATAGCGTGCCGAGGCATGGCTTGGATAGATCGGGCACGGATCGGCCTTGCACGGTGGCACGTCGAGCTGCATGGAAACCAGCTTGCGCGCGTCGTCGAAATACAGGATGTCCAGCGGGATCAGGGTGTTCTTCATCCAGAACGCCTGCGGCGCGGAACTCGCAAACACGAACAGCATGCCATGGTCTGCAGGCAAGTTCGTGCGCTCCATCAGGCCATGTTGTCGCGCCGCATCCGTGGTGGCGAGCTCGATCGAGAAAGTGTGGCCACGCAATTGCACGCTAGGCGCCGTGGCGTCTGTTGCCGTGGCGTGAACGCTGGTGGCCAGCATCAGCAACAAGGGAGCGAGCCAGCGATTCATTGGCGTGCCTGCAAGTGGAGGAGGAGTTGCTGCCGAGTGTAGCGCGGCCCCGGCGTCCACTCATTGGCGGCCGGCCCTTTGCAAGAAGGAACTCGAGCGCTATCATCTGCGGCCCGTCGCGACGTTCGCGGTCATGCCCAAACATCGGCAATCGACAGCGGCGCCGAGGACACCCAGCAAGTGCTTCACAAGGTGTTGACGAGGTAGTTTTTCGATGTAGAATAGCCGGCTCACCTGGGGCGAAATGCTTCAGGTCGCGACCGCCGAGGCGGTGGCAGCCAACCGATCTTTGACAGTGTGCGCAGGTGAATTGTGTGGACGCCTTGCGTTGGAGCGACTGCGGTCGATCCCAAGCAATGCAAAGCGTCCAACCAATGGAAACACAGCAATGAGTTTTCGGTTGGGACATACGCTTCGAAAGGACAGATGACGAAGCCCGCAAGGGTGGAGTCGTCGAAAACTTAAGTGAAGAGTTTGATCCTGGCTCAGATTGAACGCTGGCGGCATGCCTAACACATGCAAGTCGAACGGCAGCATGAGAGAGCTTGCTCTCTTGATGGCGAGTGGCGGACGGGTGAGTAATACATCGGGACCTACCCATGACGTGGGGGATAACCTCGGGAAACCGGGACTAATACCGCATACGTCCTACGGGAGAAAGCGGGGGACCTTCGGGCCTCGCGCGTCTGGACGGGCCGATGTTCGATTAGCTTGTTGGTGAGGTAACGGCTCACCAAGGCGACGATCGATAGCTGGTCTGAGAGGATGATCAGCCACATTGGGACTGAGACACGGCCCAAACTCCTACGGGAGGCAGCAGTGGGGAATATTGGACAATGGGCGAAAGCCTGATCCAGCAATGCCGCGTGTGTGAAGAAGGCCTTCGGGTTGTAAAGCACTTTTATCAGGAACGAAATCGGCAAGGTTAATAACCGTGTCGTCTGACGGTACCTGAGGAATAAGCACCGGCTAACTTCGTGCCAGCAGCCGCGGTAATACGAAGGGTGCAAGCGTTAATCGGAATTACTGGGCGTAAAGGGTGCGTAGGCGGTTCGTTAAGTCTGTTGTGAAATCCCCGGGCTCAACCTGG
>JAFKMZ010000056.1 GCA_017305055.1 Lysobacterales bacterium
GTACCAGTACCAAAACGAAAACGTCCAGGTGTTGCCTGGACGTTTCGCCTCAGGCGGCGGCCGTCTCCACCGCGGCGACGGGGATCGGGGCGCGGATCAGGTGGTCGAAGGCGCTCAGGGCTGCGGTCGATCCTGCACCCATGGCAATGACGATCTGTTTGTACGGCACCGTGGTGGCGTCGCCGGCGGCAAACACACCCGGCAGCGATGTCTGGCCGCGGTCGTCGATGACGATTTCGCCGCGCGGGGTCAATTCCAGGGTGCCCTGCAGCCAATCGGTGTTCGGCAGCAAGCCGATCTGCACGAAGATGCCCTCCAGCTCCAGCCTGTGCGTGCTGCCGTCGCCGCGGTCCTGGTAGACCAGTCCGCTTACCTTCCGGCCGTCGCCGACGATTTCCGTGCTCCGCGCGTTGACGATGACGTCGACGTTCGCCAGGCTGCGCAGCTTGCGCTGCAATACATTGTCGGCACGCAGTTTGCTGTCGAATTCGACCAGGGTGACGTGGGCCACGATGCCGGCCAGGTCGATGGCCGCCTCCACGCCGGAGTTGCCGCCGCCGATCACCGCCACACGCTTGCCCTTGTACAGCGGCCCGTCGCAGTGCGGGCAGTAGGCCACGCCCTTGTTGCGGTATTCGTCTTCCCCCGGCACGTCCATGTGCCGCCAGCGCGCGCCCGGCGAGAGGATCACGGTTTTGGCTTTCAGTGCAGCACCGTTGGCGAGATGGACCTCTATCAAGTCGCCTGGCGCCGCTGCGGGCACCAGTTTCACCGCGCGCTGCAGGTTCATGATGTCGACGTCGTAGTCCTTGACGTGCTGCTCGAGGGCCACGCCCATCTTCGGGCCGTCGGTGGCGCTGACCGAGATGAAGTTCTCGATCGACATGGTGTCCAGAACCTGGCCGCCGAAACGCTCGGCTGCCAGCCCGGTACGGATGCCCTTGCGGGCGGCGTAGATGGCTGCCGCCGCGCCGGCCGGACCGCCGCCGACGACGAGCACGTCGAAGGCGCCCTTGGCCTCGAGCTTTTCCGCCTCTCTCGCGCTGCTGCCGGTGTCGATCCTGGCCAGGATCTGCTCCAGGCTCATGCGGCCCTGGTCGAACGGCTCGCCGTTGAGGAACACGCTCGGCACCGACATCACCTCGCGCGCGGCAACCTCGTCCTGGTACAACGCGCCGTCGATGGCGACGTGCTGGATCTTCGGGTTGAGCACGCTCATCAGGTTCAGGGCCTGCACGACGTCGGGACAGTTCTGGCACGACAGCGAAAAATAGGTCTCGAAGCGGAACACGCCATCGGGGGCGGGGCCTTCGAGGTTTCGTATCTGTTCGATCACCTCGGGTGCGACCTTGGCAGGATGGCCACCCACTTGCAGCAGGGCCAGGACCAGCGAGGTGAATTCATGGCCCATGGGGATGCCGGCAAAGCGCACGCCGATGTCGGTGCCGGCGCGCTTGATCGCAAAGGACGGCTTGCGCGCATCGTCGTCGCGGCGCACGAGGGTGATCAGCGGGGACAGCGCGGCGATTTCGTGCAGCAACTCGTCGAGCTCGATCGACTTGGCGCCCTCGTCCAGCGAGGCGACGATCTCGATTGGCAGCGTCAGTTTTTCCAGATAGGCCTTCACGTCGTCCGGCTTGTCGTTGGAGTAGAGCGCCAGCGGAATGGTGTACTTGCCAGCCACATTCTTGCCGTTGACGGCCTCCACGGCAAGCTGCAGGGCCTTTTCGCCGATAGAGTAGGGATCCTGCGTCGCGACGGCGACCACGCCACTCGACGGATCGGTCAACGATG
>JAFKMZ010000088.1 GCA_017305055.1 Lysobacterales bacterium
GACATTGGAATCCCTCATTGCGACGGCAACTCTATGCGGCCGCCGCCGTGTTATGAAATGACACCGATACAGCGGCGGGAGTGCTCCCGCCGCCCCGGTCAGTCGTTGTCCACACGCCCGTCGATCGGCCATGCCCGATCCACCGTGCTCTGGTAGACCCAGCCAGCTACGCTCTGGCCGGTGCGCGCGTGCAGCCGGATCAATTGCACCGCTCGTTCGGCTTGATCGTCTTCGCAAAACACCAGCAGCTTGACCTGTTTGGTGACCCGTTCGCCCATTTCGATCGAGTAGCTTTGCTCTTGCTCACTCAGCGCGGTCAGCAAGCCCTTTACGTCGCTCACCGACAGATAACGGAACCCCGCATCCGCCAAGGCATGGATGACGTCAACGACGCGGCCGCGATGGATAAACGCTTTGACTTCTTTCATGGACTGTTCTCCTTGACGAGGCGCCTGGCGGCGCGTTCTTCGATCCAGTCGTACAACACCGGCAACAGCACCAGCGTCAGCAAGGTCGAGGTGATCAGGCCACCGACTACTACCGTGGCGAGCGGCCGCTGGGTTTCGGCGCCCACGCCGCTGGACAGCAACATCGGCACCAGGCCAAGAATGGCCACGCTCGCGGTCATCATCACTGGCCGCATGCGCAGCGCACTGCCGCGAATCACCGCATCACGCACGGGCAATCCCTTCTCGCGTTGCTCGTTCAAGAAGCTCACCAGTACGATGCCGTTCAACATCGCCACGCCAAACACGGCGATGAAACCAATCGCCGAGGGTACCGACAGGTACTGCCCGGTGAGCGCCAACCCAACGATGCCGCCGATGGTTGCGAACGGCACATTGGCCAGAATCAAGCCGGCGTACTTCACCGAATTGAACGCGGTGTACAGCAGCACGAAGATGAAGAAGATCGTCGCCGGCACGATCAGCGATAACCGCTTCAATGCCCGTTGCTGGTTCTCGAACGCGCCGCCCCATTCGCTGTAGTAGCCGGTCGGCAAATGCACCTGCTGCGTGATGGCAGCATTGGCGTCCTTGACGAAGCCGTCGATGTCGCGGCCGCGCACGTCCATCTGGATCACCGCGTAGCGCTGCAACTGCTCGCGGCGGATAAACGAGTAACCTTCTGCGTCGCTGACCTCAGCTACCTGCGACAGTTGCACCAGCGCGCCACTGGGCGTGCGAATCGGAATGCGCTGGATCGCTGGCAACGAGGCCTTGTCCGCATCGTCCAGACGCACCGTGATATCGAAGCGCTTCACGCCATCGAGCAGCGTGGTCACCGGCTCGCCACCGATACCGTTCTTTACCACGGTGAGCACGTCGTCGGCGTTCAAGCCATAACGGGCCACCGCATCGCGATCCACCTTGATGCGGATTTGAGGCTTGCCGATGTTGGCCTCCAGCGCGAGATCGGCCACGCCGGGCACCCCAGCCAGCACGTTCTTGATGCGGCCGCTGAGCCGATCCAGCTCGCCCAGATCATCGCCGTAGATCTTCAGTGCCAACGTGGCACGCACACCGGAGATCAATTCCTCGATGCGCATCTGGATCGGCTGGGTGTAACTCACCACGGCGGTGGGCAACGCCGCGGACAACTCCTTCTGCATTGCTTCTTCGATGCTCTCCAGCGTTTCACCCTTGCGCCACTGATCCTTCGGCTTCAGCGGCGTGTACACCTCCATGTAGTTCACATCCGCAGTCTCGCCTTTCTCGGCACGACCGATCATCGCCAAGGTGGTCTCGATCTCGGGAAATTTTTGCTTGACCAGCGTCGAGACCTGCCGGGAGATGGCGATCGATTCGTCCAGTGACGCCGACGGAATGGAGGTGATACGCCACATGATGGCGCCCTCTTTAAGATTCGGCATGAACTCCTTGCCCAGGAACGGGAACAGCGCGAGGCTGCCAAGCAATGCGCCGACGGCAATGCCAAGGACGATCTTGCGCCGCGCCAGCGACCACGCCAGTGCCGTGGCGTAATGGCGTTTCAGGAACGCCACCAGCCACGTGTCCTTCTCTTCCTTCGGCTTCAGTACCAATGCGGCGAGCACCGGAATCAACGTCAGTGCCAGCACCAGCGAGCCTGCCATGGCAAAGCTGATGTTGAACGCCATCGGCTTGAACATCTTGCCTTCCAGCCCCTGCAAGCTGAACAACGGCAGGAACACCACGATGATGATCATGATCGCGAACGCGATCGGATTAGCCACCTCGCGCGCGGCTGCCAGCACGGCCGCGGTACGATCCACCGGTTCGCCATGCGCCTTGCGTTCGGCCATGATGCGATAGGCGTTTTCCACCATCACCACCGCGCCATCCACCATCATGCCGATACCGATCGCCAAGCCCGCCAGCGACATCAAATTGGCCGACAGACCCATCTGGTTCATGCAGATGAAGGCAATCAGCATCGCCAGCGGCAGAGCTACCACCACGACCAGTGCGCTGCGGAATTCGCCGAGAAACAGGAACAGCACCAGCGCCACCAGAATCGAGCCTTCCACCAGTGCCCGCACCGCAGTGCCCACCGCCGCATTGACCAGCTCAGTGCGCTCGTACACCGGTTTCACGACCACGCCCGGCGGCAGGGATTGCTTCACCGTATCAAGCTTGGCCTTGACCGCATCGACCACGCTTTTTGCGTTCTCGCCAATGCGCGCCAGCGCCATACCCAGCACCACTTCCTTGCCGTCCCGGGTCACTGCACCACTGCGCGGCGCACCCGCCTCGGTGATGCTGGCCACGTCACGCACATAGACCGGCGTGCCGTCGTCGGTCTTCAGCACGATGTTGCCCAGATCCTTCGCGTTCTGAACCAGCCCCAGCCCACGCACCAAATACTGCTCGCGGCCCACGTCGACAAAGTTGCCGCCGACTTGCGCGTTGTTGGCCTGCAGCGCCTCGATCACGTCCTTGAAGCCCAGCTTGTGCGCAATCAGTTTCATCGGATCGATGCGCACCTGAAACTGCTTCTCCTGCCCGCCCCACGAACTGACGTCATCGACGCCCGGCGCGGTACGCAGGATCAAACGGATGGTCCAGTCCTGCAGCGTGCGCAAGTCCATGTCGCTGGGTGCCGTGCCGGCCGTGGCCGCTTTCAGCTTGTCGTCGGCACGCTCGACCGTGTACCAGAACACCTGGCCCAGACCAGAAGTGTTGGGTCCCATCTCCGGTTTGCCGTAACCCGCCGGCAAGCGGTCACCCACCTGCTGCAACCGCTCATTAACCAATTGGCGGGCAAAGTAGATGTCCATGCTGTCATCGAAATACACCGACACGAACGACAATCCGAACAGGCTCACCGAGCGGATCTGCTCCACCTTCGGCAGGCCAGCCAGCGCCGATTCCACCGGTGTGGTCAGCAGTTGTTCCACATCCTCCGCCGCGAGGCCCGAAGCTTCGGTGTAGACATTGACTTGCACCGGAGTGACGTCCGGAAACGCGTCGATGGGTAACTGGCGTACCGCCTGAAAGCCGAGGAAGGCAACGACGGCAAAGGTGATCAGTACCAGCACCTTGTAACGCAGGGAGAATTCAACCAGACGTTCCAACATCATCCTTCTCCCAACTGCGAGCGCAACAAGCGGGCCTTCAACGCGAAAGCCCCCTTGCGCACGTAGGTGGTGCCGGGTTTGAGGCCCTGCGTAATCACCGTCCAGCCATCACGCGTGTCACCGACCATGACCGGTGTCGGCTCGAACTGACCGTCGGCTTTGACGATGAACACGGTCGGCTGGTTCTGCAGCAGCACAATCGACTCCGCCGGCACCGCGAGTTTCTGCACGACGCCACCGACGGCGATGCGTGCCTCGACCAGTTCACCCGGATGCAGCAGATCCTTGCGGTTGTCGACTTCGATGCGTACTGGAACCGTGCGCGTGCTCTCATTGGTCTGGTGCGAGCGCTGTACCACGGTGCCGGGCACCTCGGCGTCATGCACCAGGATGCGGGCGTCCGCGCCAGCCTTAACCCGTTCGGCATCGGACGGTGCCATCTGCGCGACAACCCAGACCGAATCCTCCTTGACCAAGGTGAACAGCGTGCGGCCCGGTTCCACCCGCTCACCCACCAGGAATTCGTCGGTAGTAACGCGACCAGCGGCCGGCGCGAGCAACTCGAAACTGCCATCGGCGCCGGCTGATCCCTTGCGTAGCAACCCACCGATCTGACTGTCGGACAAACCGTAGGCACGCAACTTGGCGCGTGCCTGGTCGCGCTGCACTTTCGCCTCGTTGTAGCGTCGGGCCGACACCGCCTGTGGTCCAAGCGACGCGATTCGTTGCCAGTCCTGCTCGGCCACGATCAACGCACCTTGCGTCTCAGCCACTTGTACCGCAGAGAGCACCACCAATGGTGCGCCGGCCTTCACCACGTCACCAAGCTTGGCCTTGCGGGCCAGTACCTGCGATTCCACGCGAGGCGACACCAGCACGGTGGAATACGCATCGGCTTTCACTTCACCGGGGGCCTTGAGTTCATCACCCAATGCGCGAACGCCGGCCTTGTCCAGAACGATGCCGGCGTCCTTGACGGCCTTGGCATCGAGCGCAAGCGGATTGGCAGGTGCTGGTTCCTGCGCAATGGTGGGACCGGCCAAGACAACCAGCAACGCCATCCCCAGCAGGCTGCGTTTCAAGAAAGAGGTATTCATCGGGAAACATCCTGTGTGCGGCCATCGAGCCAATCGGTGAGACGGCCCGCAGCGGTGAGGTAGTCGAACCAGGTCTGCCAGGTCTGGCTTTCCAGTTCCTGGCCGGACAACGCGGTGTCCAGGCTCTGTTTGAGCTGTACGAGGTAATCGGACGTGCTGATTTCGCCGGCGCGCCAGAGTTTTTCCAGCAACGCGGTGCGATCCTCGAACGCGGCGGCGCGACCGCCGCGAAATGCTTCAGTCGCACCACGCAAGGCGGCGTAGCGGACTCGTGCTTCCTGCAGTCCAGCGCGCAGCACAAATTGACGCGAACGCACGCCTGCCGCAGCCGCATCAGCTTCCGCTCGGGCGGCATCCACTTCGGCCCGGCCGGTGTTGAGCACCGGCAAGGGAATGGACACGCTCACGCCGATCACCTGATCGGTACGCGGTCCGCTGCGCACCTGGCCACCGGTCAGGCTGAGTGTGGGATCGGGAATGCGTGCCCGGCGGGCGACCTGCACCCCAGCTTCGGCACTCGCTTGTTGGGCGCGGGATTGCTGCAGTTCGGGCAGTTCATCAACGGGCAACGGCGTGACACTGTCGAGTGCCGGTGATATGCCCTTGGGCAACAGCGGCAGCGCGGTCAGTCGATCGCCGCTGATGGCCAGCAGCGTCGCACGGGCCGCCGCTTCATTGCCTGCAAGTGTGGCTTGCTGCACCTGCGCCTCACCGAGCGCCAGGCCGGCGAGGTCACGCTCCGGGCTGCTGATGTCGCCCACCTTCAGACGCTGTGCGGCCAAGTCATCGAAGCGCTGCATCAGCACCAAACGACGTTGCCCCAGTTCGCTCTGTCGAGCGGCGAGAGCGGCCGTCGACCAAGCCTTCAACCAGCGGGCGGCGACGTCACGACGCAAGAGGTTATAGGCCGCCTCGGCGGCCAGCAGGTCGGCCTCGCCCTGGCTGGCCCGGGCACGACGCTTGCCGGACAGATCCAGCGCCAGACTGATGCCGGCCGTGCGTCGATTGACTTCGGCATCCTCCGCATCGAGCGACAGCGAGGGGTTGTACAGCGGCTGCGCGGCGGCACGCGCACGGGCCTGAGCAGCGTCAAGGTCGGCCCGCGCAGCCTGCACCTCGGGACTGGCTTGCCAGATGCGGCGCACCGCATCCTGCAAGGGCGACGATGCCAACGATGTAGGCAGGGGAACAGCGGGTGGCGAAGGATGGGATACGGGCGCAGCACTGAGCATCGCCGCGTATAACAGACACACGGCGCCGATCGGCACCGAACGAAAAGCACACATGAAGCGATCTCCTGAAAACGATCACGAAGCGACGCACCACCCAAGCGGCGGTGTCACGAAACGGAGTGATTTCAGGCGATGGGAGGGCGCAGCAGCGAGACGGTTATGGCCGGCGTGAATCCAGAATAGATGGCGAGCGGTGCGAGGCGAGCATCCATGCTGGCGATGGGAAGCGGCGCAGTGGCCGGCAGCGTCACTGAATGCGCACAGGCACAGTGGCAGGCGTTTCCTTCGCCCAGAAGACAGAGGCTCGCATTGTCCGTCAATACCGCGCTGACAGCGGTATCCGTCAAGAGGGTGGTTGAGACAGCCGTAGTCGTCGTCGAAGCGAATCGCACTCCCGGTCCATCGGCCGCGCAAATCGAGCCGCTGACCAGCTTGATCAGCAATACGGCCACCGCCAACACCCACAGACCGCGGTGGCGGCGCAGGCGAGTCAGCAGTGATGGCGCAGTCCGAAGCATCTTTCGATCCTATACGACCGTCGCGCTGTTAGACAATTTCATTTGGCCACCGTCGTGATGGATTGAGGAAACAGCACCGGCCGCCGCTTACCTCCTGTGAAGTGTGGTCTACCCGCAGCAAGACCTCTGCTGCTGGATCGGCGGACACGGCACGTTGCCGTAGGAGCAAAACACGCAACAGTCACCCGCTTTCGGTCGAAGCAGCTCACCGCAACCCGCGCAGTCGTAGAAAAACTGGCACGCATCGGTCGGCATGGTCTCGGTGGCCTGATGGCCGCAATGCGGACAGGTCAGCGTGCTCTGCAGGATGAGTTCGGTCGTCAAGCTTTTCGCCAAAGAAATGAGAGTGAAGTGTTGACAGAGCCTTCGCTATGCCCTTGCCAATCGTGTCGGTTCAGCGGGAATCCACCGTGTCGCTGGCCGTGCGACAGGATGCGCTAGGTGCTGGCGCCAGCAGATCGCGGATCGACACTGCCACCATCAGCAGCAGCCCCGGATAGAGCAGCCATCCGGTGCGATGGCCACTGGCCCGCATCACAAACACCGCCAGCAGCACCAGCAGTGGTCCGAGCACACCGAGCGCGGCACGCGGCCACTGCCGGTGACTGAGCCAGCCCAGCATGTTGGCGAGCAGCGCGATGATGGCAAACGCCGGCAGCAGGACGCGGATGAACAGGCCTTCATACGGGCTCAGCACGCCCAGCCCGATCGCCGCACCGAGACTGGCCAGGGCGGGAAAGCAGTTCACGCAGGCCGCCGCCGAGACGACACTGCCGATCAGTCCAGCCTTGTCGGCCAACCGAGTGAGCAGGGGCATGGGGTTCTCCTTTCGCGTGGAATGCCGATGGTCTAAGGTATTTCCGTAGTCAAGTACGGAGTCAAGCCATGTCCCCCACGCAGGAAACGTTTTCCATCGGCGCCTTCGCCAAGGCAGCCGGGGTCAATGTCGAAACGATCCGCTTCTACCAGCGCAAGCGCCTGTTGGCGGAGCCCGCCCGTCCGCCGGGCGGCATTCGTCGCTACGGAAACGCGGAGGTCGCACGGGTGAAGTTCGTGAAATCCGCGCAGCGGTTGGGTTTCAGCCTTGACGAGGTGGCGCAGCTGCTGCGGCTGGAGGACGGCACTCATTGCACGGAAACGGCCAATCTGGCCGCGCTGCGGCTGGCCGATGTACGCAGCCGACTGGCCGACCTCACACGTATAGAGACGGCCCTCGCTGTGCTCGTCGAACAATGCGGTGCACGTCAGCGCAGTGTGTCCTGCCCGCTGATTGCCTCGTTGCATGCCTGCTGAAATGGCGGCAGGCAGGATGCGATAGGCATGACGCCGGTGAAGTGCATCGGCTGGATGTTGTAGCCACGCCCTGACCGCTCCGCCGTGGGTGCCGCAGAACATGTCTCGGCGGCCGTGTCGTCGCGTCCGTTCAGTCCGCGCGCCGCGTGTGATCCGTCCGCTGCGCCGTGCCCTGGGTCAACTCGGCACGCACGCAGTGCGCGTCGACGATCGACGTCACCGTGGCATACCCCGCCACCGCGAACTGTTGACGGGGCAGCCCTTTGTTGGGAATCACGAAGGATGTCCGCAGGACCTCCAGTCGCGCACCAACCGCCGGCAGCGGCGTGACTCGATAACAGACGTCCAAACGCTGGCCATCCACATGGCCAACCCAACCATCGGTGTAAGAATCGGCTGCGTACGCGACGCTACCCATGGTGAGGCCCGCGAGCAGCAGCGGGAGGCTGAGACAAGCAACAAGCGGTTTCATGGTCGCTCTCCAAAATGACAACCGCAACAAACACCGCCACGCGCACGCATAACGTACGTGGCGGTACTGCCTTTACGACCACCGCTGGCCCTCGACAGTTGGAGGCCAGCCGACGACGCGGTGTGTCAACGTGCCGGTCGGATCGCAGTCACCGTGCTGTGCATGCCGTCTGGATGCAGAGTGAAGTTCACTTTCTCGCCGACCTTGATGTCTTTCAGCAAACTTGGCGGCTCGGCCTTGAACGTCATGGTCATCGCCGGCCAATGAATCGACGCGATCGCCTGATGTTTGATCGTGATGGTGCCCTTGGTCGTGTCGATGGCTTCGATGATGCCCGTTCCCTGTGCGGTTTGGCTCGCGCACGGCTTACCGTCGCCCATCTGCATGCCTTGCATGCCACTGCTGTTTTGCATGCCTTTGCCCATTTGCATGCAGTTCATCATCATCTTCATATCAGAGTCGTTCTGTTGCATCGGCGTGGCCTGCTTGTCCTGACCCATCTTCATGCCTTGGGTGCCGGAAGTGGCCTGCGCAAAGGCGGGCGTAATGGCTGCCATCAGGATGGCGCCCAGCAAAATGGGACTTGTTTTCATGGTGTGTTCTCCTCGGGTTGCAATGAATGTTGCTCGTTGCGTTGGCGCAACCGCCGGCGTTCGAGCAACCGGAACGCCGCCGGAATGAACAGCATCGAAAGAATGGGCGAGGTGACCATGCCGCCGACCATGGGGGCGGTAACGCTGCGTGCCAACAGCGAACCGGTACCACCGAAGACCATGATCGGCAGCAGTCCGAGCAGGATCACCACCACGGTCATCGCGATCGGACGCACGCGCATCAATGCGCCTTCATGAACCGCCTCATCGAGCGCCGCGTAGGTCAGTTCACCCGCGTCCATCCGGCGCTGCCAGGCTTGTCGCAGATACAGCACCAGCACGATACCGAACTCACAGGTGAGGCCAGCGAGACCGATGAACCCGACCACGGTTGCAACCGACACAGCGTAACCCAGCAGCCACACCAGCCAAAGCCCGCCAACGAGGCCCAGTGGCACGGTCGCGAGGATGATCAAGGCTTGCGCGGTATCGCGGAAGACTAGGTAGACCAGCAGGAAGACAACGATGATCGTCACGGGCACCAGCAGGTTCATGCGTGCCTTGGCGTGCTGCAGAGCCTGGAACTGTCCGGCCCAGTCGAGCGTGTAGCCGGCGGGCAGCGTCACCTGCTGCGCCACCGCGTGCTGGAGTTTGGCGACCGTGCCGCCGAGATCGTTGCTGGACGTATCGACGAACACGAAGGTCGTCGGGACGCCTTCCTCGCTCTGCACCATCGGCGGCCCGCCAGTCACATGGATGTCCGCTACCTGGCCCAGCGTCACCTGCACGCCCCCGGGCGCCACGATCGGCAATGAGCGGAGCGCCGCGACCGAGTCGCGTGTCGTGCGCGGGTAACGCAGCACGATCGGGAAGCGCTGCAAGCCCTGGATGGTCTGGCCAACGGGTTCACCGCCGACCGCCGTGGCAATCAGCGACTGGATGTCCTGCTGGGAGAGCCCGTAGCGGGCAGTGACATCCGGACGAACCTTGATCTGCACATAGCGCCCACCATTGGCGCGCTCGGCGACGGCCGAAGTGATGCCCGGCACGCCCTGTGCCACGCTGGCGATGTGGGTCGCGAGGCGCTCCAGCTCAGCAAGGTCAGGCCCCAGTACCTTAATGCCGATCGGCGACTTGATGCCAGTGATCAGCATTTCGGTACGGGTGCGGATCGGGTACACAAACAGGTTGGAAAGGCCCGGCACGTGCACCGCCTGATCCAGTTGCCGTTTCAGCTTGTCCATGGTCATGCCCGGGCGCCACTGATCCTCCGGCTTGAAGGTGATCGTGGAATCGAACATCTCCAGCGGCGCGTTGTCGGTGGCGGTGTCGGCTCGACCGGCTACGCCAAACACATGCGCGACTTCCGGCACCGTCTTCAACATCCGGTCGGTTTGCTGCAGCAACTGCGCGGCCTTGCCCGCCGAGAGGCCCGGCAGCGCGGTCGGCATGTACAGCAAGGTGCCTTCATCGAGCGGCGGCATGAACTCGGTGCCGAGGCGTGCCAAGGGTAACAGCGCGGTCGCCAGTGCCAACACGGCGACGGCGACCACCGTCCATGGCATCCGCATGGCCCAGGCCAGCATGGGCTCGTAGATCCAACGCACCAGTCGGTTGACCGGATTGGCTTGCTCGTGCCGGATACGCCCGCGCACCAGATAACCCATCAGCACCGGAACCAGGGTGACCGACAAGGCGGCCGCAGCCGCGACCGAGTAGGTCTTGGTGAAGGCCAGTGGATCGAACAGCTTGCCCTCCTCGCCGCCCAAGGCGAACACCGGCACGAACGACAAGGTGATCACCAACAGGCTGACAAAACACGCCGGGCCGACCTCGGTTACGGCTTCAGTCACGAGCTTCCAGCGTTCGCGTGCGCCTGGCTCGCGCTGATCCGGGTGGGCGTCACGCCACGCTTCCAGGTGCTTATGGGTGTTCTCGATCATCACCACCGCGGCGTCCACCATTTCGCCGACGGCAAGGGCAATCCCGGCCAGCGACATCAGATTGGCCGACACGCCCTGGACATCCATCACCAGGAATGCCGTCAGGATTCCCAGCGGCAAGGTGATGATCGCCACCAGCGAGGAGCGCAGGTGGACAAGGAACAGCAGGCACACCAAGGCGACGATGATGAATTCCTCGACCAGCTTTTCGCCGATGTTCGTCACCGCCCGATGGATCAACTTGGAGCGGTCGTAGGTGGTAACGATCTTGACGCCCGGCGGCAGGCTCTTCTGCAACTCGGCGAGTCGCGCCTTGACTGCAGTGATCGTATCCAGCGCATTCTTGCCGTGGCGCATGATCACGATGCCGCCGACCACCTCACCCTGGCCATCCAACTCGGCGATACCGCGGCGCTCGGTGGGTCCGCGCCGGATTCTCGCCACGTCTTGCAACAGCACGGGAATGCCGTTCTTGCTGGTCGCGACCGGGATCCGGGCGAACTCCTCACGTGTCTGGAGGTAACCCACGCTGGTGACCATGAGCTCGGCCTCGCCCTGTTCGATCACCGAACCGCCGCTGGCACCGTTGGTGGCCTTGATGGCGTTCTCGATCTGCGGCACGGTCAGACCCCGCGCGGCCAGCGCCCCGGGATCGAGCACGACTTGCCACGCGTTGGTCATGCCACCGATGGTGGCGACTTCAGCCACATTCGGCACGGTTTTGAGGCGATAGCGTAGGAACCAGTTCTGGATCGCGGTCAATTGGCCGAGATCATGTTGGCCACTGGGATCCGTGAGCGCGTATTCGTAGATCCAGCCCGCGCCGGTCGCATCCGGGCCAAGCACCGGATTGACATCAGGCGGCAGCTTGCTGCGCGCTTCGTTGAGGTAAGCGAGCACGCGCGTGCGTGCCCAGTACAGGTCCGTGCCATCGGCGAACACGACGTACACAAAGGAATCACTGAAGTTCGAGACACCGCGCACCGCGGTTGCGCCCGGCACGGCCAACATCGTGGTCGTCAACGGATAGGTCACCTGGTCCTCGACGATCTGCGGTGGCTGCCCGGGCCAGGAGGTTTTGATGATGACCTCCGTCGGCGACAGGTCGGGGATCGCATCGAGTGGGATACGCAGCAGCGAGATCGTGCCGGCGATGGCCAGCGCCACGGCGGCCAACAGCACCAGGCCGCGGTTGGCGATCGACCAGCGGATGAGTTTCGCGATCATGGCCGGTCACCCGCACTGCTCGATGACGCCGGCATCTTCATGCCGGGCATCGCGTCGCTTCCCTGAGGCTTCTGGACTGGGGCTGCGGGTAACGGTGCGGAAGTACCTGGACCGCTGCCGTTGGATACCGGTGCCGCCGGCATCGGCATGTCGGGCATGGCGTTGGGTTTCGCACTGCTGGATTCCGCAGCAGGCGCATCCGTGCTGCCCGCTTCCATACGTGACAACGCGCCGGACAGGCTCGCTTCCGAATCGATCAGGAATTGCCCGGAAGTCACGATGCGTTCGCCACCCTGCAGGCCGGCGAGAATCGCGGTCATGTCGCCCGATGAGTGACCGGTCTTTACCAACACCGGCTTGAACTGCCCATCGCCCAATGCCTCGATCACGCGGGTATGAACACCATCGGCGATGACCGCTTCCGTTGGCACCAGCGGATGCGGTGCGCTGGCCACGCCTTCGATGCGCAGGCCGGCGAACATACCGGGTGCAAGGTCGTGGTTGGGGTTGTCGAGCGCAATCCGCGCGCGTTGGGTGCGGGTCGCCGCATCCACGTCGGGCAACAGGGCTTCTACTTGGCCGTGGAAGGTTTCATCCGGCAGTGCGGTAACCGTCGCGGTGATCGGCGTGCCGGCGGTGATGCCGCCGGCCTGCGCTTGCGGAATCGCGGCATCAACCCACACCTTGTCGAGGCCGTTGAGGCTCATGATCGGCATGCCAGTGCCGACCTGCTGACCTTCCTGCACGTCGAGTTGGCCGACCACGCCGTCAACGGGCGCACGCAAGGTGATGGTGCCGCTGCCCGCGCGCAGACCCCGGATCGTGGCATCGTCCATGCCCAACGCGTGCAGACGTTCCCGTGCGGCAGCGCGCAACGCACGTCCTTCGGCGGACTTGGCGTTGGCCAGTGCGAAGTATTCCGCCGCCGCCGCGCTCCACTCGGGCGCAAGCACCTCGGCCAGCGATTGGCCTGCCTTGACGACCGTGAATGGCGCGCGCACGTAGAGCTTCTCGAGCGTGACGTTGGTGCGCGCACTGACCGTCACCGCAAGTTGCTGGTCCCATGCGACGGTGCCGGGTACGTTCAAGGTGTCGGACAACGGTGCCACCTTCACCACTGCCGTGCGCATACCCAGGTTCTGCACCTCAGCCGGCGAGACCCGCACGATATTCTGGTTCCCGATGCCACTTTCGTCCGCGTACTTCGGCACCATCTGCATGCCCATCGGCGACACGCCTGGATGATCGAAGTGCTGTTGCGGCGTCATCGGGTCGTACCAGTACAGGACTTTCTTGTCCGACGATGGCGACGTCGCGGCGGTACCACTCGACGCAACAGGAGCGGACTGTCGCGCAATGAAGTAGCCAATGCCGCCAGCCACGGCCAGCAGGGCCAACGCGGCAACCGCCGCCACAACACGTTTTGCGATGGTTCGGTTCATAGCAGTTGCTCCGGCAAATTGATGGCTCTTGGCGGGTTCTGCTCCGGGAGCAAATAAGCCAGTTGTGCCCAGGCAGTGCCCCAAGCCGCGAGCGCTTTCGCATACGCCACGCGCGTGTCGATTTCGTCACGCCGCGCTTCCAGCCATGGCTGCAACGAGCCACCGCCGCGATACGCCGCGAGCGCGGTGCGTGAGCGGTCCGCCACCAACGGCAGCAGCTTGTCGCGATAGGTGCTGACCTGCTTGTCGTCGCTCTGCCACGCGGCAAGGCCTGCGGTGACCGCCTCACGCTGCGCCCGACGCGCGTCCTCGTGTTCGTCTTTCACCGCATCGCGCTCTGCGTAACGTGCGCTGATGTCCTGGTCCTGCCGGTTACCGGGAAACAACGGCAGGCTGACGCCGACTTCGATCCCGATCATGTCGGGAATGTGGATGCGACTGCCGTACACCAGTCCCACGCTCCAGTTCGGGTGTTTGCCGGCCTTGGCGAGGTCGAGTTGGGCCTGCGCCTGGTTCTCGCGCGCATCCCACCCTAGCAACGGGCCCTGTCGATCCAGGTCGTGCAGCAGTTGCGCCGGAGGGACTGGCAGCGTCGAGAAATCCGGTGCCTCGGCCAGCGCGCCATCGGCGCTGTTGCCAAGCCATCGCTGCAGCGCGGCACGCACAGCGGCAATATCCGCGTCCACAGCGGTGATCCGGTTGTCGAGTTCGACGACGGCTGCACGTGCCGCCAGCACATCGGTCGTACTGCCAGTACCCCCACTTAGCTTTGCCTTTGCGAGTTGGACCGCAAGGGCGAACTGCTCGTGCAAATCCTGAAGCTGTCTCCGCTCGGTTTGGGTCGCCCATAGTCGTACCCACGCGCCGGCAGTCGCCTGCCTGACGGCGAGCCGCACCGTGACGACATCGGCGGCCGAAAGCTGCACACCGGAATTGGCCACGGTTTTTTCGGCTTCGCGCTTGGCGTGCGAAGGAATTTCCTGCGTCAGCCCGATCGTGCGCATGGTCATGCTGTCGGCGGCAGCATTGAAAGCCTGCGTGCCGGTCGCGATGAGGTTGCTGATACCCGCCGTCAGTTGAGGATCAGGCAAGCGCCCGGCACGCACGGCATCATGCTGGGCGGCTTGCGCGCGCAGCAACTGTGCTTGCACCTGCGGTGCCCGCCCTGCCGCAATTTGCGTCGCGGCGGCGAGACTCAACGGCGTGCTGGTACTCGCCGCGTAAAGGGGTAACGCCGTCAGCGCAAACGGAATAACAAGCGGAAGACGCAGCGCGCACGCGCGCAGCCGAAAAGATGGGAAACACATAAAAACCTCCACACACGATCAAGCGCAGCCACGGGCGTAGCCACGAGAAATGAACGTGCGGAGGCCTAGATCAGCAGAACGCGGAAACGCAGCGCCTGCGGCGTGCCAGATCGTCGCCAGATCGCAGTGTGCGCGTACGTCGCGTGTGCAATCGGCAGTGGCGCCAGTACGATCGGTGCCGGAACCAGCGCCGGCAGCAGCAATGGCGGCACCGTGGGGACGTGTGCGTCCGGCGTGACCAAGGTCTGCTGTGCACAATGCGCCGGACACAGCGTCTGCGCCTGATGACCATGTGACATCAGCATGTCGTCACAATGTGCCGCCATGGCCGTATTGGTGGTCGGCACATCCGCGGTGGAGCACGCGTACGTGGCCAGGGCGACTTGTTGGAGCAGCAGCGACAGCACCGCCAGCAGTACGAGCCGCAGGCGTGTCCGTCGGGTTGGATGGTGAAGTCGCATCACGTGGACATCTTAGCAGGTACCCGCCGGACTCGTTCGATTTCGGTCAAATGAACGTGGTACGCACGCAGCCATTTCCGGTCGCGACCTTCATTCGCGTTGTCGGCGTTGGTCATCTCAGCCATGCCGCTTCCGGCCCAGCCGCAAGGCATTGGCGACCACCGACACGGAGCTCAAGCTCATCGCCAAAGCAGCGATCATCGGGCTGAGCAACAGGCCCGTCAGGGGATACAGCACACCGGCCGCAACCGGTACACCCAGCGCGTTGTAGAGGAACGCAAAGCCCAGGTTCTGCTTCATGTTCGCGACGGTGTCGTTGGAAATCGACCGTGCCCGCACGATGCCACGCAGGTCACCTTTCACCAGCGTCACCTGCGCGCTCGACATTGCCACGTCGGTACCGGTACCCATGGCGATGCCGACATCGGCGCCGGCAAGCGCGGGGGCGTCGTTGATCCCGTCGCCAGCCATCGCCACCCGGTGCCCCTTGGCTTGCAGCTGTCGCACGAGGTCGATCTTGTCCTTTGGACGGACCTCGCCATGGACTTCGTCGATACCCAAGGTGCGGGCGACCGCATGGGCCGTGGTGACGCCGTCGCCGGTGGCCATCACGATTTTCAGGCCCGCATCGTGCAGCGATACGATGGCTCCTGCGGTGGTGGCCTTGATCGGGTCGGCCACCGCGAGCAGGCCGGCCAGGGCGCCATCGACCGCCAGGTACATCACGCTGGCGCCGGCCCGGCGCAGCTCCTCGGCCGGGATGGAAAGAACCGAGGCATCGACCCCGACCTCGTGCATCAGCGCGGTATTGCCGATCGCCAGAATGGCGCCGCCCACCTGGCCGCGTACTCCGATGCCGGTGGACGACTCGAAGCTCTCTGGTGTTTCCAGCGCCAGGTCACGGCGGCGGGCTTCCGCGACGATCGCGTCGGCCAGTGGGTGCTCGCTGCCCTGATCGAGGCTGGCCGCCAGACGCAGCACCTGCTGCTCGGTGAACCCTTCGGCCGCGAGCGCGGTGTGGAACGCCGGACGCCCCTCGGTCAGGGTTCCGGTCTTGTCCACGATCAGGGTGTCGATCTTGCGCAGGTTCTCGATCGCCTCGGCATCGCGGAACAACACGCCTTCCCCGGCGGCACGACCGGTCGCCACCATGATCGACATCGGCGTGGCCAGCCCCAGCGCGCAGGGGCAGGCGATGATCAGTACGGAGATCGCGTTGAGCACCGCGAACGTCCACGACGGTTCCGGGCCGAGCAACCCCCACACGAAGAAGGTGGCAACGGCAATCGCCAGAACCGCCAGCACGAACCAGTAAGCCACCTTGTCGGCCATGCGCTGCATCGGTGCACGCGAGCGTTGCGCCTGCGCGACCAGCTGCACGATCTGCGACAGCACCGTTGCCGAACCGACTTTTTCTGCCCGGATCACAAGACTGCCGGTGCCGTTGAGGGTCGCGCCGATCACACTGGAGCCGATGGTCTTTTCGACCGGGACGGGCTCCCCGGTCAGCATCGACTCGTCGACATTAGAGCGCCCTTCGATCACTTCGCCGTCCACCGGCACCTTTTCGCCGGGGCGTACCCGCAGGCGGTCACCGACGTGAACGTGGCCGAGTTCGACATCCTCCTCGCCGCCATCGTCGCGCAGGCGGCGTGCGGTCTTGGGCGCCAGCCCCAGCAGGGCCTTCAGGGCGGTCGATGTCTTCGAGCGGGCACGCAGCTCGAGCAGCTGGCCGAGCAGGGTCAGCGAGACGATCACCGCAGCGGCTTCGAAGTAGACGCCCACGCGGCCGTGTTCGTGGAACGACTCCGGGAACAGATCCGGTGCGATGGTGGCAACGACGCTGTAGCCGAACGCCGCGCCGACGCCAATGCCGATCAGGGTCCACATGTTGGGACTGAGGTTGCGGACCGACTGTACGCACCGAACGAAAAACGGCGCGCCTGCCCACAACACCACCGGGAGGGTCAGTACCAGCTCGATCCAGGTTCGGGTATCCACCGGCAACCGCGGGAAATAGTGACCGAACATCGCCAGCACGAGCACCACCAGCGTCGCCGGCAAGGTCCACCAGAAGCGGCGGCTGAAATCGTGCAGTTCGGGATTGTCCTCATCGTCCAGTCCCGGCATTTCCGGTTCCAGCGCCATGCCGCAGATCGGACAGATGCCTGGATGATCCTGACGCACTTGCGGGTGCATCGGGCAGATGTACGTCGTTCCCGCCGGTGCGTTCGCGGGGGCGGCATCGGGGCGCGGGGTCAGGTACTTGGCTGGATCCGCCACGAAGCGTTCCCGGCAACGCGCCGAGCAGAAATGTTGCGTTACCCCTTCATGCTCGCCGTGATGGGTGGTCCGATCTGGATCGACCTGCATGCCACAAACCGGATCGACCGCGGTTTTTCCCGCGCCGGGGTGGCTGTGATGTCCGTGGTTGTCGGCGTCCGTGTGGTGATGGTGGGTGTTCATGCATCCTCCCAGGACGATGCCAATGGCATGTGTTGAGCGACGTATCAATACGCGTGGTGAGCGAAGGCGGAAGTGGTGCCGTCGTGGGCAACAAGCTCGACAACATAGGGCTGGACGCGGCCATCGGGCATCTCCATG
>JAFKMZ010000089.1 GCA_017305055.1 Lysobacterales bacterium
CCGATGGCATTGGCGGTGATCGTGATCCTGGCAATCGGGCCGATCGGACTGGCCGCTCCCGCAACCGGGAGCAGAAATCCGATCAATGGCAATAGACATGCGAGGCTGGGAAAGGAGATCAGGTATCTGGCCATGACGCGGTCATGTTCCGGAGAATGACGTTGGTCGTGATGCTTGTCTGCAGCCTGACGCTTGGAGCCAGCGGCGCGTCCAGCGTGTCCGCCCGAGTGTCCAGGTCGCCTCACCGACGCACATAGCGCAAGTGTGTGGCGGCCGGACCATCAAGAACCCTGTCGATGCGAAATTGTGGCATGGGCTCATGCAGCCGCTCGAAGAGTCGCCGGCCGCCGCCGAACAACACGGGCGCCAGGGCGATCTCGAGTTCATCGACCGCGCCGAGGTTCAGGTACTGCTGGATCACATCCGCGCCACCCGCGATACGGATATCGCGGCCACCCGCAGCTTTCCGAGCCAGCTCCAGGGCATGCACCGGGCCGTCGTTGATGAAGCAAAAGGTCGTCCCGCCGGGGCGCTCCCACGGTTCGCGCCTCTCGTTGGTAAGGACATACACCGGCGTGTGGAATGGAGCCTCCTCCGGCCAGGCGTGCTCGCCCTGGTCGAACATCCGCTTGCCCATGATGTTGGCACCGATGCGCTCCGTGGTGCTGCGAACCAGGTCGTTGACCGGGCCGGTCTCTCCCCCCGGCCCGAACTTGAGGTTCTCCCGAAAGTACTGTTGATTGAGGAGCCAGGCCATCAGCGCACCCCACTTGGTGCCCCAGTCCTTGTACCCGGGATTCTCCATTGTCATTCCGTCCGGTGCCATGTAGCCATCGAGGCTCAGCGCAACGTTGACGAATACTGTGCCCATGCTTCTCGTCTCGCCTGGTCGGATGTGGGCCTAATACCTGGGATGGACGGCGGGCGGTGCGTGCGTCTGCCCGGAGGAATCGTCAGGCGTGATGCTCCGGGAGCACCACGCTCGGCATCGGATGAACTTCAAAGCTGAACCCTGCATTGGCCTTTATTGCCGGATCCTTGGCGCCAAGGATATCGGGGTCGGCATTGTCCCCGAGCTGAATTATGGCTATGCCATAAGGGCGTTTGGGATCAGCTACCGGACCGAACGCCACAACCAGACCTTTTTTCATCAGCTCACGCCAATACGTGGCGTGCTCCTGCATCAAGCCGCGTTCGGCGGGTGTGATGTCTGCGGGAAAGGTGGGGCGTGGCGTGTCCAGCCTGTACAGAAAGTATTTCATCCGATTCTCCGCGTACCGGTCGAGTTGTTCCTGCGAGTCCCCCTGCGTGGGGCATCGGCTGGGCGTCACCCATTCTGCGCCCAGTTGAGTTCCACCTCGTGTTCGGCGCCGTCGTCGACCAGGGGGATGCTGCCGTCCGGCTGCGTGGTGCCATCGAGGATCACCTGCGTGGGCTGGCCGGCATGGGTCTGTACGAGCTCGACGCGGTACAGGGTGCCGCGGTGGCGGTAGGTCATGACGAAACCGTCCCAGTCGGCGGGCAATACCGGTGCGAAGCGCAGCCTGCCGGCTTCCAGGCGCAGGCCGAGCAGTGATTCCACCAGCAGGCGGTACATCCAGCCGGCGGAGCCGGTGTACCAGCTCCAGCCGCCGCGGCCGGTGTGCGGCGCCACGGCGTAGACGTCGGCGCTGACCACGTAGGGTTCCACCTTGTAGACGTCCATTTGTCCCGCGTTGGCGCCGCGCCGGACGGGGCTGATCATGCGCATCAGTTCCCAGGCCCGTGCATTGTCGCCGAGTTCGGCGAAGGCCATGGTCGCCCAGATCGCGGCGTGCGTGTACTGGCCGCCGTTCTCGCGCACGCCTGGCACGTAACCCTTGATGTAGCCCGGGTCGAGCGGCGATCTGTCGAATGGCGGATCGAGCAGTTGCACCAGGCCGGCATCGCGGCGTACCAGGTGTTCGTCGAGCGCGGCCATGGCCTGCCGCTGGCGTTCGGCCGGGGCCGCGTCGGAGAGCACGGACCAGCTTTGCGCAATCGAGTCGATGCGGCACTCCATGCTGTTGCGCGAGCCGAGTGGTGTGCCGTCGTCGAAATAGGCGCGCCGGTACCAGCCGCCATCCCAGCCGTGCAGTTCCAGCGCTGCGCGCAGGCGGGAGACTTCGTCCAGGCAGCGTTCGGCGAATGCATCGTCGCCATGCAGGCGGGCGACATTGGCAAACTGTCCGAACACCTGGCAGGAGAAGAACCCCAGCCACACGCTTTCGCCGCGGCCGTGTTCGCCGACCCGGTTCATGCCATCGTTCCAGTCGCCGCTGCCAATCAGCGGCAGGCCATGCACGCCGCGTGGCAGGCTGTGCTCCAGCGCGCGCACGCAGTGCCGGTACAGCGGCTCGGTCAGGCCCGAGGGATGCGGCAGGTCGTAATAGGACTCTTCGCCGTCACGCAGCGGGCGGCCTTCGACGTAGCCCACATCCTCGTCCAGCACATCGGAGTCCAGCGTGGCCAGCACGTAGCGCGCGGTGGCGAGCGGCAGCCACAGGTAATCGTCCGAGCAGCGCGTGCGCACGCCCTGCCCCTGTGGCGGATGCCACCAGTGCAGCACGTCGCCATCGGCAAACTGATGCGCGGCGCAACGCAGCAGCTGTTCGCGCGCGAGCTCCGGCGCGGCATGCAGCAGGGCCATGGAATCCTGCAACTGGTCACGGAAGCCGAACGCGCCGCCGGACTGGTAGTAGCCGCTGCGCGCCCACAGGCGACAGGCCAGCGTCTGGTACAGCAGCCAGCCATTGGCCAGCACGTCGAACGCCGGGTCGGGCGTGTGCACGTGCACCGCGCCGAGCGTGCGCTGCCAGTGTGCGCGCACGCGATCCAGCGCCTGCGTGGCCGCGGTCTGGCCACGGAAGCGCAGCACCAGGGCCATGGCGTCGGCATGGTTGCGGCCCAGGCCGAGGCGGAAGACGCATTCCTGCGCCAGTCCAGGCTCGAGCTCCAGGCCCACCTGCAGCGCCCCGCACGGGTCGAACCCGGCGCCCAGGCGCCCGGAAAGGTGTTCGCGCTGCATCGCCGCCGGGCTGCGCAGGCTGCCGTTGCGCCCGATGAACTCGGTGCGGTCGCCGCCGATCGTACGCTGCGGATCGTCCACGTCGAAGAACGCCACGCGCTCGGGGAAGGCCATGTTGTAGGCGTTGCGCGCGGTCAGCGCGCCGGTGACCGGGTCGGCCTCGGTGACCACGTGCATGGCCGTCTTCTCGCGCAGGTCGCCGAGCACCCATTCCACATAGCCGGTCACGCTGAGATGACGGTGCCGGCCGGACTGGTTGTGCACGATCAGGCGCGAGAATTTCACCGACGCGTCCAGCGCCACGTAGACCCACAGTTCGGAACGGATGCCGTTTTCCGTGTGCTCGTAGACGCTGTAGCCGAAGCCATGGCGTATCACGTATTCGCCGTTGCCGCGGCACGGCAGCGGGGTGGGCGACCAGGCCTGGCCGGTGTCCTCGTCGCGCAGGTACAGCGCCTCGCCGCCCTCGTCGCCAACCGGGTCGTTGGCCCAGGGCGTGAGGCGGAACTCGTGCGCATTCTCGCCCCAGGTGTAGGCGCTTCCGCCGGCCGAGACCACGGTGCCGAAGTGCGGATTGGCCAGCACGTTGACCCAGGGCGCGGGCGTGGCGGCGCCGGCCTGCAGGCGGATCTCGTACTCCGTGCCGTCGGCGCTGAATCCACAATGCTCCTGGCCGAGCTGCAGGTCGTGGCGCGGCGCGGCGGCCACGGGCGGCTCGGCCGGCGCGGCAAGGGCGGTGGGTGGGCGACGCGGGGTGGCCAGCGCCAGCGGGGCGACGTGCGTCTCCACTTCGCGATGCGTGACCTGCTCGGCCAGCGTGCCGCGACTGTCGCTGAGGATGATGCGCGCGCTGGCTTCCACCACCATGCGGTCCTCGTGCGAAAGCTGCTGCGCGGCACGCACGAACACGCCGCCGCCGTGGTCGAGCAGGTTGGCCTCGCTGCCGGAGGTGATCAGGCCCATGATCTGGTCGTGCAGCTCCTGGCGGTAGCCGGCGCGGTCCTCGTTCCAGATCACCAGATCCACCGCCAGGCCCTTGAGCCGCCAGTACGCGTGGGCGCGCACCAGCTGGCGTACCAGCTCGATGTGCGCCAGGTCGCCGATGCGCAGCAGCACGATAGGCAGGTCGCCGGAAATGGATTGTCCCCACAGCCCGGATTGCCCGCGACGGTTGGCACGCAGCACGCCTGCGCCAGCCCGCAACTGGGCATTCGGGTAGACGATGGCGGTGGCCATGTGCTCGTAGAGCTGGGCATCTGCCAGGCTGGCGTTGAGTTGGCGCAGCAGCACCTGGCTGTGGGTCCAGGCCAGGTCGAAGACGCGGTCTGCCAGGTTGCGGTCGCGGTATTTGCCGATCAGCTGCAGGCAACCGGCACGGTTGGCGGCCACGCCGGTGACCAGGTCCACCACCGCCGACTGCTCCGGTTCCAGGGTGATCCGGCAACGGATCGCGACCACCGGATCGAGCACCGAGCCCTGGCTGTCGGACAGGCGCGCACAGCCGGCATCCAGGACCTGCGGCGCGGCGAGGTCGCGGTCGCGGCCAATGAAGCGCGCGCGGTCGGTCTCGTACGAAATCTCGTCGATGCCCGCGTTGTGCACTGCCAGCAGGTGGCACATCCACGGCGTGTGCTCGTCGCGCGAGCGCGGGCGCCGGCTGCACACGATGGCCTGCAGCTCGGGCACCAGCTCGGTCTGCACGAACAGCTTGCTGAACGCCGGGTGCAGGGTGTCGGCGATTGCCGGCGCCAGCACCACCTCGGCGTAGCTGGTGAGCTCGATCGTGCGTCGCGCGCGGCTGCTGTTGGTGATGTGCGTGCGGCGCAGCTCGATGTCGTCTTCCGGCGAGACCACGATCTCGGTGTGCGCGTCGAAACCGCGTTCGCGCACGCGGAACTCGGCGCGCGCGTCGGAAAAGATCGCCTCGAACTGCTCGGTCTTGCGCGCGGTCGGTTGGTAGGCGGTGGACCAGTACACGCCGCTGGCCACGTCGCGCAGATAGCAGAACGTGCCCCAGTGGTCGCGGGTGATGTCCTCGCGCCAGCGCGTGACCGCAAGGTCCTGGCAGCGGCTGTAACCGCCGCCAGCGCTGCTGACCATGACGTGGTAGCGGCCGTTGGAGAGCAACTGCACCGCCGGGCGCCGGCGGTTCGGGTCGGCGAACACGCGCAGCCGGGTTTCCATGCTGCGGCTGGCGGACGTGGTCTCCGGCAGGCCGGACACGCGCATGTACTCGCCGGCTGTACGCGGGATGCGTTCCTGCAGCAGGAGCACGGTGGCGCGGCATTGCGGGTCGGACTCGAAGCGTCGCTGCATCGGCATGCCCTGCAGCACGCCGTCCAGCGCAAGCAGGCTCATGCCCTGGTGATGGGCCATGTACGAGTGCACCAGGGCCGAGCTCTGGCCGGGCTGCAGGCGCGCCGGGGTGTAGTCGATCGCCTCCAGCAGGCCGAAGCGGCCGGCGGCGCCGGCGTCGGTCAGACGCTGCAGGTTGTGCGCTGCCGCGCGTGGATCGACCAGCAGGGCGAGGGCGGTGGCATAGGGCGCAATCACCACGTCGTCGCCGAGACCGCGCTTCAGGCCCAGGCCGGGCACGCCGAAGGCGCGGTACTGGTAGGCCAGGTGCGTGTCCCGGGTGTTGTAGCCGGATTCGGAGACGCCCCAGGGCACGTTGTGCTGCCGCCCGTACTCGATCTGCCGCGCCACGGCGGCATGACAGGTCTGGTCGAGCAGGGTGCCGGCGTAGCTCGGCATCACCAGGGCCGGCATCAGGTACTCGAACATCGAGCCGGTCCACGACAGCAGGGCCGGAGGCCCGGCGCTGCTGGTCAGCAGGCGGCCAAGCGCAAACCAGTTCTCCTGCGGCAGTTCGCCCTGGGCGATGGCGACGAAGCTGGCCAGCCGCGCCTCGGAGGCGAGCAGGTCGTAGTAGCCAGGATCCAGCCGGCGCTCGCTCACGTTGTAGCCGATGGCAAGCAGGTCGCGGGTGCGGTCATACAGGAAGCGGTAATCCATCAGCGCCAGCTCGCCGGCCTGCTGCGCCAGGTGCTCGATCAGGGCGACGCGCTCCCGCGCCCGCTCGCGGACATCCTCGGCGCGTGCGGCACCGGGCCAGCACAGCGGCTCGATACGGGCCAGTTGCAGCAACGTGGGAATGCCACGCAGGCTCTCGTCGTCGGGAGCCGGGTCCAGCTGCAGGGCGAGGAGCTCGTCATAGGCTTCGCTGCACTGGTCGATCAGCGCGTCCATCCAGAACGCGCGATCGCTGCCGGCGCCGGCGGCAATTGTCTGCGCCAGGGCATGGGCCTGGTCGAGCAGTGAGCGCAGCAGGGCCGCCGCTGGGCCCAGGGTTTCCGGCGGTGCCGCCAGCGCTTCCCCCAGCGCCGCCTGCATCGGCCGCAGCGCCTCGCGGGGGGTGTCGCCGTAGGTGTCCTCGAGCACGTCCAGCGTGTCGCGCAGGCCGCGCAGCAGGCGCAGATCGAACACCGGGGTGTCGATGGTTTCCAGCAAGCCGGGGCGCAGGGTCAGCAGATGACCGGCCAGGTTGCCGCTGTCGACGCTGGAGATGTACAGCGGCGCCAGCGGTTCCAGCGTGATGGTGTCGTACCAGTTGTAGAAGTGCCCGCGGTGACGCGGCAAGTCGGCCATGGTGCCCAGGGTCAGCTGCGTGCGCTCGAGCAGGCGGCCGGTGCTGATGTAGCCCAGGTCGTGCGCCGAGAGATTGGCCAGCAGGGCCAGGCCCATGTTGGTGGGCGAGGTGCGGTGGGCAAGCGCGGTCACCGGGTCCAGCTGTAGGTTGTCCGGCGGCAGCCAATGGTCGGCGGCACTCACGTACGTATGGAAGAACGCCCAGGTACGCCGCGCCAGCGCATGCAGCATGCGGTGCTGGCCTGGCCCGGGCACATAGCGTGCGGCTTGCGCCGACTGTCCACTCCACCACGCGATGCCGGGCGACAAAAACCACAGCACCAGCAAGGGCAGCGCCACTGCCAGCGCAGCGGGCCGCCACGTACCCAGCACCAGCAGCAACGCCAGCGCGAGCAGCGGTCCGATCCACATCGCACGCCACAGCGCCCGCAGGTTGTCGCGGGTGCTGCGCATCACTTCGGCCGAGGTCTGCCATTGCAGCAGGTGACGATGGCTGATCGCCATGCGCCACAGCGTGCGCACGATCGCGTCGAGGCTGTAATGCACCTCGTGCGGCAGCCAGGACAGCGACAGGCCCATGCGCAGCAGGTGCTGGCCGGTGCTGCGCAGGTTGGCGCGCAGGTGGTCGCCAAACGCCACCTCATGCGGCTTCTGCACCAGGTCGAGCAGGGCAGCCAGCAACGGCGGCAGCAGGATCATGGCCAGCACCGCCAGCGTCCATGACGTGGCCGGGTCGATGTACAGCCAGCCGAACAGCAGCAGCGCCAGCGTCGCCGCCGGCACCAGGCTGCGCCGCAGGTTGTCCAGGATCTTCCAGCGCGACAGCGAGGTGGTGGCGTTGTGCCGCCAGCCACGCCGCGCCGTCGGTGCCCATGGCAGCAGCCAGGGCAGCAGCTGCCAGTCGCCGCGGATCCAGCGGTGCCGGCGCTTGACGTCCACGCCATAGTGCGCCGGGTGTTCCTCGTACACCTGCACGTCGCTCAGCAAGCCCGAGCGCGCGTGGCAGCCTTCCACCAGGTCGTGGCTGAGGATGCGGTTGTCCGGGAAGCGCCCGGCGAGCGCCAGCTCGAAGGCGTCGACGTCGTAGATGCCCTTGCCGATGAACGAGCCCTCGCCGAACAGGTCCTGGTAGACGTCCGAAACCATGCGCGTATAGGGGTCGATGCCGGCATCGCTGCCGTACAGCTGGGCGTAGCGCGAGCGCGCGCTGCTGGGCAGGCTGATGCCCACGCGCGGCTGCAGGATGCCGTAGCCGTCCACCACGCGCTGCTGTGCCGGATCGTAGACCGCCCGGTTCAGCGGGTGGTCCAGCGTGCCGACCAGCTCGTGGGCCGAGTCGCGCGGCAACTGCGTGTCGGTGTCCAGGGTGATGACGTAGCGGATCGATTGCAGCGCGTCGAGATCGCCCGCCACAAACATGAAACGCTCGCGCCCTTGGCCGCGCAGCAGCGCGTTGAGGTCGGCCAACTTGCCGCGCTTGCGCTCATGACCCATCCAGCAGCGCTCGGTGGCATTCCACTGGCGCGGCCGGTGCAGCATGAAGAAGCGGTCCGCGTCGGCGCTGGCGTAGCGCTGGTTCAGGCCCTCGATGCGCAGCCGGGCCAGGCGCAGCAGCGCCTCGTCGCCCGGCAGCTGCGGTGCGTCCGCGTCGCCGAAATCGGTCAGCAGGGCGAACTTGAGGTTGCTGTCGCGGTTGCCGAGGAAGCGTACCTCCAGCGCCTCGACCAGCTCCTCGAGCTCGGCGGCGTTGCTGCACAGGCTCGGTACCGCCACCAGCGTGCGCGCGGTGTCCGGGATGCCGCCGGAGTAGTCCATGCGCGGCAGCGACTGGGGCGGCACGGCCAGGGTGACGATCCAGTTGAGCAGGCTCAGGCTGAGCTGGCTGGCGAGCAGTACGGCGGCCACGCCAAGCAGCCACAGCGCCCACCCCGCCAGCCCGGCGTGCGCCGCGACCAGCAGCAGTGGCCGCGTAAAGGCCGCCGTCAGCAGCGCCAGCGCACCGAGGTAGATCGGCAGCGGCGCGCGGGCGAGCAGCCGGCGCCAGCGCAGCCGCAGCGGCGGGCGCACGCCCAGGCGCCGTTCCAGCTCGTGCTGGCCGCGGTCGATCAGGTAGTAGCCGACGTGTTGTCCTCGCCCGCCGGCACCGGGCTGTGCCTCGCGACAGCAGTCGACCGCCGCCATGGCCACGTCCAGCTCGGGCAGGTGGTGGCGGCGTGCCAGCGCCTCCACCGCGTGGCGGTAGCGGTCCCGGGTACCGAAGTCCATGGCCGCGTAGACGTCCGATGGGTCGGTGCGCAAGGCCTGCTCGACTGCACTGGTGTGCTCGACGAAATCGCGCCAGTCGATGGCCGACAGGGTGCGCAGGCTGCCGATGCTGTTGCCGATGGAAACCTGGTTGGCGGCCTGGTCCTGGGTCTCCAGCTGCACCAGCTGCTCGATGCTTTGCCCGCTCTCGGCCAGGCGCTGCTCGATCCAGCTCAGCGGCAGGCCCAGCGCCGGGCTCTGTCCTTGCAGACGACGGGCCATTTCGGCCACGAACGCGCTGCCCATCTGTGGCAGCGAGCGCGCCATGTCGGCGACCACCAGCACCACGCTTTTCGGATCGGAGCCAGCCGTGGCGGTCATCGCCTCGGCCCAGCGTGCCGCTTCGTTGCGCGCGCGCCAGTCGGCCATTACCCGCGCCGCCACGCGCCGCAGGTTCTCGATCAGGGCCAGACGCAGCATGATCGGGATCGCCCACAGCTCGCCCAGGGTCAGCGGCGAGACGGTCTGATAGGCGCGCACGAAGCGGCTCAGGCCGACGGTGTCCACGCGGCCGTCGCCATGCGCGATGATCTCCAGCGCCAGGTCGTAGACCCGTGGCAAGCCGGCCGAGGGTCCGTCGCGCAGGCGCGCCAGCTCATGGCTGTAGCCCTCGGGCAGGTGCCGCCGCGCCGTGCGGATCTGCTCCTCGATCAGGTAGAAGTTGTCCAGCAGCCACTCTGCCGCCGGGGTGACGCGCTGGTGCCCGTGGCTGGCCGCAGTCAGCCGTTCGCCGGCCTGGATCAGCACCGCCTCGTTGTCGGCCAGGCGACCGAGCAGGAGGTCCGCACGCGAGTGTTCGCTCAACCGGTGCCGGGACGCCAGCAGGTGGCCGTGCTGCTCCATCTGTTCGGCGCTGAACAGCTCGGCGCGCAGCGCGCGCTCCTGGGCCAGCGTCTTGTTTGACTCGCCGCGCGGCTCGCGGCTGGGTGGCGCGGGCCGGCGTCTGGACCAGTGGAAGAGGCTGCCGATGTTCAAATCTGGTCGTTCCTGGCTGGTGATGCCCGCACAAGTCGGGCGCACGGTTCCACGCCGCCCCGCGGTGGCGCATCAGCAAGTCTGGGTGGCTGTGCGATGGCCGTGGCCATCAGCATACGTTGCGGGGCGTGAAGGCGACGCTTGGGGCGTTTGCCTTGCGGATGGCGCTTGCGGATGGCAGGTGTGGCGGCTTGGTTTATGCCGCCGCCGCTTCTAGCATGCGCCCATCGTCACTGCTGTGGAGCAAAGACCGGTGAGTGTCCGCCTGGCAACCGCTGCCGATATTCCCAACCTGTGCGCCTGGAATGCCGCCATGGCCTGGGAGACCGAACACAAGCTGCTCGATCCCGAATGCCTGCGCCGTGGCGTGGCGGGCGTATTTGCGGAGCCCGGACGCGGTCTCTACCTGGTGGCGGAAGTGGACGGCGAGCCGGCGGGCTGCCTGATGCTCACCCATGAGTGGAGCGACTGGCGCGGCGGCCCGTTCTGGTGGATCCAGAGCGTATACGTGGTGGCCTCGGCACGCCGCCGTGGCGTGTTCCGCGAGTTGTACCGGGCCGCGGAGCAGCGGGCGCGCGAGGCCGGCGCGGTCGGCCTGCGCCTGTACGTGGAAACCGAAAACACCACGGCCCAGGCCACCTATGCCGGCCTCGGCATGCAGCGTTGCCACTACGCCATGTACGAGACCGAGTTTGGCCATCCAGCCGCCGAACCCTGAGCGTGCCGCCCACCGCGCAACGGCGGCATGGCTCGTGGGAGCCCCGTTGGCAGGAGATGCTCTTCGGTACATGGGCAAACGGGATCGCCTGTGGACGGGCCCCCACGGAGGCGGGCCCGTTCCATTGCGCGGCAGGCGCCGACCCCGGGTTCAGTGCAGCGAAGCGGCCGGCGCGCCGAGCCGGCCTTCGCCGTCAAGCCAGACCCGGCCCAGGGCGTGGATGCTGCCCTGGGTCGCATAGTGGTCGGCCAGCGCCGACAGCAGCGGTCCCAGCGCCTGCGGCCACAGCGGGTAGCCGTGGGCGAGGATGCGGGTGTCGGCGCCACGCTGGGCGACGCTCACGGCGACGATGCCCAACCCTGGCGCTTCGTGGGCGAAGAGTTCCGGCGCGCCGTAGCCTGATTCCCCTTCGGCGAGCATTTCCAGCAGGTAGCCGGGACCGGCCGCGTTGGCCAGGCTGGCGTCCGGTTGCAGGTGCAGCGGCACGCGATGGGCGTCCAGCAGCGCGGCGTACTGGCGCAACTCGAACAGGATGCCGGCGAAGTCGTGTGCACGCTGCGCGGCGTCGCCAGTTTGTGCGGCAAGCCATCGTGCCGGCGACTGGGCAAGCACGCGTCCGCCGGAAAACTGCAGCGGCAGGCCACGCGCGCTCATCGTCGCCGCGTTTTGCTCCGGTGTCAGCAGGGCCACTTCCAGCAGGTCCCACAAGGCGGCCAGGTTGACGCTGGAATACTGCGCGCTGGCCATGGCCAGCACGTCGTTGCGGCTGAGATAGCGGGCGTGGTCCAGGCGCATGTCCAGGTTGCGCATGAGCCAGTCGGCGGTGAGCTTGCCTGCCTCGCCGCGGCCGATCAGCTGGTCTTCCACCGTCTCGGACAACTCCGTGGCCAGCTCGGGCGGCGCGAGCAGGCTCATCGGCAACAGTCGCAGCGGCCCCTCGGCAAACTCCGCCGCAGGCTCCAGCAACGGTGCCGGCATGTGGCCCTCGTGGTGGCCAAACGCCACCACGTTGCCGAGTTGGCCGCGCGGCACGCGGCGGGCCAGTTCCTCCACCGCTGCCCAGACCGGGAAGCCCGGGCGCAGCAGCTCGGCGGTGTCGAGCAGCGTTCCCGCCACCGCCAGGCGCGCTTCGTCCACGATGGGCAGCAGCGCATGCAGGTCGGCGGCGATCAGCTTGGCCAGCTCCGCTGCCTGGTCGCGGCCCAGGGTACGTTGTGCTGGCACCTGCCCTTCGCTGAGCTCCAGCGCCAGTGCGATCGGCAGGGCAACGGTTGGGAGCTGGGACACGGGCGGCAATCCATGTGGCGATGGCGTTCTATTCTAGGACGTCACCTGGACGCGGGCCGGAGCTGCTGCCGGAACCCGCGAGGATCGTCTACTGCGGTAGCATGCGGCGATGACGTCAGGTGCGTGCGCCACTGGCGAGCGCGGGGATGGCTGCGCGGCGCGCGTGGACATGGCGTCGACGGCAGTGAGGTTGGCAATGGGCAGCATGGGGATGGGTTTGATCTGGACGGCCGTGCTGGTGCTGGCCGGGGGTGGTGACGCAGTGATGGCACAGACCAGTCCGCCTGCACCGCCAGACCACGGGGCCGCCGCTGCCGCCACGCACTACGAGGATTGGCCGGCGATCGCGGCGTCCACGCCGCCCGACGCCGAGCTCGATGCGCGCGCCCGCGCCATCGTGGCGCAGATGAGCCTGGCGCAGAAGATCGGACAGATGACCCAGGCCGAGATCAAGTCGATCACGCCCGACGAGGTGCGCCAGTTCTACATCGGCTCGGTGCTCAACGGCGGTGGCTCCTGGCCGCATGGCAACAAGCACGCAAGCATCCAGGACTGGCTGACGCTCGCCGACCAGTATTACGCCGCCTCGATGAGCGTCGACGCCAAGGTGAAGATTCCGGTCATCTGGGGTATCGATGCGGTGCACGGCGACAGCAACGTGTTTGGCGCCACGTTGTTCCCGCACAATATTGGCCTGGGCGCGGCGCACGATCCGGCGCTGATCCACGCGATCGGCGTGGCGACCGCACGTGCCGTGCGCGCCACGGGCATCGGCTGGGTATTCGCGCCGACGCTGGCGGTGGCGCAGAATGTGCGCTGGGGGCGTACCTACGAAAGCTTCTCCGACTATGGGCCGCTGGTGCGTGTCTATGCGCGCGCCTACGTGGACGGGCTGCAGGGTGCGTTCGGCAAGGCGAACGTGATGGCCACCGCAAAACACTTCGTCGGCGATGGTGCGACCGCCGGCGGCGTCGACCAGGGCATTGCGAAGGTCGACAAGCGCGACATGATCAACGTGCATGGCGCAGGCTACTTTGGCGCGCTGCAAGCCGGCGTGCTGAGCGTGATGGCATCGCACAACAGCTGGGACGACGTCGCCGACGGAGTCAGTTACGGCCGGATGACCGGCGCGCGCGCTCTCTTGACCGGTGCGCTGAAGGAGCGGATGGGCTTCCCGGGTTTCATCGTCTCGGACTGGAACGCGATTGGCGAATTGCCCGGCTGCACCAACGCCAGCTGCCCGCAGGCGATCAATGCCGGCATCGACATGGTGATGGTGCCCGACGACTGGCGCGTGTTCATCGCCAACACCACGCACCAGGTGCAGGCCGGCGAGATTCCCATGGCCCGCATCGACGACGCGGTGCGCCGCATCGTGCGTGCCAAGCTGCGGATCGGCGCGTTCGACCAGCGTCCCTCGCAGGGCGCTGGTGCCGGCGACGCCAGTCGGCTGCAGGACCGGCCGCTGGCGCGCCGCGCCGTGCGGGAGTCGCTGGTGCTGCTGAAGAACAACCACGACGTGTTGCCGCTCAAGCGCGGCAGCCGGGTGCTGGTGGTCGGCAAGAGCGCCGACAATATCGCCAACCAGGCGGGCGGCTGGTCGCTCACCTGGCAGGGCACGGGCAACGACAACGCCGATTTCCCGAACGCCACCAGCGTGCTCGCCGGCATCCGCGAGGTCGACGGCGCCGCGCGGGTCAGCTACAGCGCCGATGCGCACGGGATCGACCCCAAGGCGTTCGACGCGGTCATCGCCGTGATTGGCGAGGCGCCGTACGCGGAGATGATTGGTGACCTCGCGCCGGCCGCAACCCTGCGCCACAGCGACCGCTATCCGGAAGACCTGGCCGTGCTGCAGGCAGCGGCGGCGGCCGGCAAGCCGGTGATCACCGTCTTCCTGTCGGGAAGACCGCTGTTCGTCAACGACCTCATCAACCTGTCCGATGCCTTCGTCGCGGCGTGGCTGCCCGGAAGCGAGGGCGCCGGGATTGCCGACCTGCTGTTTGCCGACGGCGCGGACCAGCCCAAGTTCAACTTCAGCGGCACGCTGAGCATGCCCTGGCCGGGCGTACCCTGCCCGTATGCCAGTGCCGGCAAGGCGGATTGGCTGTTTGCCCGCGACTACGGCCTGCACTATCCGAGCCGGCATGAGCTGCCGACGCTGCCGGCGCACGCCACGGTCACCACCTGCGCCAAGACCTCGACGCTGGCCGTGTTCCAGACCCTGGCCAAGCCGCCCTTCACGCTGTACTTCGGCAGCGCGGACGGGACGCAGGCGCAGGCGGTGGGCAGCGACCTCAATGCCCATATGGACTGGCCGGCGCAACACCCCAGGCTCAGCCTGCGCACGGTGCAGGTGAACACGCAGCAGGACGCCAAGGCAGTCACCTGGCATGCGCCGGCCCGGTTTTTCGTGCGCAGCGCGCCGGCAACCGACCTGCGTCCCCTGTTGGCGGCCCACGGTGCGCTGCAATTTGATGTGGTTGTGGAGACGCCGGCGACCGGCCCGGTCCAGCTCTACCTGGGCTGCGGTGATGCCTGCACCCGCACGCTGGATGTGAGCCGGCTGTTTGCGGGCTACCGCCCTGGCACGCGGCATGCGGTGTCGATACCGCTGCGCTGCTTCAGTACTGCGGACCTCGACTTTGCCCAGGTCGCGGTGCCGTTCGGGGTGCTCGCGGCGCAGCCATTTGCGGCGGCATTTGCCGATATCCGGGTCACGGCCGGCACCGACCGCGGCGCCGGGTCGACCGCTTGCCCGGGGGCCGTGCCGCAGTGACACGCCAGTTGCTGCGGCGTTGCGCTTGCCGCCTGCGACCGGACCATCGTGGCTGAGCGCCACGGTCTTCCCGCCTGGACAGGAGTCGCCGGTGCGGGTTTGTTGGCCCTGCTGGCACTGCTCGTGCTGGTGCTGTGGAACACCGGCAGCATGATTTCGGTGCCGGTCGCCTTGCCGCCACTGCCACGGCTCGAAACCCCGGTGGAAGTGTGGCTGAGCACGGCCGACCAGCGCCTGCTGCTGGCGCGCCAGCCGAACGTGGTGCCGGGTGCGGACGGCGGCCCGGCGGCAGCGGAGGTGGTGGTCGATCTCGGCCAGGGCTACCAGACCATGGCTGGTTTCGGCGCGGCCTTGACCGATTCCTCGGCCTGGCTGCTCTACAACCAGCTGGGCAGCCGGCAGCGCGGGGCCCTGCTGCGCGAGTTGTTCGGGCCGCCGCCGGGGCTCAATTTCAAGCTGCTGCGGCTGAGCATCGGTGCCTCGGACTTCTCGCTGCACCACTACACCCTGGACGACATGCCGGCGGGCCAGGTCGATCCGCAGCTGGAGCACTTCAACCTGGCTGCCGCCCAGCCGGCCGTGGTGCCGGTGGTGCGGGAGTTGCTGGCGATCGATCCGCAGCTGCGCATCATCGCCTCGCCGTGGAGCGCACCGGCATGGATGAAGACCAGCGCCAACCTGATCGGTGGCACCCTGCTCGAGCAATACGAGCCCGCGTACGCTACCTACCTGGTGCGCTACGTGGACAGCATGCGCGCGCTCGGCATCCCGATCTTCGCGCTCACCGTGCAGAACGAGCCGGCGTTCGAACCGCTGACCTATCCGGGCATGCTGCTGTCGGCGGCGGCGCGCGCGCGGATCATCGGCCAGTACCTGGGGCCGGCGCTGGCCGGCGAGGCCTCGCCACCGGTCATCCTGGGCTGGGACCACAACTGGGATGAGCCCGACCAGCCCATGACCGTGCTGTCCGACCTTGACGCCAGGCGCTACGTGACCGGAGTCGCGTGGCATTGCTACCGGGGCAGCCCCGTGACGCAGACCGAGGTGCATCGCGCGTTCCCGCGCACGGACGTCTATCTCAGCGAATGCTCCAGCGGCGACTGGGCCTCGATCCGCAAGGATCGCCTGCTCTGGTATGCCCGTGACGTGCTGATGGCGTCGATGCGGAACTGGGCCGGCGGGCTGTTGTACTGGAACCTGGTCCTCGACCAGAAGCATGGACCACATGCCGGTGGCTGCGACGCCTGCACCGGCATCGTCACCATCGACACGCCGCAAAGCGCCGTGGTGGCGGCGATGCGCGGCACGGTCACCAAGCTCGATACGCTACGCGCGAGCAGTGGCCACGGCGAGGCATTCGATGCGGCGCTCGACGTGGCTGACGACCTTCTGCAGCACGCCATCACCTTGGGCGAACCGGCCGCCGTGGTGCATCGCAACGTCGAGTACTACGCGTTTGCCCACTTCAGCCGCTTCGTCCTGCCCGGCGCCGTGCGGGTGAAGTCCACCAGCAGCGCCAGCGGCGTCGCCAGTGTGGCGTTCCACAATGCCGGTGGCGGTACGGCCGTGCTGGTGGTGGTCAACAGCGAGGCACGTCAGCAGGTGCTGGCGGTGAGCCAGGGTGCGCTGCGCTTCCACTATCCATTGCCGCCCTACAGCATGGCCACCCTGGTGTGGCAACCCGATACCGGCGGCATTCCGGCGATGCCGACACCCGCAGCGGCCAGCAGTTCGCCCTGGCTGCCGCCGATTCCGCTGCCGACCTGGCCGGCGCCGGAATTCTCGATCGCGCCGGCAAGCTCCACTTCGTTGCCGTGATCGCCGCGCGTACACCGCCAATCGCGGCGATCTCGCGGCGTGAGATGGCCGGGTGCTTCAATGGGGTCGCGCCGCGGCAGGTGGCGGTGCATGCGGATCGGGCATCGGGTGGAGTGGGGCGGTGACGTCAGGGAGTGAAAATGGCCAGCTGCGCAGCGTGGATGGCGCGGCGCAGGCGAATGGTCTGGTGATCTACCGCGCCAGCCGGCTCGAGGTCCTGCTGCCGCCGTTGCGGCAATTGTTGGCCGCGACGCCGCCGGCGCACGCGTTGGCACCGCAGACCATCATCGCCGCGCATCCGGGCATGCGCCAATGGCTGGCCGGCGCGCTGGCGCGTGAATACGGCAGCGGCGGCATTGCCGCGAACCTGGACATCGTGCTGCCCAGCGCCTGGATCGGACGCCTGGCGCAGCACGAGCTCGGCGCGCAGGCCGTGGCCCTGCCGGGCTACCAGCGCGAGCACCTGCGTTGGACCGTGCACGCTGCCCTGGCCGATGGCGCCGCCGTCTCCGACTTGAGCGACCCACGTCTCCTCACCTATCTGCAGCCGGCGCCCGACGCTGCCGCCGGCCAGGATGGGGATCTGGCGCGCCGCCGCTTCGAGCTGGCCGACCGCCTGGCCGGGGTGTTCTCGCAGTACCTGGTGTATCGCCCGGACTGGTTGCGCGCCTGGGAACAGGGGCGATACCAGGTCGCGACGCGCGGCAGTGGCGACGCTGGCGCCGCGCAGACCGAACAGTATCTGCTCGGCCCACTGTGGCGGCATCTGCGCAACCACGTCGGCGCGCACCGCGGCGACCTCGTCGCCGAGCTGCTGCTCCGGCTGCAGCAGCAGGCACCGGTGGCGGGTGCGCCCGACGTGCTGCATGTGTTCGGCGTCAGCCACCTGGCGCCCTCC
>JAFKMZ010000001.1 GCA_017305055.1 Lysobacterales bacterium
GAAATGCAGCCTGACACTCGTTGCCATCCGTGAAGCACTGACTCGCACGACGCAGTACCAAGGCAACACGACACCAGCAGCGGCCCGAAAGCTAAGGGCAAAAGCATCATGCGCCTGGGGTTGACAGGGAGTCTCCCAAGAATTGTTAGCCAGCAGCTCTATGAGCTTTTGGCGCGGATTTCTCAAGAGCTTCAGCCATGCGAGTTTGCCAGCCTGGGCCACTAGCTTTCCAGCGCTCGATGATCTGCGGCGGCAAGCGCAGCGAAAGAAGCTGGCGCGGGTTCTCCAGCTTTGGGCGGCCACGACGTACTAGCTTCTGGCCGTGGTAGAGGTCTGCACCGGCGATCCAGTCATCCGTGATCTCCGGGAGATCCGGATCATGCAAGGTGCGGGGTGAGTTTTTTTGCTTCACGTTCATGGCAATGCCTCATGCTGATGATGCGCCTTGCGGCACCTCGGGGCGTCCATGCGAAAACGACGAGCCGGGCGTCAAGCCAGCCGGCAGTGATGAACCGAGGCTCGCCATAGTCTTGGCGGTCGTCTATGCGAGTGAAGTGCGGCCCAGCAAACACTTCATTGGCGCGCAGCATGTCGAGGCTGCGCTCATGCAGAGTCAGTTCGCGCTTGGTTGGGTCGCATGTGATTCGCACGCTATAAATGTAGCTACGAAAATATGCTTTGTCAAGTGCGAAAAATGCCGCGTCTGCTGGCTAACGCTGGAGTTAAGCGGCGGCGAAGCCGTCCGCCTTGAACGATTGGTTAGCTCGCTCGTGGCTACAAGTCCGCCAGACGTTTCATTAGGTTGCGGTAGGTATTGACGAAACCGTCAACTTTCTCCTCAAGAGAGTAGAAGCCGGCAGAATCTACGCCGTGAATTTCATCGAGGTGCAAAGATCTACGTATGCGCTTCATCTCGCCAACTTGAACCTCAAAGTTAGCCCTTGGATAGCCAGTTTTTACCATATAACCGCCATTTCTTATTTTTATGAAATTCTGATCATGCTTATCGAATTCACAGCCAAGTGCTTCAAGAATCGTCCGCAGTTCCTTAAAATCCATTGCGGTATCGCCCAAAATCTTGTCGCGTGTGTGTTCTCGAATCCATTCCGCAACTGCCTTGACCTCCGAATCTACGTTCCGTTCCGACCCTTTGATTGGTATCTCATGGGCTGCAACGGAACGTGCAAGTTCGTAGAGCTCGTCTTCGCCCGCCGTTACTAATAACGTCTTGTTCTTGTCCAAAAAAACTAGCAATGAAACGAGCGCCGTGCGCTTATTCCCGTTCTCGAAGGAATGGCTCATGGCCACGCCGTAAAAAAGCGTGGCTCCAACGTCGGCGATAGTGTTGTACTTGTATGTGCCTCCGGCACCGGTCTCTTGCCGAAATACGGCGCTTGAGAGTTTATCCGGATGGAGCGGCTCCGTTTGCCCGAATGCATCTTGCGTTGCGATAGCGAGTTCCGCCATGCGGCGACGTACCAGCAGGACGTCATCTTCGGTCAAGCGTTGAATTTCGGCCACGCGATATCTGCTCCGTTTGAGGGCTAACGCTTGAGGTAAGCGGCCGCGGAACGCGGTCCGCTTGACCGAGTAAAAAGAGACTTCCCCTCCCTTCGGCCTCGAGGGCCATGATGGAGTTGCGACACTACCGTCAGCAGAAGAGGAAGTCTCCATGAACACTATAACCATCGGCGTGGATTTGGCGAAGAGCGTATTTTCGGTGTGCGCGGTGGACGGAGCTCAAGCGCGCGGCGTTCGCGCCGTGGCTGGCGCAGCTGCCGGCGGGCAGCGTCGTGGCGATGGAAGTGTGCAGCGGGGCGCACCACTGGGCCCGGCGCTGTCTGGAGTACGGCCTGCAGCCGCGGATCATCGCCGCCCAGTTCGTCACCCCGTTCCGCAAGGGGCGCAAAACCAAGAACGATCGGGCCGACGCCGAGGCGATCGCCACCGCGGCGCGCCAGGGCAACATGCGCTTCGTGCCGATCAAGTCGCTCGACCAGCAGGCGCGCTTGTCCTGGCATCGCGTGCGCGAAGGCTACAAGGCCGAGTCGCTGGCGATCGGCAACCGCATTCGTGGCCTGCTGGCCGAGTTCGGGGTGGTGGTGGCGAAGAGCGATGTCGCGCTGCACCGACTGCTGGCCGACCTGGACGCACAGGTCGGATTGCCGGCCGAGCTCAAGGAATTGTTGCTGGATCTGGCGGCGCACGGGAAGCAGTTGCGCACGGCCCTCGACGCGTGCGATGCACGCATCGAGGCCCACGCGCGTGATGACGAGCAGTGCGTGCGCCTGCGCGCGGTCATCGGCGTCGGCGCGATCACGGCCGACGCGATGGTAGCCACCGTGGGCAACGCCCGTGAGTTCAAGCAAGGGCGACAGATGGCTGCCTGGCTGGGCCTGGTGCCCACGCAACACTCCAGCGGCGGCCATGCGCAACTGGGCGCGATCAGCTGTCGCGGCGATGCATATCTGCGCACCCTGCTGATTCAGGGGGCACGCAGCAGTTTGCAGCGTGCCCAGGCGGTCAGCGTGCAGGACGCCACGCCGGAACAGTTGTGGATACGCACCCTCGACGGGCGCATGCGCTTCGGCAAGGTGATCGCGGCCATCGCCAACAAACATGCGCGGCAACTCTGGGCGATGCTGGCGCGCGACGTCGACTACGACCCCAGCGCCTGTCTCAACCATCCGATGCATCAGCACACGCATGCGGCACACGCCGCGTAGCGAACGGTTTCGATTCAACGTCAGCGCGACACGGTAGACAACAGGTCAGACCACCCCGAAGAGAACCTGACTAACTAGCTGGACGTCCATGCGGTGTATCGGTTGATCCCCGGCCACCGGACAGTCCGATGAACGAATGAGGCCTTCGGGTGCGGTTTATACCCAGGCCCGAGTCAGCGCCATCGACTCAACAAGACCGTCCAAGGAAATGCAGCCTGACACTCGTTGCCATCCGTGAAGCACTGACTCGCACGACGCAGTACCAAGGCAACACGACACCAGCAGCGGCCCGAAAGCTAAGGGCAAAAGCATCATGCGCCTGGGGTTGACAGGGAGTCTCCCAAGAATTGTTAG
>JAFKMZ010000090.1 GCA_017305055.1 Lysobacterales bacterium
ACGGGGTGGAGATGGTGATGCCTGGAGACAACGTGAAGATGGCGGTGAGCCTGATCCACCCGATCGCGATGGACGAGGGCCTGCGTTTCGCGATCCGCGAAGGCGGCCGCACGGTCGGCGCCGGTGTGGTGGCCAAGGTCGTCAAGTAATTCCGGCCGCGAAGCCCGCCAAGCGCGCGCTTCATCCAAGAGTCCGGCATGGATGCCGGGCTTTGTTCTTTGCCGTCATGGAGGACGGCTGAAATCTACGCCAGTAGCTCAATTGGCAGAGCAGCGGTCTCCAAAACCGCAGGTTGGGGGTTCAAGTCCCTCCTGGCGTGCCACTCCCGAGGATCGATCGCGGGCGAGGCTGGTTCAACCGACCCCCGGGGCCGGTGCTCCGGCGCCACCCGATTATTTGCATGACTACGAAATCAGACCAGTCCAAACCCACGGATTTGCGCGACATCGGCAAATTGATCCTTGCCGTGGCCATCGTTGCCGCGGGTATTTTTGTCTATTCCTGGCTCGGTAACGACGCCAGCGTACCAACCTCGGTGCGGATCGCCGGCCTGCTGGTGGCCATCGCCGTGGCGATCGTCATTGCCGCCTTCACTGCCCCCGGCCGGCGCATGCGCGTTTTCGTGGCCGAAACCCAGTTCGAGATGCGCAAGGTGGTGTGGCCCACCCGCGACGAGACACTCAAGACCACCGGCATCATCATTCTCGTGGTGGTTGCATTGTCGTTGCTGCTGGGCCTGATCGACCTGATCCTGAAGTCGGTCATCCTGGATTGGTTGTTGAAGTTGGGATCCTGAGGGGCTGAGCATGAGCAAGCGTTGGTATGTGGTGCACGCCTATTCGGGTTTCGAAAACCAGGTGAAGCGCGCCTTGGAAGAACGCATCCGCCGGGAAGGCATGGAGGAGAAGTTTGGCGAAATCCTCATCCCCACCGAGGAAGTCGTGGAGATGCGTTCGGGACAGAAGCGGCGCAGCGAGCGCAAGTTCTTTCCTGGTTACGTGCTGGTCCAGATCGAAGCCGACAGCGAAGGCAAGGCGCCGCGCATCGACGATGAATGCTGGCACCTGATCAAGGACACACCAAAGGTTCTTGGCTTCATCGGCGGCACCGCGGACCGTCCGCTACCCATCCAGGACAGCGAGGCCGAGGCCATCCTGAGCCGGGTGCGTGAGGGTGTGGAGAAGCCTCGCCCAAAGGTGCTGTTCGAGCCAGGCGAGATGGTCAGGGTCACCGATGGCCCCTTCAACGACTTCAATGGCGTGGTCGAGGAAGTCAACTACGAGAAGAGCCGGTTGCGCGTCGCCGTACTCATTTTTGGCCGATCGACCCCGGTGGAGCTCGAGTTTGGCCAGGTCGAGAAGGCCTGAGCGGACAGCACCCTCCCGGATTCGCGCGTTGACACCCCGCAGCGGGGTGGCTCGGCCCGTTGCCGAAGCTGCTGCCTGATTCTCGTGCCGCTGCCGCTGCCACCGCCACCGCTCGGGCCATGATGGCTTGCGCGATTTGCTGCGCATCGCTACACTACGAAGTTCTTGCGCGAGAACCACTACCCGCGCCAGTCATTGTTGTGGCCGGCATGAGGCCGGCTTTCCCACCATCACGGATCGATGCACAGCGAGGAGCCGCAAGGCGTCCGCACTCGCGAGGACCTTCCATGGCAAAGAAAGTCATCGGTTACATCAAGTTGCAGGTCAAGGCCGGTCAGGCCAATCCGTCGCCGCCAGTGGGCCCTGCGCTGGGCCAACGCGGCTTGAACATCATGGAGTTCTGCAAGGCTTTCAACGCGGCCACGCAGAAGCTCGAGCCAGGCCTGCCGATCCCGGTGATCATCACCGCCTATTCGGATCGCAGCTTCACCTTCATCACCAAGACCCCGCCGGCCACCGTGCTGCTGAAGAAGAGCACCGGCGTGGACAAGGGTTCGGCCAAGCCGAATACGGCCAAGGTCGGTGTGGTCAAGCGCAAGCAACTCGAGGATATCGCCAAGCAGAAGCAGCCTGACCTGACGGCTGCCGATCTGGACGCTGCGGTGCGCACCATTGCCGGTAGCGCGCGCAGCATGGGCTTGACGGTGGAGGGCTGAGCCATGGCAAAGATCACGAAGCGCATGAAGGCCGCCCGCGCCGCGGTGCAGCCGGGAAAGCTCTACGCACTCGACGACGCCTTGCAGATCGTCAAGGGCAATGCCAGCGCCAAGTTTGCCGAGTCGGTGGACGTGGCGGTGCGCCTGGGCATCGACGCGAAAAAGTCCGACCAGGGCGTGCGCGGCTCCTCGTTGTTGCCGCATGGGACGGGCAAGCCGGTCAAGGTGGCGGTGTTCTGCCCCGCCGGTGAGAAGGCCGAGGCCGCGAAGGCCGCCGGCGCCGATGCCGTGGGCATGGACGACCTGGCCGAGCGCATGCGCGCTGGCGAGCTCGATTTCGACCGGGTGATTGCCACGCCGGACGCGATGCGCGTGGTGGGCAAGCTGGGCCAGTTGCTCGGGCCGCGTGGCCTGATGCCGAACCCGAAGGACGGCTCGGTTGCCGCCGATGTCGCCGCTGCGGTCAAGAATGCCAAGGCCGGCCAGGTGAAGTTCCGCAACGACAAGGCCGGTATCGTGCACGCCACGATCGGCAAGGCGACGTTCGAGGCCGCGCAGCTGGCGGACAACCTCAATGCCCTGATCGCCGACCTGCTCAAGGCCAAGCCTTCCACGGCCAAGGGTCAGTTCCTGCAGAAGGTGGCGGTGTCCAGCACCATGGGTGTGGGCGTCTCTGTCGATACCTCGAGCTTGGCGACTGCGGCGAAGGCATGAGTTTCAAGTCCCGCGCGGCTCCGGCCGCTGCGGGCAGGTTTTGAAGGCAGCTCCGGCAAGCCGCATGGCCCCGCCGGGGGTGACCGTCAAAGACCGCAGGTTGGGAGCTGGCTCCCTTTAATCGACGATTCGCCGGTTTGGGAATCCGAGGCCTGCGCAGATGGTGCTGCCAGAACAGGATTTGGTTCCTGGAACGGCCACCAAGGCGACACCTGCGGGTGTCGACGGACGAACAAGGCAGTTTGTCCGGTAACGCTTTCGGATCCGTGGCGTGGACGCAACGGGTTACGAGTTCGGAGAAAAGCAATGGCGCTCAATCTTGCACAAAAGAAAGAGGTCGTTACCGAACTGGCTGGAGTGGCTGCCACGGCGCATTCGCTGGTGGCTGCGGAATACGCGGGTCTGACCGTTGCCCAGCTCACCGAGCTGCGCAAGAAGGGGCGCGAGTCCGGGGTTTACATCAAGGTGGCGAAGAACACGTTGGTTCGTCGCGCCGTGGAAGGTACCTCGTACAGCGGCACTGTGGACCAGTTGGTTGGTCCGCTGCTGTTTGCGTTTTCGGAACAGGATCCGGGGGCCGCGGGTCGCCTGGTGAAGGATTTCGCCAAGGACAACGAGAAGCTGCAAGCCAAGCTTGTGGCCATCGGCGGCAAGGTCTACCCGGCGTCGCATGTCGACGTGCTGGCGTCCTTGCCCACCCGGGAGCAGGCCTTGAGCCAGCTGCTCGGTTGTCTGGTCCAGCCGGCCACCATGCTGGTCCGGGTCCTGGCCGAGCCTGCGTCGCAGCTGGCGCGCGCTCTGGGGCAGGTTGGCGAGCAGAAGAAAGCCGCGTAACGGTCTTGGTTTGGTTATTGCGTGAACGCAGTTCACGTCTACTTTCAGGAGTTGTGACATGTCCCTTAGCACTGACGAGATCATCGAAGCCATCGGCAGCAAGTCCCTCATCGAGGTGATGGAGCTGGTGCATGCGATGGAAGAGAAGTTTGGCGTGTCTGCCGCGGCCCCGGTGGCCGTAGCTGCAGCTGGTCCGGCCGCCGCGGCCGGTGCGGCTGCCGAAGAGCAGACCGAGTTCAACGTGGTATTGGCCGCCATGGGCGACAAGAAGATCGAGGTGATCAAGGTCGTTCGCGCGATCACCGGCCTTGGCCTGAAGGAAGCCAAGGACATGGTCGAGGGCGCACCGCAGGTGGTGAAGGAAGCGGTGGCGAAGGCCGATGCCGAAAAGTTCAAGAAGGATCTGGAAGCTGCCGGCGCCAAAGTCGAATTGAAGTAATCGGCGTTTGCACGCCGCTCTTCGAGTTGATACCGGGCGGGCCTGGGAGCGAAAGCTTCCGGGCCTTGCGTGCTTTGCCACGGAGCGCGGAGTGAGGAGTGCCGCTTCGCCCTGGCGAGACCGCCAGGCGAGCAGGGTCCCTCCTTCCCGTTCCTGGATTCCCAGCTATTTGTACAGCTGATTCATTACCAGCCGGCACCTGCCGCCGGCGTCACTGCGAACCGAGGCGCTATCGATCATGGCCTACTCGTTTACCGAGAAGAAGCGTATCCGCAAGGATTTTGGCAAGCGTCCTCCCGTGCTGGGGGTGCCCAACCTGCTGACCATCCAGACCGAATCCTATCGTGAGTTCCTGCAGGCGGAGATTCCGTCCAAGCAACGCGCCGACAAAGGTTTGCACGCAGCGCTGCAATCCGTGTTCCCGATTTCCAGCTATTCCGGCAACGCTGCACTGGAATATGTCGGCTACCGCCTGGGCGAGCCGGCGTTCGACGAGCGCGAGTGCCGCAACCGCGGCATGAGCTACGGTGCGCCGCTGCGCACCACGGTGCGGCTGGTCATCTACGACAAGGACAGCCCGGCTTCCAAGAAGGTGGTCAAGTACATCAAGGAGCAGGAGGTCTACATGGGCGAAATTCCGCTCATGACCGATACCGGCACCTTCATCATCAACGGCACGGAGCGCGTGATCGTCTCGCAGCTGCACCGTTCGCCGGGTGTGTTCTTCGACCATGACCGCGGCAAGACCCACAGCTCGGGCAAGCTGCTGTTTTCCGCGCGCGTCATTCCCTACCGCGGCTCCTGGCTGGACTTCGAGTTCGATCCGAAGGACGCGCTGTTCACCCGTATCGACCGTCGCCGCAAGTTGCCGGTGACGGTGCTGCTGCGCGCCCTCGGTTACAGCACCGAGGAGATGCTGGCCATCTTCTTCGAGCACAACGTGTTCCACCTGGGCAAGAAGACGGGGCTGACCCTGGAGCTGGTCGCCGAGCGCCTGCGCGGCGAGACGCTGAGCTTCGACCTGGCGGTCGGTGGCAAGGTGCTGGTGGAGGCCGGCAAGCGCATCACCGCGCGCCATGTGCGCCAGCTCGCGGCGGAGAACATCACCCACCTGGAAGTGCCGGACGACTATCTCGTCTCACGCATCCTGGCGACGGACATCGTCGACGCGAATACCGGCGAGCTGCTGGCCTCGGCGAACGACGAGATCACCATCGAGCACCTGGAGGCGTTCCGCAAGGCCGGCATCGAGGTGTTGCCGACGCTGTACGTGAACGACCTGGACCGCGGTGCCTACATCTCGCACACCCTGCGCATCGACAACACCACGACCCAGCTCGAGGCCCTGGTGGAGATCTACCGCATGATGCGTCCCGGCGAGCCGCCGACCAAGGACGCTGCGCAGAACCTGTTCTTCAACCTGTTCTTCACCTTCGACCGCTACGACCTGTCGGCGGTTGGCCGCATGAAGTTCAACCGCCGTGTGGGCCGCAAGGAAATCACCGGCCCGGGCGTGCTCTACGACTATCGCTACTTCAGTTCGCGCAAGGACGACGAGTCCGTGCGGCTGGTGGAGGAGCAGGGCGAGCGTTCCGATTTGCTGGAAGTGCTGCGGGTCCTGATCGACATCAAGAATGGCCATGGCACGGTGGACGACATCGACCACCTGGGCAACCGCCGCGTGCGTTCGGTCGGCGAGATGGCGGAGAACACCTTCCGCATCGGTCTGGTGCGTGTCGAGCGGGCGGTGCGCGAGCGCCTGTCGCTGGCGGAGGCCGACGGCCTGACCCCGCAGGACCTGATCAATGCCAAGCCGGTGGCCGCCGCGGTGAAGGAGTTCTTCGGCTCCTCGCAGCTGTCCCAGTTCATGGACCAGAACAACCCATTGTCCGAGGTCACGCACAAGCGCCGCGTTTCCGCACTTGGGCCAGGTGGCCTGACCCGCGAGCGCGCCGGCTTCGAGGTGCGCGACGTGCATCCGACCCATTACGGCCGCGTGTGCACCATCGAGACGCCGGAAGGCCCCAACATCGGCCTGATCAACTCCCTGGCGGTCTACGCGCGGACCAACTCGTATGGCTTCCTGGAGACGCCGTACCGCGAGGTGCACAACAGCAAGGTCACCGACAAGGTCGACTATCTCTCGGCGATCGAGGAAGGCGACCACGTGATCGCCCAGGCCAACTCGCCGCTGGACAAGCACGGCGCGTTCATCGAGGACTTCGTGTCCTGCCGTTTCCGCGGCGAGTCCGAGCTGCGTCCGGCGTCCGAGGTCGACTACATGGACGTCTCGCCGATGCAGACCGTGTCGGTGGCTGCGGCGCTGGTGCCGTTCCTCGAGCACGACGACGCGAACCGCGCCTTGATGGGCGCGAACATGCAGCGCCAGGCGGTGCCGACGTTGCGTTCGGAGACGCCGCTGGTCGGCACCGGCATCGAGCGCGCCGTGGCCCGTGACTCCGGAGTCATCGTCACCGCCCGGCGTGGCGGCGTGATCGACCAGGTCGATGCGGCGCGCATCGTGGTGCGCGTAGACGAGGCCGAAGTGGGCGACAACGACGCCGGCGTGGACATCTATACGCTGACCAAGTACACGCGCTCGAACCAGAACACCAACCTCAACCAGCGTCCGCTGGTCAACGTGGGTGACGTGGTGGCGAAGGGCGATACGCTGGCCGATGGTTCCTCCACCGACTTGGGCGAGCTCGCGCTCGGGCAGAACATGCTCATCGCGTTCATGCCGTGGAACGGCTACAACTTCGAGGACTCGGTGCTGCTGTCCGAGCGCGTGGTCGAGGAGGACCGCTTCACCTCGATCCACATCGAGGAGCTGTCGTGCATCGCGCGCGACACCAAGCTGGGTGCCGAGGACATCACTGCGGACATTCCGAACGTCGGTGAGCAGGCGCTGGCGCGCCTGGACGAGTCCGGCATCGTCTACATCGGGGCCGAGGTGAAGGCTGGCGACATCCTGGTCGGCAAGGTCACGCCCAAGGGCGAGAGCCAGCTGACCCCGGAAGAGAAGCTGCTGCGCGCGATCTTCGGCGAGAAGGCGTCCGACGTGAAGGACAGCTCGTTGCGTGTCTCGCCGGGCATGGACGGCACCGTCATCGACGTGCAGGTGTTCACCCGCGACGGCATTGAGAAGGACAAGCGCGCGAAGCAGATCGAGGAGACCGAGGTCAAGCGCGTGCGCAAGGACCTGGAGGACCAGTTCCGGATCCTCGAGGCGGCCATCTACAGCCGCATGCGCTCGCAGCTGGTCGGCAAGGTCGCGGCCAGTGGCCCGGGCGGCTTGAAGCGCGGCACGGCCATCACCGACGCCTACCTGGACGGCCTGAAGAAGGACGACTGGTTCAAGATCAACGTCAAGGAAGAGGAAGTCACCGAGTTCCTCGAGCGCGCCGCGGAGCAGATCAAGCGCCATCGCGAGGAGTTCGACAAGCGCTTCAAGGAGAAGCAGGCCAAGATCACGCAGGGCGACGACCTGGCGCCTGGCGTGTTGAAGATGGTCAAGGTCTTCGTGGCCGTGAAGCGGCGCATCCAGCCGGGCGACAAGATGGCCGGACGCCACGGCAACAAGGGCGTGGTGTCCAACGTCGTTCCGGTCGAGGACATGCCCTACAGCGCCGACGGGACGCCGATGGATATCGTGCTGAACCCGCTGGGCGTGCCTTCGCGCATGAACATCGGCCAGGTGCTGGAAATGCACCTGGGCTGGGCGGCCAAGGGCCTGGGCAAGAAGATCCAGACCATGCTCGAGGCGCAGGAGAAGGTGACCAAGATCCGCGAGTTCCTGGACCAGATCTACAACGGCAGCGTGGGTGGCGCGGTTCAGCACGTCGACCTGAAATCGCTGACTGACGAGGAGATCTTCGCCCTGGCCACGAACCTGCAGAAGGGCGTGCCGATGGCGACGCCGGTGTTCGACGGCGCCGAGGAAACCGAGATCAAGGCGATGTTGAAGCTGGCCGACCTGCCGCAGTCAGGGCAGACCACGCTGTACGACGGACGCACCGGCGAGGCTTTCGATCGTCCGGTCACGGTCGGCTACATGCATTACCTGAAACTCAACCATCTGGTCGACGACAAGATGCACGCGCGCTCGACTGGCCCGTATTCGCTGGTCACCCAGCAGCCGCTGGGCGGCAAGGCCCAGTTTGGCGGGCAGCGTTTCGGTGAAATGGAAGTGTGGGCGCTGGAAGCGTATGGCGCGGCCTATACCCTGCAGGAAATGTTGACGGTGAAGTCCGACGACGTGCAGGGCCGCAACCAGATGTACAAGAACATCGTCGACGGCAATCACGAGATGTCCGCAGGCATGCCGGAATCCTTCAACGTGCTGGTGAAGGAAATCCGCTCGCTGTGCATCGACATCGATCTGGAAGAGATCAAGTGATGAACCGCGCAGCTACAGGAGCCATGCAATGAAAGATTTGCTCAATCTGTTCAACCAGCAGCGTGCCGTGCCGGACTTTGACGCGATCAAGATCGCGCTGGCCTCGCCGGAGCTGATCCGCTCGTGGTCCTACGGCGAGGTGAAGAAGCCCGAGACGATCAATTACCGCACGTTCAAGCCGGAGCGCGACGGTCTCTTCTGCGCGGCCATTTTCGGCCCGGTGAAGGACTATGAGTGCCTGTGCGGCAAGTACAAGCGCATGAAACACCGTGGCGTGGTGTGCGAGAAGTGCGGCACCGAGGTCACCCTGGCCAAGGTGCGCCGCGAGCGCATGGGCCACATCGAGCTGGCCAGCCCCACCGCGCACATCTGGTTCCTGAAGTCGCTGCCCTCCCGCATCGGCCTGATGCTGGACATGACCCTGCGCGACATCGAGCGCATCCTGTACTTCGAGGCGTTCGTGGTCATCGATCCGGGCATGACCCCGCTGGAGCGCGGGCAGTTGCTGAGCGAGGAGCAGTACCTGGAGGCGACCGAGGAGCACGGCGACGAGTTCGACGCGCGCATGGGCGCCGAGGCGGTGCGCGAGCTGCTGAAGTCGCTGGACCTGCGCGCGGAAGCCTCGCGCCTGACCGAGGAGATCGCCTCGACCAAGTCCGAGACCAAGCTCAAGCGCCTGACCAAGCGGGTCAAGCTGGTGGAGGCATTCCTGGAATCCGGCAACAAGCCGGAGTGGATGGTGCTTACCGTGCTGCCAGTGCTGCCGCCGGACCTGCGTCCGCTGGTGCCGCTGGATGGCGGCCGCTTCGCCACGTCCGACCTGAATGACCTCTACCGCCGCGTCATCAACCGCAACAACCGCCTGAAGCGCCTGCTGGAACTCAATGCGCCGGACATCATCGTGCGCAACGAGAAGCGCATGCTGCAGGAGTCGGTCGATGCGCTGCTCGACAATGGCCGCCGTGGCCGGGCCATCACCGGCACCAACAAGCGCGCGCTGAAGTCGCTGGCCGACATGATCAAGGGCAAGCAGGGCCGTTTCCGCCAGAACCTGCTCGGCAAGCGCGTGGATTATTCCGGCCGCTCGGTGATTGCGGTTGGCCCGACCCTGCGCCTGCATCAGTGCGGGTTGCCGAAGAAGATGGCGCTGGAGCTGTTCAAACCGTTCATCTTTGCCAAGCTGCAGGCACGCGGTGAGGCCACCACGATCAAGGCGGCGAAGAAGCTGGTCGAGCGCGAAGAGCCGATGGTGTGGGACATCCTGGAAGAGGTGATCCGCGAGCATCCGGTGCTGCTCAACCGCGCACCGACCCTGCACCGTCTCGGTATCCAGGCGTTCGAGCCCAAGCTCATCGAGGGCAAGGCGATCCGCCTGCATCCGCTGGTGTGCACCGCGTTCAACGCCGACTTCGACGGCGACCAGATGGCGATCCATGTGCCGCTGTCGATCGAGGCGCAGCTGGAAGCGCGCACGCTGATGATGTCCACCAACAACATCCTGTCGCCCGCGAACGGTGAGCCGATCATCGTGCCGACCCAGGATGTGGTGCTGGGCCTGTACTACATGACCCGTGAGCTGACCAACGTGAAGGGCAGCGGCATGGTGTTTGCTGACGTGGCCGAAGTGCGCCGTGCCTACGACAACCGCGCCGTCGTGCTGCACGCCAGGATCAAGGTGCGCCTGACCCAGGTGCACCTGGCCGAGGACGGTTCGCGCACGACCACCACCTCGCTGGTGGATACCACCGTCGGCCGCGCGCTGATGATGGAGATCCTGCCGGAGGGCTTGCCGTTCGAGCTGGCGAACACCGAGCTCAACAAGCGCGCCATTTCCCGCCTGATCAACGCCAGCTACCGCCTGCTCGGGCTGAAGGATACCGTGGTCTTCGCCGACCAGCTGATGTACACCGGTTACCGTCTGGCCACGCGCTCGGGCATCTCCATCTGTGTCGACGACATGCTCATCCCGGCCGAGAAGAAGCCGATCATCGACGAGGCCGAAAAGGAGGTCGTGGAGATCCAGCAGCAGTACCAGTCCGGTCTGGTCACGGCGGGCGAGCGCTACAACAAGGTGGTGGACATCTGGTCGCGTACCAGCGAGCAGGTTGCCAAGGCCATGATCGATGGCATCGGGACCGAGAAGGTGCTCGATGCCAAGCAGGAGACGGTCTCGCAAAAATCCATGAACTCGCTGTACATCATGGCCGACTCGGGTGCGCGTGGTTCGGTGGCGCAGATCCGCCAGTTGGCCGGCATGCGCGGCCTGATGGCGCGACCGGACGGCTCGATCATCGAAACGCCGATCAAGGCCAACTTCCGCGAAGGCCTGAACGTGCTGCAGTACTTCAACTCCACCCACGGCGCGCGCAAGGGCCTGGCGGACACGGCGTTGAAGACCGCCAACTCCGGTTACCTCACCCGCCGCCTGGTCGACGTGGCGCAGGACGTGGTGGTTACCATGGACGACTGCGGCACCACCAACGGCCTGATCATGCAGCCGATCGTCGAGGGCGGCGACGTGGTCGAGCCGCTGGGCAACTTGGTGCTCGGGCGCGTGGTGGTCGACGACGTCTACGCCCCGGGCGAGGACAACGAACCGATCGTGGCGGCAAATGCGCTGCTGAACGAGGCGCTGGTCGAGAAACTCGACGCCGCCGGCGTGCAGATGGTCAAGGTGCGCTCGCCCATCACTTGCGAGGCGACGCATGGCGTGTGCAAGCTGTGCTACGGCCGCGACCTGGCCCGTGGCCACCTGGTCAACATGGGCGAGGCGGTCGGCGTGGTCGCCGCGCAGTCCATCGGCGAGCCCGGCACCCAGTTGACCATGCGCACGTTCCACATCGGTGGCGCCGCTTCGCGTGCCGCTGCGGTGGACAACGTGGCGGTGAAGACCACCGGTACGCTGAAATACAACAACCTGAAGTCGGTGCATCACAAGCAGGGCCACCTGGTGGCCGTGTCGCGCTCCGGCGAGCTGAGCGTCATCGACGCTGCCGGCCGCGAGCGCGAGCGCTACAAGATCCCCTACGGCGCCACCATCGCGGTCAAGGACGGTGCGCCGGTGAAGCAGGGCCAGATGGTGGCCAACTGGGATCCGCACACCCACCCGATCGTCACCGAGGTGGCCGGCGTGGTGCGCTTCATCGACTTCCAGGACGGCGTCACCGTGCAGAGCCAGATCGACGAGCTCACGGGCCTGGAGTCGGCCGTGGTCATCGATCCCAAGCGGCGCGGTACGCAGGCCAAGGACCTGCGCCCGATCGTGCGTCTGGAAGACGCCAAGGGTCGCGAGCTGAAGCTGCCAGGGACTGATATTGCCGCGCAGTACTTCCTGCCGGCCGGTGCCATCGTCTCGATCCAGAACGGTGCCCAGGTCGGGGTCGGTGACGTCGTCGCGCGTATCCCGCAGGCGTCCTCCAAGACGCGTGACATCACCGGCGGCCTGCCGCGCGTGGCCGACCTGTTCGAGGCGCGCAAGCCCAAGGAGCCGGCGATCCTGGCCGAGCGCTCGGGCATCGTCAGCTTCGGCAAGGACACCAAGGGCAAGCAGCGTCTGGTGATCAGGGATGTGGACGGCAACGAGCACGAGGAGCTGATTCCGAAGTGGCGCCAGGTCATCGTGTTCGAGGGCGAGCATGTGGAGAAGGGCGAAACTGTCGTGGACGGCGAGCCGAGCCCGCACGACATCCTGCGCCTGCTCGGTGTCGGTCCGCTGGCCTCCTACCTGGTCAAGGAAATCCAGGACGTGTACCGTCTGCAGGGCGTGAAGATCAACGACAAGCACATCGAGGCGATCATTCGCCAGATGCTGCGCAAGGTCGAGATCACCGATCCGGGCGAAAGCCATTACCTGCATGGTGAGCAGGTGGAGCGCACGCGCATCAATACGGAAAATGCAGCAGCCATCGCCAAGGGTGAGCGGCCAGCCGAGTACCAGTCGGTGCTGCTGGGCATCACCAAGGCGTCGCTGGCGACGGAGTCGTTCATCTCGGCCGCCTCGTTCCAGGAAACGACCCGTGTGCTCACCGAGGCGGCAGTCCGTGGTACCCGCGATACCTTGCGGGGCCTGAAGGAAAATGTTATCGTTGGTCGGTTAATCCCGGCGGGCACAGGGCTGGCCTACCACATGGCACGTCGCCGTCAGGATGGCTTGACCGCCGCGGAACTGGATACGCTCGCAGGCGGCGCGCCGGCAGCAACCGTGATCGAGGATCCGGTCGCCAATACCAACGATGTGGAATAACCCGGTCGGGGATTCTTCCCGGCCGGGCAGGCGAGGTACACGGACGTACTTCGCTTCTGCGTTCTCCAAACCAGGGTGCCCGCTTGTTCAGCGGGTGCCGCACATGTTAAATTCCCGCTTCTTGGCAGGCCAGATTCGATCGGACTGCCTTTATGTTTTCAGGAACTGCTCTGCATGACCACAGTCAACCAATTGGTGCGCAAGTCGCGTAGTCCGAAGACCTACAAGAGTGGGTCGCCGGCGCTGGAAAGCAGCCCGCAGCGCCGTGGCGTCTGCACGCGCGTGTACACGACCACGCCGAAGAAGCCGAACTCGGCCTTGCGCAAGGTGGCCAAGGTGCGCCTGACCAACGGCTACGAGGTCATCAGCTACATCGGCGGCGAGGGGCACAACCTGCAGGAGCACTCGGTGGTGCTCATCCGCGGCGGGCGCGTCAAGGACCTGCCTGGCGTGCGCTACCACACCGTGCGTGGCAGCCTGGATTGCGCGGGCGTGACCAAGCGCCGCCAGTCCCGTTCCAAGTACGGCGCCAAGCGCCCGAAGAAGTAATCAATTCCGCGGCCCCGGGGCCGCTTCCCGGCGGACGCGAGTTGTCCGCACACATGACGGACAACACACATGTCGCGTAAAGGTTCACATCCCGCCCGGTTGATCCTGCCGGATCCGAAGCATGGCAGCCAGTTGATTGCGCGCTTCATCAACATGGTGATGAAGAGCGGCAAGAAGTCCGTCGCCGAGGGCATCGTCTACGGTGCGCTGTTGCATATCGGCGAAAAGCATGGCGAGCCGGTCGTGTTGGTCGAGAAGGCGCTGAACAACATCGCGCCTGCCGTGGAGGTGAAGTCGCGGCGCGTGGGTGGCGCCACCTACCAGGTGCCGGTGGAAGTCCGCCCGGGCCGACGCATGGCGCTGGCCATGCGCTGGGTGATCGACGCGGCGCGCAAGCGCGGCGAGATCTCCATGCCGCGCAAGCTGGCCGCTGAGCTGCTTGAGGCTTCCGAGAGCCGCGGCGGCGCAGCCAAGAAGCGCGAGGAAACGCACCGCATGGCAGAGGCCAACAAGGCGTTCTCGCATTACCGCTGGTAATGGCTTGTCCCAGCCGCCCGCATCGACGGCAAGGATCAAAAGCCCGCCATTCGTGGCGGACAATCAAATAAAGCAAAGCGGGGCCCGGCTGCTTGCACGACTTTGCAGTTCTGAGGCCTCGTACAGGTAGATATCATGGCCCGCACCACTCCCATCGAACGTTACCGCAACTTTGGCATCATGGCGCACATCGATGCCGGCAAGACCACGACCACCGAGCGCATCCTGTTCTACACCGGCGTCAGCCACAAGATCGGCGAGGTGCACGACGGCGCCGCCACGATGGACTGGATGGAGCAGGAGCAGGAGCGTGGCATCACGATCACCTCCGCCGCGACGACGTGCTTCTGGAAGGGCATGGACGGCACGTTCGAACAGCATCGCTTCAACATCATCGACACTCCGGGACACGTCGACTTCACCATCGAGGTGGAACGGTCGCTGCGCGTGCTCGATGGCGCGGTGTTCGTGCTGTGCGCGGTCGGCGGCGTGCAGCCGCAGTCCGAAACGGTGTGGCGCCAGGCCAACAAGTACAAGGTGCCGCGTCTCGCGTTCGTCAACAAGATGGACCGCACCGGCGCGAACTTCGACAAGGTGGTCGGCCAGCTGAAGTCCCGTCTGGGCGCCAACCCCGTGCCGATGCAGGTGCCGATTGGCGCCGAAGACAAGTTCGAGGGCGTGGTCGACCTGCTCAAGATGAAGGCGTTGTACTGGGATATGGAATCCCAGGGCATGAAGTTCACGCATGAGGAGATCCCCGCCGAGCTCAAGGAAGCTGCCGACAACGCACGCAACTTCATGGTCGAGGCGGCTGCGGAGACCTCTGAAGAGCTGATGGACAAGTACCTGGAGAACGGCGACCTGTCCGAAGACGACATCCTGGCCGGGTTGCGTGCCGGTACCCTGTCGGCGTCATTGATTCCGGTGTTCTGCGGTACCGCGTTCAAGAACAAGGGTGTGCAGGCAATGCTCGATGGCGTCATCGAGCTGCTGCCGTCGCCGGTCGACCGTCCGCCGGTGGCGGGGCTGGACGAGAACGATGAGGAAGTGCATCGCCAGGCCAGTGACAGCGAGCCGTTTTCGGCGCTGGCATTCAAGATCATGACCGACCCGTTCGTCGGTTCGCTGACCTTCTTCCGCGTGTATTCCGGCGTGCTCAACTCCGGCGACACCGTATACAACCCGATCAAGCTCAAGAAGGAGCGCATTGGCCGCATCCTGCAGATGCACTCCAACGATCGGCACGAGATCAAGGAAGTGCGCGCCGGTGACATCGCCGCGGCCGTCGGCCTGAAGGACGTGACCACGGGCGATACGCTGTGCGCGCAGGACCACCTGGTGACGCTCGAGCGCATGACCTTCCCCGAGCCGGTGATCGCCATGGCGGTGGAGCCGAAGACCAAGTCCGACCAGGAAAAAATGGGCATCGCCCTGGGGCGCCTGGCGGCCGAGGATCCGTCCTTCCGCGTGCGTACCGACGAGGAGTCCGGTCAGACCATCATTGCCGGCATGGGTGAGCTGCACCTGGACATCCTGGTCGACCGCATGCGTCGCGAGTTCAACGTCGAGGCGAATGTCGGCAAGCCGCAGGTGGCGTATCGCGAGACGATCCGCAAGCAGGTGACGGCCGACTACAAGCATGCCAAGCAGTCCGGTGGCAAGGGCCAGTACGGCCACGTGGTGATCGAGCTCATCCCGCAGGAGCGTGGCAAGGGCTACGAGTTCGAGAACGCGATCACCGGCGGCGCCATCCCCAAGGAGTTCATTCCCGCGGTCGACAAGGGCCTGCGCGAGACCATCACCAGCGGCCCGCTGGCCGGTTATCCGGTGGTGGACGTGAAGGTGCGCCTGATCGATGGTTCCTACCACGACGTGGACTCGTCGGAGATGGCGTTCAAGCTCGCCGCCTCCATGGCTTTCAAGGAAGGCTTCCGCAAGGCCGACCCGGTACTCCTCGAGCCGATGATGAAGATCGAGGTGGTGACGCCGGAAGAGTACATGGGCGACGTGATGGGCGACCTGAGCCGTCGGCGCGGTGTGCTGCGTGGCCAGGAGGACTCGCCTTCGGGCAAGGTGGTGGATGCCACGGTCCCGCTCGGCGAAATGTTCGGTTACGCCACCAGCCTGCGTTCGCAGACCCAGGGGCGCGCGACGTTCACCATGGAATTCGACTACTACGCCGAGGCGCCGAACAACATCGCCGAGCAGGTCATCAAGAAGGGCTAGTTTTGTATTTTTGCATTCATCCGTGAGTGCGCAGATCAAAAAGCGGCCATCCGTGGTCGCACTATTCGCAAAGAGTCGCACTATCCAGTCTAGAGGTTCGAGTCATGGCAAAGGGCAAATACGAACGCACGAAGCCGCACATCAACGTGGGGACGATCGGCCACGTGGATCACGGCAAGACGACGCTGACGGCGGCACTGACGAAGCTGGGTGCGGACCGGTACGGTGGCGAGTTCAAGGCGTACGACCAGA
>JAFKMZ010000091.1 GCA_017305055.1 Lysobacterales bacterium
CTTCGACCGCCCAACCAGCTCGACGATCTCCCGCTTGTACTCAGGGCTGTAACGCTTGCGCTTCGACATGGACACTCCTTTGGCCCAGTATGGGGCTTAGTGAAAGTGTCCGCAGAATCGGGGTAGAACCCTTTCGGGGATGGAGTGCATTGCGTCGCCTCTTGCTCGCCGCCGCTGGATTGCGGCAGACGGCCCTGGATAAGGCGACACGAATAATTAGGCAGGCGTCATCAGAAAAATACGGCTCATGCAATGCATGATGGAGCCTTTGCAGCGAATGCGCAGGGACACTGCATAGCAGGGAGGATGCCATCACTCCTTATCCCAGCTCAAAATCCACCGTTCAGCGGTCTTTGGAACAACCTTAAATTCTGCAGCCAATGCCCGTGCGGCAGCAGCCTTTGTTGGCCAATCTCGGCTCTTATACATCTCGCGAGCCTCGGCATTGCGCTTGCGATTTGCTACATGAGTAACATCGGCGGCCGCCCTTGCCCTCGCGCTTTGACTTTCGCGGAAAGCGTCATCCACTAGTAGTTTGGATATGTAAGCGTGGGACAGAAATTCAAACTCCATTCTTCTGACGATGCCGCTATAAAAAATCCAGCCGACGCACGCACAGAGGGTCATCACAAACAACGCCACGACTCCGCTAAAGCGGTGCCCAGAACTGAACTCAGAAGCACTTATCCACACCCAGGGCAGGACAGGAAGGACGGTCATAGCTCGATACCGATTTCGGTACCGGTACGCTTTCCTTGGAAGTGTAATCTTCCGACTGTCCATATCGATATAGCCATCCTCTTCTACGTCACCCTCCATCACGCACACCCCTGCGCCCTTCAATAGGTGCCGCGCCAGCCGGGGAAGGTGCCCGGTGTTCGGGGATCAGCCTAGGCGCGGCCTTTGAACCGTTGTCAGCTTGCCTTGCGCTTGAACGGCACCACGTCGCCACCAGCGCGCAGCCCGTCCAGATAGTCAGCCCAGCCCTGCATCATCTTCCGCCGCTCCGGCAGGTGCGCTGTGCGGTTGTACGCGCGTCCGTTCGGGTCTTTCACGGCATGGGCAAGCTGGTGCTCGATGTAGTCGACGCGGTAGCCCAGCACTTCATCCAGGATCGTGCGCGCGGTGGCACGGAAGCCGTGGGCGGTCATGGTATCGGTGCCGTAGCCCATGCGGCGCAGTGCGGCGTTGATCGCGTTGTTGCTCATGGGGCGACGCGGTGAGCGGCCGCCGGGGAACACGTACTGCCCGCGTCCGGTGAGCGGTTGCAGTTCGCGCAGGATCGCCACAGTTTGCCCGCACAACGGCACCAGATGCGGCTGGCGCATCTTCATCTTGCCGGCTGGGATGTTCCACTCGCCAGCGTCCAGGTCGATCTCTGACCACTCGGCATGACGCAGTTCGCCGGGGCGCACAAACAATAGCGCGGACAGTTTCAATGCCGCGCGCGTGGTCGGGTCGCCCGCATAGCCTTCGATGGCACGCAGCAGGCCGCCCAGTTCGGCGGGGTCGGTGATGGCCGCATGGTGGCGCTCAGGCGGCGCGGCAATCGCGCCTTTCAAGTCGGCCACGGGATTGCGCTCGGCTCGCCCGGTCGCAATGGCGTAACGCATGACCTGCCCGCACGTCTGCAATATGCGGTGCGCGGATTCGATGGCGCCGCGTTCTTCCATGCGTCGCCCCACGCGCAGGAACTCGGGCGCGCTCAGTTCGGCCACGGGACGCGCGCCGATGTAGGGATAGACGTCGTTGCCCATCCACGCCTCGACCTTCACGCGGTAGTGCTCCACCCATGTCTGCTTTGCCAGCCATTCGCGGGCGATGACCTCGAAGCTATTGGCCGCGCGTTCCTCACCTGCCGCCTTTTCAGCCTTGCGCTGCTCACCAGGATCAACACCTGCCGCCAGCAGCTTGCGCGCTGCGTCGCGCTTGTCGCGGGCATCGGCCAGGCCAGTATCCGGGTACGCGCCCAGCGCCAGACGCTTTTCCTTGCCGCCGATTCGGTACTTGAGCCGCCAGAGCTTGCCGCCTGCCGGGGAGACTTCCAGATACAGGCCGCTGCCGTCGAACAGCCGCAGCGGCTTGTCGGTGGGCTTGGCCTTGCGAATCGCGGTATCGGTGAGCATGGGGGCATCCTCGCTGGGGGCATCGCGCCTCAGAGAATGCCCCATGCCCCCAAGAATGCCCCCAACTGGGGGCAGATTGCAACGGATGCTCCCGGACGACTTTGGACACAAAAAAGGCCGGAACCGTTGCTATCGCTAGGGTTTCCGGCCTTCGTTGGACTGCGTTGGAGCTTGTAATGGTGGAGGTGGCGGGAGTCGAACCCGCGTCCGAAGATGTTCAATGCCCGGATCTACATGCTTAGCCCGCCGTTCAATCTCGTTCCGCGGCAAGTACGGTGGGCAAAACGCACCGCGGAACCAGCCTGATTGATTTAGCCTAGAACCGCCAGGCGGCAGCGTTCGGCGATCTCATGATAATGACCCTACACCGACGAGCATGAGCACAAGTGGGTTCGGGGCTTACGCCTTAAGCGGCGAGAGCGTAGTTGTCGTCGTTGGCAACTATATGTTTGCCGCTGGATTTACGAGGAAAGCTGCCCCCTCGGCATGCACCAAGTCATCTCACTACCCCCGTCGAAGCCAGAACACCCCCGCGGAAGAACGACCTGATACCATTCCAGTATATGGGGTCGCGCCAAGCACTTACAACGCCTCGCGCGGCGAGCCCATCGAGGACCGAAAGACCCGGCCGAACGCAACCTGACGAAACTTGACCATGGCCGGCTTGGCGGCCATACGGTGCGGTGCGGAAAGTGCGGGGCAACGACCCGCGAGCTGCCACAAGGCGGCTGCATGGCATATCGCCGACCGCAAGTGTTGTCCGCGCTCAAACGCAGCGACTATACTGGGGCGATTCCTCGCGACGGATCGTCGCACCAACGAGAGTGATGCAATGACTCGACTGCAACTGCTCGGCGTCGCTGTCGCGGCAGCCTGTTTGGCCAGTGTGAGTGCGCAGGCCGCAGGCAACAAGGCGGCAGGTGAGAAGCTGGTCTATACCTGTTCCGGTTGCCACGGTGTACCCGGCTATACCAACGCCTACCCGCAGTATCCGGTGCCCAAGATTGCCGGGCAGAACGAGCAGTACATCATCAGCGCGTTGCAGGGCTACAGGAGCGGTGACCGCAAGCACCCGACCATGGACGCGCAGGCTGGCAGCTTGTCCGATACGGACATCCAGGATATCGCCGCCTATCTTTCCAGCCTCGCCAAGTAGTCAACAAGGATTCCGCACATGAAACGTGCCGCAACTCTGCTCTCGCTCGGCGCTGCGCTGGCGATGCTCTCCTCCACGCTGCTTGCCGCCCAGGGCAACGCAGAGCACGGCAAGCAAAAGGCCGCCACCTGCTTCGCCTGCCATGGCGTCGACGGCAACGCGATCGACCCGCAATACCCGCGCCTGGCCGGGCAATACAACGTCTACATGCAGTTCGCCCTGCATGAATACAAGGATGGCAAGCGCGACAACCCGATCATGAAGGGCATGGTCGCCACCCTGTCCGACCAGGACATCGAAGACATCTCGACCTACTTCTCCAAGCTGCCGACGAAGCTCGGCACCTTGAAGGGACACGTCGGCGGCGAGCCGTAAAGCCGGCACCCACATCCCGTTGACCCGCAGGCCCGCTCGCGCGGGCCTGTTTGCATGCGCGTGGTGGCCGTGACGAACGGGCTCAAGCCATCGCCGACCTGCCCTCGTGCTTCTTGTAGTAGGGCTTCTTGCCAGATGAGTGGTCGGTGACGTCACGCACCGCGGAAATTTCCGGGATGTGCTCGCGCAGGGTTTTTTCCACACCCTGCTTGAGCGTGACGTCCACCATGCCGCAACCGTGGCAGCCGCCGCCAAACTGCAACACGACGGTGGCGTCGGCCTCGACCGATACCAGCTTGACTTCACCGCTGTGCGCAGCCAGTTTCGGATTGACCTCGGAGTCCAGGACGTAGCGCACCCGGGCCACCAGACCGGCATCCGGGCCAGGAATGTCGCCCTTGATTCTCGGTGCGCGGATGTTGAGCAAGCCGCCGGTATTGGTCGGCTCGAAATCCATCGTCGCGCCCTGCATCCAGGGCACGCTGTCGCGCTGGACATGCAAGTCGAAACCCGTGCAATGGATGACCTGCTCGTCGCCGGCAAGGTCGACCGGCTCGCAAAACTCGAGCTCGCACGCGGCGGCGGGCGTACCCGGGGCCGTCACCCGCACCAGGATGCCCAGGTCCTCGATATCTTGTTGGGCGAGCAGGCGGGCAAAGTGACTCTGTGCACGTTCGGAAATGTCGATCATCTTCGGTCCCACAAACCAGATATCCGGTCCTTAATCAGCACCATTTTAGTCCAGTTTAGGCCAATGCATGTGTTTTGACTTTTCACCTCGTGGGCACGACGCTTCCGGCAACGGAGGACCAAAGCATGAACCACCAGGATCTCGCGCATGAACATTGCGTCTCCCAGAAGGGCCGGGCACCGCTGGATGCCACGCAGATCGGCAAGCTGCTGGAGCAGGTGGCCGGATGGCGCTGCGACGACGACGCACACACCCTGAGCAAGGATTTCCGTTTCCAGGACTTCCACCACACGCTGGGCTTCATCAATGCGGTGGGCTTCATCGCCAATCAGCAGGACCATCATCCCGATCTCGAAGCCGGCTACGGGCACTGCACCCTGCACTGGTCGACCCACGACGTGGGTGGCTTGTCCCGCAACGACTTCATTTGCGCCGCGCGGGTCGACGCACTGCTGGCAACGGCGTAGGCGCCGCACGGGACCGCCGGGGGCGCGCTGCCGGCGTCTGGACCGCCAAGGTATCCAGAAACGCTTTCAGCTCCTCCGGCAACGGTGCCGAAAAGCTGTAGGCACGCCCGTCGAGGTCGAAACCAACATGGGCCGCGTGCAGGAACATGCGGTGCAGACCCAGTTCGCGGAACCGCTTGTTCGCCTCGCGATCGCCGTATTTCGGGTCCCCAGCCAGGGGATGGCCGATGTGCGCGGCATGCACACGGATCTGGTGGGTCCGGCCCGTGGCCAGCGTGGCCTGCATCAGCCGCGCCCCCGGATAGGACTCGACGTCGCGAAAGAACGTCAGTGCGGGCTTGCCGTCGTCGGTTACTCGAACCATGCGCTCGCCGCCCTGCAATACCGATTTGCGCAAGGGCACGTTCACATCGAACTTGCCTTTGGCTGGCTGTCCCAGCATCAGACACAGGTATTGCTTGGTCACTGCCCCATCGCGAATTGCCGCCTGCAGGCCAAGCAGTCCAGCGCGCGTGCGGGCCAGAACCAGCACGCCGCTGGTATCCCGATCGAGCCGATGCACCAGTTCGAGATGCTCCTGCGGCCGTGCCGCACGCAGTAGTTCGATGGCGCCGTGGCTCACCCCGCTACCGCCGTGGCTGGCGATGCCGGCAGGCTTGTCGATCACCAGGAAGTGCCGGTCCTGGAAAATGATGCTGTGTTCGAGCTCGGCCAGCTGCGCGGAGGACGGTGCCACGGTATCAGCCTTCCCGGCTGAACGGACGGGCGGGATGCGTAGCGTATCTCCGTCAGTGAGACGAGTGTCGGGCTTGGCCCGCCTACCGTTCACACGTACCTGGCCAGTGCGCAGCAGGCGGTAGATCATGCTCTTGGGAACGCCCTTGAGCAGGGTCAGCAGCGCATTGTCGATGCGCTGACCATCGCGCTCCGGGCCGACCTGAACTTGACGCACACCTTGAGCAGGATGGAGGGAAGCTGCGGTTTGCATTGAAAAAAAGCCAATGAAATAGGATACTGGGCGGGCGTGACTTGCGCCCGTGTCATCGCTGAACCGGGCCGAGAGTCCTCCGTTACTGCGGCGAGGATCGTGCCGGCACCCTAGAGGATCTGGTTGCGAGCTCCCTTCATCGTAACGGTTGTGGCGGGCGTTGTCCGTTGCCTCAAGGGGCGCGGGTGGCCCACGTGAGCTGACCGAATCGTCCCGACACCGGCAACGGTGTCGTCTTTTTACCGCTGCCCACTGCGGCGCGATCCACGGCAGGCCGCCACCCAAAGGTGGCGCCACCGCGGCACGCGACGCGGGGCAAGCCGAGGAATACCACCATGAAGCGTATGTTGATCAACGCGACTCAGCGCGAAGAGTTGCGAGTGGCCATTGTCGATGGCCAGACCCTGTACGACCTGGACATCGAAATCCCTTCGCGGGAACAAAAAAAGTCCAATATCTACAAAGGCCGCATCACCCGCGTCGAAGCGTCACTCGAAGCCTGCTTCGTCGAGTACGGCGCCGAACGTCACGGTTTCCTGCCATTGAAGGAAATCACCCGCGACTACTTCACCCCGGGCCTGGACCCGCACAAGGCAAACATCCGCGAGCTGGTCAAGGAAGGCCAGGAAGTGGTTGTGCAGGTGGAAAAGGAGGAGCGCGGCAACAAGGGTGCGGCCCTCACCACCTTCATCAGCCTCGCCGGCCGCTACATGGTGCTGATGCCGAAGAACCCGAAGGCAGGCGGGGTCTCCCGGCGCATCGAGGGCGAGGACCGCCAGGCGCTGAAGGAAGCGCTGGGCCACGTCACCGTCCCCGACGATGTGGGGCTGATCGTGCGCACCGCCGGGCTCGGCCGTGACGCCGAAGAGCTGCAGTGGGATCTGGACTACCTGCTGCAACTGTGGAAGTCGATTGCCGAGGCCGCCGACAAGCAAAAGGCGCCGTTCCTGATCTACCAGGAATCCAAGCTGTTCATCCGCGCCCTGCGCGACTACCTGCGCAGCGACATCGGTGAGATCCTGATCGACGACGAGCTGCTGTACAACGATGCGCGCGACTTCATGCAGCAGGCCATGCCCAGCGCCCTGCGCAAGCTCAAGCTGTATTCGGATGACACCCCGCTGTTCACCCGCTACCAGATCGAGACCCAGATCGACAGCGCGTTCGACCGCCAGGTGCGGCTGCCTTCCGGTGGCTCCATCGTCATCGACCAGACCGAGGCACTGACCGCGATCGACGTCAACTCGTCCAAGGCCACCAAGGGCAGCGACATCGAGGAAACCGCGTTCAACACCAATTGCGAGGCAGCGGTGGAGATAGCCCGCCAGGCGCGCATCCGCGATGCCGGTGGCCTGCTGGTCATCGACTTCATCGACATGGACAGCCCCAAGCACCAGCGCGAGATCGAGGAGCGGATGAAAGAAGCCCTCAAGCTCGACCGTGCGCGCGTGCAGGTAGGGCGCATTTCCCGCTTCGGCCTGCTCGAACTATCGCGCCAGCGCCTGCGCCCCAGCCTGGGCGAGGCCAGCCAGGTCGTGTGCCCGCGCTGTGACGGCCATGGCGTGATCCGCGGTGTCGAGTCGCTGTCGCTGTCGACCCTGCGCCTGATCGAAGAACACGCGATGAAGGACAACACCGGGCAGGTCCTGGTGCAAGCGCCGCCGCCAGTGGCCAATTTCCTGCTGAACGAGAAGCGCGCCAGCGTGGTCGAGATCGAGCTGCGCCACAAGGTGCACGTCATGATCGTCGCCGACGAGCACCTGCAGACACCGCACATCCAGATTCAGCGCATCCGCGAAGCGGACATGGGCGAGTACAGCAAGCCCAGCTATGAGCAGTTGACTGCGGTCGAGCCGGATCCGGTACGCAAGCTCGGCCAGATACCTGGCAGCGGCGAGCACCCCGCGGTGAGTGGCATCGTGCCGGCCAGCCCCGCCCCGTTCCGCGAACCATCCGCCCTCGACACGGAGGATGCAGCGGATCCCAGGCCGCCACGGCCACGCGCCGCAACACCCGCGCCGACCCAGGCCAGCGCCAAGGCCGGGCTGCTGGCGCGTATCCGCAGCTGGTTCGCCGGCCCGACGGAAGCCGCCAATGATGCCGCCCCCAGCCCGGTACGCAGCAACAACCGCCGCGGCACCGAAAGCAGCGGCAACCGGCCACGTGACGGGCGCAACCCACGCGGAACCGCAAGCAACACCGCCGCCACTGCGGCACGCTCCGGCACGCGGGCCCGCGCGCCCCGACGCAACCCCACCCCGCGCGGCCAGGTTCCGGCAAGGTCCGGCGAGCAACCAAACGCCAAGCCCACCCGCCAGCGCCCACAGCAGGTCGAGGGTGCGCCAAGGGACGCAGCGGCGGCGACGGCCAACGCCATGCGTGGGGCGAAGGAGCCCGTAGCCGAGAATCACGCACTTGCTGCCACCGCGGTGGCAACGTCCGTGGTGGCGGCCAACCTGGAGCACCAAATTGCGCCCGAGGCCAGCAATGACCAAGTGGTGCTGCGATCAGGAGCCCAGGCATCCCCGGAATCCGACGCCACAGCATCCGCAGTCGAAACCGAGCGTGTGCACGACGCAGCAACCGATGCAGACGGCGCAAGCTCGCGGCGGCGGCGCGGGCGGCGCGGTGGGCGGCGGCGGCGGCGCCACGAAGAGACCGGTACTGGCGGAACGTTGCAGGCATCCGGCGAACAAGGTCTGGATGAGTATGCGTCGCCCAACGGGACGGCAGCTTCAGTCGTTCATGCCGACACGGCCACCACGCCAGCGACGGGCGCGCCAGCCGGCCAAGCCAGCGCTGCGGAATCAGCGGTGAAACCGACCGTGTCGACCGTGTCCGAGGTACCGGTCGCGCATCAGCGAGCCAACTCGGCAAGCCCGGCAGCCACATTGACCACCTCCGGCTTTCAGCTCCCGGTGCTGCCTCCCATCCCCGGGACGGTCGAGTTGCCGCACGGCGGACCGGATACGCACATGCCGCCGACCCACGATCAATCGGCGACCCCCACGGCGGCGTCGAACAGCAACTCGCCTGTCCACGCAGACTCCGCCCCGCTGAGCGATGGGGCAGCCGCGGCCGAGACAGCCGCACCCCGTGAGCCGACGTCGCCGGCCCCAGTCGCCTTTGCAGCAGCACCGGGTCGCGACACCGCCAAGCCCACCAACGGTACGGCAACCACCCGGCTTGACACCGCAGTCGCCACGCCCATCAACGTAACCCTGCCACAGGACGAGGACATTCCACCCGCCGCCCACGACGTGCCGACCGTGGTCAACGCGCCAGTGCCGGCAACATCGGAAGCGGCTGTCCGCGAATTCGCCCAACAAGGTGACCTGCTCGGGGTCGCTGCGCCCACCCCCACCGCCGGCCACAGCGGGGCCGCATCAGTCCCGGCCCAGACCGAAGACTCAATTGCCAAGGTAGCCAAGGACGAGCGCGCAAGCTGAGCTCCGATCCGTCAAAACAAAACGGCCACGCATGAGAGTGCGTGGCCGTTTTGTTGTTGCCTGCTGTCCCGCCGCGCCAGGCTACACTACACTCCCACCAGCTTCAGGAAAGCAGCTGGTATTCGGACGCATCCAGCAAGCCGTGTGCGGTCATCAGCCGGGAAAGACCCAGCACATGGTCGACACGCAGTTTGTCCATCAGGCGCTGCTTGTAGGTCGATACGGTTTTCGGGCTCAAGTTCAGTTGCTCGCCAATCACCGTCAGCGCCTTGCCGCGTACCAGCATCATCGCCACCTCAAGTTCCCGGCTGGAAAGCGTATCGAACGGCGAGACCCGCCCGTCCAGGGTAGCCAGGGCCAACTGCTGGGCCACGCCTGGCGCCAGGTAGCGCCGCCCACCGGCAACCTGGCGGATGGCAGTGATCAACTCGTCGGCACTGCAACCCTTGGTGAGATAACCGAGCGCGCCGGCGTCGAGCAGCCGCTTGGGAAAGCGCGCGTCGGTCATCACCGTCGCAATCACCACCCGGGTGGAACTCTTCACCCGGCACACGCGTTCGGTCAGCTCGATGCCGCTCATCCCCGGCATATGCACGTCCACCACGGCAATATCGGGCTTCACGCTGCGGATCAGGCGCATGCCCTCCTCCGCGCTGGCCGCCTCGCCAACCACCTCGATGTCGGGACACTGCGCCAGGATCAGGCGAAAGCCTGCGCGCACCAATTGATGATCGTCCACCAGAATGACACTGATCATCCCAAACCCTCCTTGCGATTTGACTGAAGCGGATACCGGGCATTTTTGCCAACGCCAGGCAGGCTGGCACGACGCCCACACCGCCGCCACCGGCATCCCGTCCTCGACCGACACGCAACTTCGGCCGCACCATCAAATTCCCGGTGGCCTGCCAGTCCCTCACGTGCTTGGCCGCCCCGCCACGTAGCCCCGAGACCGCCCCCGCACCGTTGCACACGAACTGCGTGAGTCGATCCCCACCTCTCACCATTGCTCTTCCGGGATGGGAAATGCACGCCAAGCATGCCTATTCCATGTCCAGACCGTCTGTAGGTTGAAACGGACATCCGTGTAGGCCAAGACGGGGGCGATACGCCCAAGCGATGAGCCATACATACTCACCAAGGGACGCTTGCACAAGCTCACTGGCCACCCAACCACCTGTCCCGGTGGTTCGCAGCGTGGGTGACCGCCGACACGTTGACGCGAAAGTTCTCCCTGGCGTGTCGGGGAATGCTTGCTGGAACCCACCGAAGGACTGAACCCCATGCCTGGGTGGTAGCAGCAACTCGACGCCGAGGATCGACAGCGGGCTTCTCTGCTTCGACTGGACCCCGTTGTCTGGGAGCCGGCTCCAATGGAAGCCCGCAACCACACTCCCAGAGCACCAAACAGAGGATGGACATATGGCTCTCGACCGCTTGGAGTGGTCGTCGGAATGATGCCGAAATACATGGGTCGGAAGTGGATGTCCGAGGCCGACACTCCCGTACTGCATGGAGGTTCACCGCTTCAAGGCAGGCCGGTCTCGGAGCTGAACCTGGACCCAGCAGTTGTCCCCAAGCGATGGCTCCAACCGTCAGCTTCCCCACGACCCAGCAGTGTCGAAAAATCTTACATTTCCAAGCTCTTTTCCCAAATATCGAAACACATAGCTATGCGAAATCAATCATATAGAACATGGCATCAATAGTGCTTACCGGGTTGCAGAGAGGACGTCCTGTCAGGATCCCAGGCTTGCCGCCATCCTGCCGACGTCCCAACTCATGCATGGAGTAGCCACTTGAAGAAGATCATCCCCACCCTATTGCTCGGTCTGGTAGCAGCCGCAAGCCTGCCGACTTACGCCACGCCCATCTCGGCGACTATAGATCTGGGTACGGTCCTCTCCGGCGGCACTGCGCCGACTGGGAGCGCACCGTGGTTGAGCGCCACCTTCACCTCGAACACCGGCACCAACATCGGCACGCTGGTGTTGACCTCTCACCTGAACGGTGCCGATTTTGTCGGCGGCCCCAATCTCGGCTGGGGATTTTTCCTGAATGCCGGAATTTCGAGCATCAATTGCAGCAGCGGAAACTGCGCCGACAACGCCCTTTCGGGCGGGAGCTACAACAGTGGCCAACTCGGAAAAAACTGGAATCTGTCTTTCGAATGGCTGGCTGGCGACCGGCTCGTAAGCGGTGACACCACGGTCTACGACATAACCTTCAGCAGCGTCCTGACGGATTCCCCGTTCGTTGTCAATCCAGACCCCAGGGCCAAGGGTTGGGCATCAGTTGCACATGTTCAGAATATCGGCAGGTCCAGCAACAGCGGCTGGATCGTCGGAAACGGCCAGCTCATCACCAACGTGCCGGAACCGTCGGCGCTAGGCATGTTTGGACTCGGCGCCCTCCTCATCGGCTTGTTCGCGGGCCTGCGCCAGCGCCGCAACGGAAGCGCGGTTTTGGGGTCACCCTGAGGCCAGCGAGCTCCTGGAAAGGCAACCTCTAGCGGTAGGGGTTGCCTTTTTATTGCCGCGTCAAGATCGATCGATGTTTTCCAAGCGCGTCCCGGACGTGTCGCGGTACGTTGGCAAACGTCCTGGTCGCTGCAGCATCGATCGAACGGCTGGGTTGATGAGCGGGTGATTCGTCATTGCCGGGTATCCAAGATCCTTCACGGGCCGCAAGGCATAGCCGTAGCCGGTGCAACTGACGATCAGCGCTAAAGAGGAACCAACCCATTCCCCATGGAAGGCTGAAGCGCATCGAATATGGCGCGATTATTGCTAGTCAACTCTGTATGCGTGTCACAGGCAACAGAGTGGAACTTGCGATGGGCGTAAATATCGATAGTGGGCAAATTGGACGCACGCTGGGCCATTTGGGTCGTCTGGGGTGTCACGACAACCACGACAACGTGAACGTGTTGGCAAGTCCGGGACCGGCGTGGCTTAGGATGGGTGCATGGGAGGCCATTCTCGATGGCCTGGAGAGCCAGCGAAGCAGGGAGCCGGCCGCGCACCCCTTACGGTCGAGGGTAGGAGACGGCATGCGGTATACCGCGACTCTCACGGCAAGTCTTCGCGTGGTGTCGGCCTGCGGCGCAATTGGCCCGGATGCGACACAGCAACTCTCACTGGCGGGGAATGCGGCATGAGGACGGCGGCATGAACCTCCTTCCCGACAAGAACAACCGCGGCGCGTGGTTGCTGATCTGTGTCGTCATCGCCGCGATCGCCGGCGCGCTTATGGTGCACTACGGAGTGGTGTCGTGATCATCCCGCTCCGCACTGTCGGGTGTGATATCCGCGGCCCGGTGAACCTCTGACCCGCTAGATAAAGAGGACGTCTGAACAAACAAAACGTTAGGCGAGAATGCGTGACGTCGCATGACGTCCAAATGGTGCAAGAGGATACGCACCTAGCACCAGCAATTCCTCTTTGCCAGCTACAGGCACTTTCAGCACCTCAGTTTGGAGCCGGTCGGGCTCAGCAGCATTGCAGGCCGGCGCCGCCTGCCAGCTTGTACGGCTCCGGCTGGTCTAGCCTGCGGATCGCGACGTCCGACATGGGCATTTTGTGGGCATCTCGCTACGGGTCGTGGCGTACTTTCCGGCGATATCCCCAGATATTTCTTCGGAGTCTGCTGGATTCAATCGGACGGCATTGCACCGAAGCAGACGATCCGACACAAAAAAACCCGCAACGTTGCGGGTTTCGTTGTGTTTTCTGGACGTTCTGTACGTCCTCAAACGATGCGTTGGTGCCAAGAGGGGCACCGAATTTCGCATAGGATCAGTGTCGCGCAAGCCATTCAAAAAAATATGCCCCCATAAGTGCCCCCAGCTCGAAGCGGTTTACGCGCTCCCAACCAATCTCGAGCATTCCAAGAGGAATTCATCGGGGTATCCAAGGTGATGGAGCAGTAGCTGAGAGATGATCCGCAATTTCCATTCCTGTGGAGTCAACGCTTGCGTCGCTGCGCGAGCAGCTCCGACCGCCCGACGGACGTACGGGAAGGTTCCGGCGGTTCCGGATCCAAGAACCCCGCGGCCTTGATCGCCGCGTCCAGCCCGCGGTGCCCGGCATCACGCTTCGGGCTGCGCAATGTGTTTGTTCCTTCGTTCCAGGTATGCACCATCTGCTTGGCGACGCTTCGCCATTGCGGCTCGTTTTTCGCGGCCTCGATGACCTCGTGGCCCACCTCCACCGCCGACTCGCACAGCCGTTCCGCCATCTGTGCGTAATCACGCGGCGCGATGCCCAGGCGCGTGTTGAAGAAACGCGCCAGCGGCTTGCCCGGCGCCCAGGTCTGACGCCACCCAATGGACAGGCCCGGAGGATTGGTGACATAGCACGGATAGGCTTGCGTGGTCACCACGTCATAAACCGGTGTATAGGCCACATCGGCCAAGGCGGTGTAGTACAGGGCAACGTTCTTGGCATGGCAGTCGGCATCGCGCACGACATAGTTGGTCAGCAGATGCCACCCCAGCTGCAGCAGTTGCGCCCGTGTTGTACCAGCGGGCAGATAGGCCCGGGGCGCATTGAGCACCTTTTCGGTCGTCGTGGCGTACTTCTCGTGCGGTGGCAGGCCAAGCAATCATCGCCTCCTCCGCCTGGACTCAGCTAATCGCGTTCTGCAGTGAATGATTCTTTCCGCATCCAAGACACTTGCGATATGGCCCCCATCGTCCTGAGCGTTCACGGCCTAACAGGCACCCACATACAAAACACCCATCGCCCTTGCCATGTTCCCAGCGCCAGAGCCGAATCATCTGATAGGCCCAAAGCACAAGCGTGATTGCGGCTCCGGTTGAGACAAGCTGCCAAGGCAAATCTAGAAGAACTGGCTGTCCACCCGCTGTGGCTGAAAAGGCAAGCACTGCGGACACCGGCCAAGCCAGCAGCACCGCAAAAAGGATCGGCAACAGGCACCAGCCCATCATGCGCAGACACATCTTGTTGATGTAAGACAAAACACAACCCTCCATCCCAGTGGTCTACAGACCGGCGTTCTTACGGTAGTCGCTCGTCAAAAAAAGTAGGTCAAGCGATGATCTTGCAATTTGACCCACACTCGGCCAAAGCGAGAAGATTGTCGTTCCATTTGCCATCTGCGTAGGTGCGCAGGTATGGGGAGCGCCCGGCTTCACGAACAACGCCGATATAGACTCTCGTCCCAGTTGAACGGTCGATGGTGTAAAAGGCACTTTCCTTGGAATCAATGCGTCTGATGGCGTCCTCACGGGTCAGCCGCCAATTTCCAGCAATGTTTCCAATGTGCGTGATGTGCTCGTGCGAACTAGAACGATTCGGCTTGTTGATGCAGGTGACTTCATACTCTTGCATGACCTTCTCCTCGATTACGAACCATGGATGACACGAACGGAGGACCTTGCAGCACCTCGGAGACCGACCATGTCAACGGTCACATGCCAATGCCCGGAATTGTCGACTTGAAGCTTTGCGGGCGATCTCTTGAGGAGACCACCGATGTATCGATGCTGGCGACCATTTTTATAGTCCGAAAAATTCGAGCTATCCATCAGTCGGACGTTTGCCGCGCTGTCTGCCAGCAGGACTTCAACAACGTCGCCTCGGGACAGTTGTCCCAAGTCGTAGTGCGTAAAGCTCATGATCGTGACCTCACAGTAGATGGTACGCATCCAAACAAAGTGTTTTCGAGGCCATCCCCTTGACCTTAATTTTGCAGCGTGTGGGTCTCTTCCTTTGAGACCCTCATGCCGTCATAAAACATTTTCGTCAGCGAGCTCCTGACTATTTGCTCTTCGTATCCTTCACAAGCTCATGCAGGGTCTTGCTGGTGGCGCCCCTGACCGTTCCGAGATGGGCATCGGAGCGAAATCCTTTTGCAAAATCAGGACCATATTCCTTGCGCAGGGTCTCGACCTTGGTGTCGCTGCGCTTCTGGTGAATTTGGCCATCCTGGTCGCGTTGGCGGCCATCAAGGCCAGTGGGGAAATGCTTGGAACCCATGAAATTTCTCCTGGTTCAGGTTATTTAAAGTTCTCGTGGTTTCGGATGTGCTTGGCTTGACGCACCGAGGTGAATCGGGGATGTCGCCCACATCCGTTACGAGGAGGGAATGTTTCGTTGCATACACAGGTGACCTCGTGCTCCTGCACATGCTGGCTATCGTGTGTGACCCTGTAGATGCCGGATTTCGGCACCTTGTCGCCCGGCTTGTACTGCTGACTCATCGCGGATACCTCTTCAAAAAGTTCTCCCCTACCTCCTTAGGCTCATCACCTCAGGAACTTCGGACAGGGCGGGAGTTTTGGTCCCGTGCCGTCTATGGCCCGCCACGAGCGCAACTTCGGACGGCGATGCCGATGTGACCTGTGTCGCATTTCTGAACGACCGGAGGTATCGTGGCCGTGGGGGTGTCCGATTGGCGTCCTTTCGTGAGCCTTTTAGGAAAGGAGGATGTCAAGTGACTGACGGGAACTCGGCAAAGCCGGTCCATTCGCCTGAAGAAATGTGCGCGATCATTGGTGCGCTTTCACAAGAAGAAATCGACCGGTTGACCCTTGTTGCAGCAAGCCTTGCCAACATGCTCGGTGGCGTTGATGGGGAAGATCTGAAGCGTCCTCGTTTTTCCGAGTCACTCAGAAGTAGAGGTTTGGGGTGATTGTGCCATCGCGAATGGAACGGGCGGAAGTCCGCCGAGCGCGCGATGGGGTCGATGGTGGTTGTAGCGGTACCGCCAGTCCTCGGTCATGCGCCGCA
>JAFKMZ010000092.1 GCA_017305055.1 Lysobacterales bacterium
GCCGCGGCCGGGCTGGCCGCCCTGCTCGGCTTCCTCATCGGCGGGAGCTGGTTGCCGATGCTGCTGGCGACGGCCGCGTTCGGGTTCTTCGGCGGCCTGCTCGTGGTTTTTGGCACCAACACGGCGCGCGTCGGCATGACCAGCATCATCCTGCTGGTGGTGACCGCCGCCATGCCGACCGACCTCGACCAGGCCCTGGGCGGCGCCGCCCTGATCGCCTGCGGCGGCCTGCTGCTCACCGCGCTGTCGCTCGCGGCATGGCCGCTGCAGCGCTACGGGCCCGAGCGCCAGGCCCTGGCCGCAGTGTTCGCCGAGCTGGCCCAACTGGCCCGGCAAACGGCGCCGCAGGACGACGACGTGCCGGCGCTCAGCGACTCCATCACCACCCTGCAGCACACCCTGCTTGGCCGCTACCGCGCCCGCGGCCGGGCCATGGAGGCGTTCACCGTGCTGCTCGAGCTGGCCGAGCGCATCCGCCTGGAATTGACCGCACAGGCGAACGACGGCGACCTGCCCGCCATCGCCGCCCCATGGCGGGAACAGGCCGCGCAGGTGCTCGATGCCATCGCCGAGGCGCTCAAGCAGGGCGTCGCTCCGGAACGGGCCGCGCGGGCCCTGGGCAAACTGCAGGCCAGGGAGCAGGCCCTGCTCGAAGGCGGCGGACTTGACACCGCCACCGCGGTGCGCATGCACGCCCTTGCCGGAGAACTCGGCGCGGCGGTGCGCAACGCCAACTGGGCCGGTGGGCAGGGCGAAGTGCGCGCGCGCTCGGCCGAAATCCTGCTGCCCGAGGCTCTGCGCGGCAGCGCCGTATGGCCCACCTTGCGCGCGAACCTGACCCCGCGCTCGGTGGCCTTCCGCCATGCCGTACGCACCGCAGTCTGCCTGGTGCTGGCCCTGGCGATCGCGCGCCTGTGGCACCTGCCGCATGGCTACTGGCTGCCGATGACCGTGGCCATCGTGCTGCGTGCCGATTTTGCCGCCACGTTCAAGTTTGGCCTGTTGCGCGTGCTCGGCACCATCCTGGGCCTGGTGCTCACGTCCGCGCTGCTGCACCTGGTGCCGCACAGCCAGTGGGCCCACCTGCTGCTCCTGGCCGTGCTGTGCCTCGCCTTCCGCCTGCTCGCCGGCGCGCACTACGGCATCGCAGTGGCCGCCTTGACCGGCACCGTGGTGATCATGCTGTCCTTCGAGGGCGTGCCGCCTGGCGACGCGGTCCTCGACCGCACGCTCAACACCACCCTAGGCTGCATCCTGGCCCTGCTGGCCTATGCCGTCTGGCCGACCTGGGAGCGCACCCGCACCCGCGGCCGCCAGGCCGAGATGCTGGACGCCTATGCGGGCTACCTGCGCGCCCTGGCCCGCCCCGACGAGCCCGCCGGCACCCGCCGCGAGGCGCGCACTGCCGCACGCACCGCACGCAGCAACGCCCAGGCCTCGATCGAGCGCATGCGCGGCGAACCGGTCACGGCGCCCGGCGTGCTGCCGCTCGCCGAGGCCTTGTTCGCCAACGGCAACCGTCTGGCCCGCAGTGCGATGACGCTGGAAGCCGTATTCAGCGACTTCGCCTCGCTGCCAGCCGAGGCCCGCACCTGCCAGTTCGTGGAAACCCTGGCCGATACCGTGCAAGAGGTCGCCGCCGCGGTGCGTGGACAGCATGGGATTGCCGCGCCACCCGATCTGCGGACCCGGCAGCGCGAGCTGGGCCGACTCCTGCCGCAAGCGTGCACGGATGCCGCGGCCTGCGAGGCCTGGCTGCGCATCAGCGACCGTCTGGTCGACAACGTGGACACGCTGATCCATATCGTCAACCGTCACCCGCCGGCATGGGCCGGCCCACCCGCCGCCACCGCGCCGGCGTGAATGCCGCAGGCAAACGCTGCTATCGTCAGACTCCGACTACCCACGGAATCGTCATGAGCTTGTCCCGTTGTCTCGCCGCGGTCGCCGCAGCAACCCTCCTGGCGCTGCCGGGCGTCAGCCCCGCGCTCGCTGGCGAAGTGAGCATGGCCGGCGGTGCCGTCCGCTTCCATACCCCCGACAACTGGCAGGACATCATGCAGACCGAGGGCGACCCCGAAGCGCGGGTGTTCCAGGTGCCCGATCCCTCGCCCACCGGCAAGAACAACCTCGCCCGGGTCACGGTCACCGTCACCCAGGAGCCCGATGTCGCCGGCTTCAACCAGTACCGGGAGGCGGCGGACGCCAAGGCCAAGCTGCTGCCGGGCTACCGGAGCTCCGGCGATACGCCGGCGCCGAACGAAGCCGCCTACAGCGCGAACGAGAACGGCACCGAGTTCAGCTACAGCGAACACTATTGGTTCGCACGCGGCCGCGCGATCCAGCTGCGCTGCGTGCGCCCCGCGAAAAGCGAGGCTGGCAGCAAGTGGACGGCCGGCTTCGACCATGATTGCAGCGCGCTGGCGGCACAGCTGAAACAGGCGGGGGCGTGAGACCAGGCAAAACACCCGGACGTTCCAAGCGGCACGCCGCTCCCCATGCCTGCACCGCCAACTGCCCACATCACGGCGGATGACGCCGGCCCGTCATGTGGAACCTGTGGCAGCCGCCGTTCGCGGCAACACCGCTTCCGCTTCCATTTCCACGAGGTACTCGTCGCCGACCAGTTCGGCGCCGACCATCGTATTGACAGGCTGGATGCCCCTGAATCGCTCTCCATGGACCCGGGCGACCGCTTCCCAGTCGGCGATGTTCCTGACGAAAACGCGGGTACGCACGACATCCTGCAAGCTGCCCCCCAAGGATTGGATGGCGCCCTCGATCTTGTCGATCACGAAGTGCATCTGCAAGGCAGGGTCTGCGCCGCCGACGTGCCGGGTTCCGTGCGTGGCAGTCGTTCCCGACACGAGGATCCGGTCCCCCACGCGCAGCGCCCTGCTGTAGCCGGCGATATCTTCCCAGGCCGTGCCCGTGAGCACGCGGTGTCGCCCATCGGTACCTGCACGACAGGGATAGGGAGGTACCGGCGCATCCATGTGGTGGCTCAGATCGCCGGAAGCGGTCAGGAAGGGTGGCTTCCGGTATTCATCGCCGCAGTCGCCAGGGATCCGCTCCAGTTCCTGCAGAGCCATCTGGATCTTCTGCTTGTCGGCGGCGCCCAGCGACTGTGCAAGCAGCGCCTTGTTCTCCGCGATGTGTTCGCTCTGGCCCAGCCGCGCACCGACGATCACGCCGGCGACGACGGGCTGCTCGAGGATGTAGCGGCTGGCCACGTTGGCCATGGACATGCCACGTGCCAGGCCGACCTCGTGCAGGACGCGCAGGAGCGCCTGGAACCTTGTCCAGCCACCCGCCGTGTCGATGTAGCGTTTGTACTTCATCTGCGACCAGGTGAGCGTATCGTCCAGCCGCGGCTCGTCCCGGTTCAGCCATTTCCCGGAAAGAAAGCCCCCAGCAACGGTTCCGAACGCGAGCAGCTTGACGCCATGCCGCAGGCACGCCGCGGTCATCGGCCCCGCGGCGCGCTGGTCGAGCAACGAGTAGCACACCTGATTGGAAGCAATCTCGATGCCGCTGCGCACGATCATCTCGAGATGTGCGGAATCGAAATTGGTCAGCCCCAGCTGGGCAATGAGTCCCTCGGCCTTCAATTCGTGCAGCCAGTACAGGCAGTCCAGCCACATCGGGTCCGCATAGTTCCAGGCGTGGAACTGCAACAGGTCGATCCGCTCGGTCTGCAGACGCCGCAGTGACTTCTGCACTGCCGCGCGGACATCCTGTTTGGTGATCGCGCCGGGCGAGGGCACCCACTTGGTCAGCAACTGTGCCCTGTTGCCGCCGTAGCGCGAGCGGAACACGCCGGCGATGTCTTCGGCCGATCCGTAATGGTCCGCCATGTCGAACGTCGTCAGTCCGGCATCGAAGTAGGACTTCATGGCCAAGGCAGCCTGTTCGACATCGAGAACGCGGCCGCCGCGTTCGAGGTCGGCGACTTGCCACAGGCCCGTGACCACGGGACAGATCGTCAATTCCGGAGCCGGTTCACGGCGGGTGCTGGTATTCATCGGACTCCTCAGTCCCTGGGCAATTTCGAAAACAGATCGGCCGTATCCACACCCGAAGCGCGGAGCTTCCTCCAGTAGTGCAGGAAAATGACCGAGGCAGCCAACATCACGAGAATCCAGGCGACGGTCGAGTGGAAGTACCACGCACTCACCGCCGTTCCGAGATCGTTGACGATGTGGACGACCAGCAAACCCGCAAGCAGCAGGATGCCGGCAGCGGCCAGCACGCGCTGCAGCGCCAACGACCGCACCACGGTGATACCCGCCGCGATCGCGGGATTGTTCCTCGGCAGCAGCAGGACCGAGACACACATCAGCAGATAGTTGACCAGCATCGAGGTGACCATGATGTCGATGCCGAGGAAGAAATCGCCGGCGAAATGGCTGCCGAGGACGCCGACCGTCGCCATGAGTCCGCTGAGGATGATGGCCACATAAGGCGTGCGGTGCGCATGGTGGATCGACGCGATGGACTTGGGAAAGATGCCGTCCTCGGCCCACGCGAACATGAGCCTCGATACCGACAGGATCATTGCGGGCAAATCGTTCAGCAGGGCGATGGAGGCACCCAGGACGATGGGCACGGCCCAGTGCGAAGACAGTACGTAACCGAGCAATCCAGGCGCGGTCACGTCCTGGGTGCGGGCCTGTTCGGCCACGAAACTCCACGGCACCGTGTGATAGACCGCATACGTGAAAGCGACGTAGAAGAGCGTGACCGTGACGATCGCAATGCCAATCGCCCGCGGCAGCGATCGCGATGGATCTTTCGCCTCGCCCCCCGCCTGCGCGATCGAATCGAAGCCGATGAAACTCGAGAACAACACCGCCGCACCCGCGGCCAATGTAGACCAATGGAAGCTCGCAGCCGTCGGCACGAGGACCCGGTTTTCCTTGTGCAGGATCGCGGCGGCAAAATCCTGGTGGTCGAAATACAGCCCTGCCACGATCACGACCCCACCCAGCAGGAACATCAGGATCATGAGCGGTATCACCGTGCGCTCGTACAGTTTGACTCCGCGCACGTTGAGCCAGACGAACAGCCACAGGACGGCCAGCGCGACGGATACGCGGACCAGGCCCGTGTCCAGGAGCGCGGCGATCTGGCCCAGGCCAAGCAGACTCGCGACATCACGGAAAAACGGCACGACGAGATACGCGACCACCCCGATCGCAATCGACAGGCCAAACCATTGCGAGAAGCTGGCCACGAATCCGAAATAGGGGCCGAGTGCGCGACTCGCGTAGACATAGCTTCCCCCGGCACGCGGCATGGCCGAAGCGAGGATCGCGTAGGAAAATGCGGCAAGCGCTGCGGGGATGGCGGCAAACAGGAACGCCAGCAGTACGTAGGGACCGATGCCCGGCACGTTCCGCTGGATCATGAACGGAATCACGTAGATCGAGGCACCGATCATCGAGCAGATGCCGGTGGCGGCCAGACCCAGGAGTCCGAGTTTGCGCTCGAGCGAATTTGGACGCGTGGCTGCCATCAGGCGAAACTCCGGAACAGGGGCTCAGGACAATTTGGCTCTGAATCGGTCGGGCATCCCAGCTGACTGGAAACATCCCCGGGCCCGGCTGCGGAAAGCCCCGCTGCCAAGGCCGCGGCTCAACGCGTCGCGGGCAGCGGTGAGAGTTCGCGCAGCGCGCGTGCGCAGGCCGCCTCGAGATCCACTTCTTCGATGCGGGTGTGGCCCGCCAGCAACGACTCCATCAAGGCGGTTTGCTCGTCATTGCGTGCGACGCAGTACGCGTACGGCAGGCGCGTGAAGCTGACCATCCGGTAGCGCGACATGAAGCGGTCCGGCAGGCGTTCGGTCAATGCCGCCGCAAGCTCGCGCTTCAACAGGTAATGCGGGTCGGCGACACCGTCGCGCATCTCGATGTAGTTGGCCAGCGACATCGCGGCGATGGCATCGGCGTTGGCCTTGCGCCGGCGCTCGAACTCGTCGAAGACCGCGGCCGGGTCGGTGCCGTGTGCGGCCATGAGCGCGGCCAGCTCGGCAGCGTCCTCGAAGCCCGCGTTCATGCCCTGGCCGTGAAAGGGCACGATCGCGTGCGCGGCGTCACCGAGCAGCAGGGCACGGCCGTCCAGGTACCACCGGTCCAGGTACAACGTGGCGAGCTGGCCGACCGGGTGTGCGTCCCAGTCGTGGTCGAACGTCGGCATCAGCCGCAGCGCATCGGCGAATTGGTCCTGGAAGAAGCTCCTGGCGGTCGCGGCGTCGTGCAGCGTGGCGAGGCTGGGATACGGCCCGGTACTTGGCAGGAACAGCGTCGCGGTGAACGTGCCCTCGGTATTGGGCAACGCGATGCACATGTAGTGGCCGCGTGGCCAGATGTGCAGGGCGTTGGGTTCCAGCGCGAAACCGCGGCCCGGCAATGCGGGAATCTCGAGTTCCTTGTAGCCATGACCCAAGGGCTCGATGCGCTCACCGAGCTCGGCTTGCGCCAGCATGGCCCCGCGCAGCGCCGAACCGGCTCCGTCGCAGCCGAGCAGCAGGCCTGCCTGGTGTTGACGGCTGCCGCCGCCGTCGCCCACCAGCGTGATGACACCGGAGGCGAAGTCGGCATGCGTCAGCGCAGCGTCGAAGTGCAAGTGTGCCCCCGCACGCTCGGCGGCATCGAGCAGCAGGATATTCAGTCCGCCACGCGATACCGAGCGGATCACTTCGCTGTCGTCCAGGCCATAGCGCTGCAGGTTTTCGCTGCCGTCGACCGCGTGCACCATGCGGCCGCGCATCATCACCGCCTGTTGCAGCACGGCCTCGGCCAGGCCCGCCTCGCGCAGCGCCTGCAATCCGCGTTCGGCCAGCGCCAGGTTGATCGAGCGGCCGCCGAGGAAGCCGCGTTCGCGCGGGTCGGACCGGCGCTCGAACACTTCCACCGTGAACCCGCGTTGGCTCAGCAGCGTGGCCAGCAGGGAGCCGACCAGGCCGGCACCGATGATGGTGATGGACGTGCGGGCGGCGGCGTGCATGTGCTAGCGGATCCCCGGCCACGCCTGCACGGCAGTGGCATAGCGCAGGCAATCGGCAAACGAGTTGTAGAGCGGCGTCGGGGCGATGCGCATCACGTCCGGTTCGCGCCAGTCGCCAAGTACGCCTTGCGCCACCAGGTGGTCGAACAGCGACTTGCCCGCATCGCGGCCGGCGCGCACGCGCACGGAGAGCTGTGCGCCGCGGCGGTCGGGCGCGGACGGCGTCAGGATTTCCAGCTTGTCGGCGAGCCGCGTTTCGATCAGCCACGCCAGGTAGGCGGTCAGGCGCCTTGATTTGGCACGCAGGCTCGTCATCCCTCCCGCACGCTGGAACAAGTCCAGCGATACACGCAACGGCGCAAGCGCGAGGATGGGCGGATTGGACAATTGCCAGGCGTCCGCACCGGCAGCCGGATCAAAAGCAGGCTGCATCTGGAACCGCGTCTCCTCGTTGCGCCCCCACCAGCCTTCGAAGCGCGGCAGCTTCGCGCGCGCGTGCCGGGCGTGCACGAACGCGCCGGCGACGGCGCCCGGACCCGCGTTGAGATACTTGTAGGAACACCAGGCGGCGAAGTCGCAGCCGGCATCATGCAGCGCGAGGTCGAGATTGCCCGCCGCATGCGCGAGGTCGAACCCGACCATGCAGCCTTGCGCGTGGGCGAGTCTGGTGATGGCCGCCAGGTCAAATGCCTGGCCGGTGAGGTATTGCACGCCAGGCAGCAAGACCAGCGCGATGGACTTGCCGTGTTCGACCAGCGCGCGCTCGATCGCCGACATGGAGAGCGCGCCCCCCGGCTCGTCGGGGTCGAGTTCGATCAGGGCTTGCGCCGGGTCGTATCCGTGGTAGCGGATTTGCGAACTGGCCAGGTCGCGGTCGGAAGGAAACGCGTGACGCTCGATGAGGATGGCGTGGCGATCCGACGTCGGCCGGTAGAAGCTCACCAGCAACAGGTGCAGGTTGACGGTGAGCGAGTTCATCGCAACCACTTCGACGGGTTCCGCGCCCACCACCGCGGCGAGGCCGTTGCGCACTTCGGCGTGGTAAGGCAGCCAGGGGTGGCGCGCGTGCAGGTGGCCCTCCACGCCCAGGCGGGCCCAGTCGTCCAGTTCGTCCAGCAGCGCCTGGCGTACGCCGCGCGGCTGGAGGCCGAGCGAGTTGCCGACGAGATAGGTCTGCTCTCCGTCCCCGTGCGGTGGAACGAGGAACTCGTGCCGCAGCGCCTGCAGCGGATCGGCCGCGTCCTGTGCCTCGGCCCATTCGGGGTCCGCACGAAATTCCGTATTCAGCACCATGGTCAACGTCGGGATGGGAGAAAATGGGTGGGTGCGGACTGGCCAGCCCCAGACGAGCTGCGCAACGCGGACTGCCGCCCCACGACGCGGCTCAGAGGGCCTCCGCCAGTGTACTGAACCGCTCTGCTGGCAGCCCCAGCCACTCCATGGCCGCGCCGTGGAACACCCGCTGCTGCTGGCGCGGGGCAAGTTCCAGTGCGTCGATGGCCTCGCCTGGCCGCTGCTCGCCGAGGGGAAACGGGTAATCGGTGCCAAGCATGATCCGGTCCTCGCCGACGACGTCGAGGAGGTATTGCAATGCCTGCGGATCGTGCACGCAGGAGTCGAAGTACAGACGCCGGAAATACTCGCGTGGCTCCCGATTGTTGTCCGTGGCGACCAGGTCCGGGCGCATCCGGAAGCCATGCTCGATGCGGCCGATCGTGAACGGGAAGGTGCCGCCGCCGTGCGCGAAACCCACACGCAGCGCCGGCAAACGCTCCAGCACCCCGCCGAATATCAGGCAGCACGCGGCGCGCGACTGTTCGGCCGGCATCCCGACCAGCCAGGGCATCCAGTATTTCGGCATCGACGAGAAGCCCATCATGTCCCATGGGTGGACCAGGATCGCGGCGCCAAGGTCCGCCGCCGCCTCGAAAAAGGGGAACAACTCGGGCGCATCAAGGTTCCAGTCGTTGACGTGCGAGCCGATCTGCACGCCCTGCAAGCCCAGGTCCCTGATGCAGTGCTCCAGCTCCGCGATCGCGAGCCGCGGCGATTGCAGGGGTACCGTGCCAACGCCGGCATAGCGCGTCGGGAATCTGCGGCATATTTCGGCAGTGTGCTGGTTGAGATAGCGGTGCAATTCGTGCGCGTGTTCGGGCCTGGCCCAGTACGAAAACATCACGGGCACGGTCGAAATCACCTGCACGTCGACTCCGAGCCTCTGGCATTCCTCGATGCGGAACTCCGGGTCGTAGCCGTTCTCCCAGATCTCGCGGAAGAAGGCGCGGTCCTTGTATATGCGGTGGCGGCCGTCAGCGTTGACCATGACCGGGAAACGCGGATCGTCATACTTTTCCGCCAGATTCGGCCATTCCGGCGGCAGGATGTGCGAATGGACATCGATCTTCAGCATGCAGTCAGTATAGCCTGCCGTTTTCATCCGGGAGCCCGGGCCTGGCCGCTCACGCCGCTGGTGGCGCCGTATGCCCGCAGTTCCTGCAGGTGCGTGCTCCGGGCGTGCCGTAATACCGTGCGATCACCGGCGGGAAATCTTCCTCGATGCTGTTCAGGGTGAAGTATTCCTCGTACAGCTTGTGGTTGCAGTTGTCACAGAACCAGAGCAAGCCGTCCTGCTCATGCGCCAGCCGACGGCGCTCGATGACGAGCCCGATGGAGTCAGGCATGCGCTGCGGCGAGTGCGGCGTGCGCGGCGGCAGATAGAAAACCTCCCCCGCCTTGATGGGAATGTCGCGACGCTCACCCTCGTCCTGCACCCGCAGCACCATTTCGCCGGCGAGCTGGTAGAAGAATTCGGGACCTTCATCCCAGTGGTAGTCGGTGCGCGCGTTCGGACCACCGACGATCATGATGATGAAATCGCCGTCCACGATGCACTTGTTGCCGACCGGCGGCTTCAGCAGGTGCCGGTTCTCGTCGATCCAGCGCTGCAGGTCAAAGGCGGCGTTGATGGTCATGGCGTTGTGATTTCGGGAGTACCCGCACGATACGTCGGTGCCCCACCGGCTGCAAGTTCAGACACTGTCCGGAGACGCATGGCCGCTCGACCGACGGATGCGCAATGTCCACATCATTGCGCGATGCAGACATTCTTCGCCTCGGTAAAGAACCTGAGGGCGTCGACCCCGCCTTCGCGGCCCATGCCCGAGTGTTTGACACCGCCAAACGGCGTACGCAGGTCACGCAGCATCCAGCAGTTGACCCACACGATGCCGAAGTCGATGCGCGCGGCTACCGCGTTCGCCCGGGCGAGATCGCGCGTCCACACCGACGCGGCCAGTCCGTAGTCGGTGTCGTTGGCGATCGCGACGGCGGCATCCACGTCATCGAACGGAGTCAGCGTCACCACCGGCCCGAAGATTTCCTCGCGGTTCGTCGCGCAACCCTGCGGCAAACCCTCTATGACCGTGGGCGCCACGAACCAGCCATCGGCGCAGCGGCCTGCCACCCGTACGGCCTGGCCGCCGGTCAGTACATGGCCACCTTCGTCGCGGGCACGGGCGATGCACATCATTACCTTGTCGAAGTGCGGCTTCGACACCAGCGCGCCAAGATCACTTGCTTCGTCGTCCGGGTCGCCGACACGCAATGCGTCCACGCGTGCAAGGTAGCGCTGCTTGAACCCGTCGTAGATGGAGCGCTCGACCAGCAGCCGTGAACCGCACAGGCAAATCTCGCCCTGGTTGGAGAAACCCGAGCGCACGATGACATCGAGATTGGCGTCGGAAAGATCCGCGTCGGCAAACACGATCGCAGGGTTCTTGCCGCCCATTTCCAACGATACCTTCTTGAACGTCCTGGCCGCCTCCGCTGCGATCGTTGCACCGGTGCGGGTCGAGCCGGTGAACGACACCGCCTTGACGTTCGGGTGTTCCACGATCGCCTGACCGACCTTGGGTCCGAGCCCGTGCACGATGTTGAGCACGCCTGACGGGAAGCCGCATTCGACGGCGAGTTCGGCCAAGCGGAATGCAGTGAACGGCGTGATCTCGGAAGGTTTCGCCACCACCGCATTGCCGGCCGCCAGCGCCGGCGCGATCTTCCAGGTGAACAGGTACAAGGGGAGGTTCCACGGCGACACGCAACCCACCACGCCCAGCGGCTGGCGCAGCGTGACATTGATTGCGCGCGCATCGACATGCGCCTCGCCCTGCCACTGCGTGATCGCCTCCGCGAAGAATCGCAGGTTGGCGACCGCACGCGGAATATCCACGCTCCGGGCGAGCTTCACTGGCTTGCCGGTGTCGCGTGATTCCTGCCGTGCCAGCTCGTCCAGATGCGCCTCGACGGCGGCGGCCAGCCGGTGCAGGTGCCTGGCGCGCTCGCCTGCGGGCAGCGCCGCCCACGCCGGGGCCGCGTGCCCGGCTGCCGTCACGGCGGCGGCCACGTCGCGCGCATCGGAGTCCGGACAGCGCGCGTACACCTTGCCGGTGGCGGGCTCGTACACGTCGAGGTAAGCGCCGCTCGCGGGAGCGCACAGCGCCCCGTCGACGAGGTTGGCCAGGATCAGGGGTTCCATTGGCACAGTCTATCCCGTGGGAGGCTTTCCGCCAGGGTGGCCAGGGTGCGCGCCGGCACCGCGGCCGACCGACGGCCTACAGCGAGCGCGTGCGCCCGCCATCCACCGGCAGGTTGACGCCGGTAATGTACGCGGCGGCGGGCGATGCCAGGAACGCGACGGCGGCGCCGATCTCGGCCGGCTCGGCGAAGCGGCGTGCGGGCACCTCGGCTTCCATGGCCCGCTGCGCGTCTGCGACACTCGCGCCCGACTTCTCCGCCCGCGTGGCGACGATCTGCTTGATGCGCTGGGTGTTCGTGGACCCGGGCAGGACGTTGTTGACCGTGATGCCGAATGGCGCGAGCTCGGTGGCCAGCGTCTTCGCCCAGCTCGCCACGGCCCAGCGCGTCGTGTTGGACACGCCAAGGCCGGCAATCGGCTCCTTGACCGACGTCGAGATGATGTTGACGATGCGGCCAAAACCCGCCGCCTGCATGCCGGGGATCACGGTCTCGGCCAACACGTGGTTGGCGACGAGGTGGGCGCGATAGGCCGCGAGAAACGCCTCGATCTGCGCGCCGTGCACCGGGCCGGGGGGCGGACCACCCGTGTTGTTGACGAGGATATGTACCGGGCGCTCCGTGACGAGCTCGTCCACTGCCCGACGCAGACTGTCGGTATCCGCCGCATCGCAGACCAGGAAGCCATGTCGCTGTGCCGCATTCGCACGCGGCAGCTCGTGCACGAGCTGCCGCAACGCATCGGCGTGTCTTGCCGAGACGGTGACACTGGCGCCCAGCTGCGCCAACTCGATCGCGCACGCCCGTCCAATGCCCTGCGAAGCACCGCAGACCAGCGCATGGCGGTCGGTCAAATCCAGGTCCATGGGACGCTCCTCGAGAGCAGTGCAGGTGGGCGGTACACTTCGTGACAAGCACGGAGTATCGAGCCCGCAAAGTGCGACGGCAACTGGACGCGGCGACGGCACTTCGGTTTGAATCAGCCCATCCCGACGCCTTGTCGACGAGAGCCAACCACATCATGACCGACACCATCCTGACGAACAAGGCGCCGACGCCTGTGAGCGCCTACCCGCATGCACGCCGCGTTGGCGATTTGCTGCTGCTGTCCGGCATCGGTCCGCGCGTACCTGGAAGCAATGCCATCCCCGGCAACGTCTACGATGCAGCCGGCGTGCTCATCGAGCACGACATCGCGGCGCAGACCCGGCAGGTGCTGAGCAACGTACGCGCGGTGCTGGAAGCCGCTGGCGCCGCGTGGGAGGACCTGGTGGATGTCACCGTGTTCCTGACGGACATGGCACGGGATTTCCGCGGCTACAACGCGGTGTGGACCGAATACTTCGCCAACCCGGCGACTGCCCCATGCCGCACCACCCTCGGCATCACGGCGCTGCCGACGCCGATCGCCATCGAGTTGAAGTGTGCGGCCCGGAACCGTCGACCTGTGGATCGCGACTGATGAAGCGCACTGCCAGGAATCGCCCTGCCCCGGCTTCGCCCGGCGACGACGGGCTCGGCAGGAAGATGCAAGCCGCGAGCGAAGCCCACGCGCCGTACCCTGCCGGTGAAGTCTGCGCGAACGAGGCACGAGGGCGCCGCGGACACTTCAGCCATCCGCGCAGCGGCGCGACATGGGACGGCCCACCCAATCAATCATCGAGGTCGCGCAGACGCTCCCGCAACAGCCCGAGGCGCGGCTCGCCGCTGGCGCCGGGCGAGTTGCGCGCCGCCAGGCTGGCCTCGGGGCTGCGGCCCTCACCGGCCGTGGCGATGGTCGCCGCCGCCGCGCGATAGGCCTCGCGGAACGGCACGCCGGCCACTGCCTGCTCGATGGCCACGTCGGTCGCATACATCGCCGGTTCGATCGCCGCGCGCATGCGCTCCGGATTCCATTGCATGCGCGCCAGCAGGTCGGGCACCAGGGCGAGTGCCGCCAGGCCATGCGTGACACCGTGGAACAGCGAGCCCTTGGTCAGCTGCAGGTCGCGCTGGTAGCCGGACGGCAGCGACAGCAGCTGCTCGATCTCGCAGCGCGCCGCCGCCACCGTGGCATAGCTGGCACGCAGCATCTCCACCACGTCCGGGTTGCGCTTGTTCGGCATGATCGAGCTGCCGGTCGTGTACTCGGGCGGCAGGTGCACGAAGCCGAACTCGGCGGTGGTGAACAACGACAGGTCCCAGGCCAGGCGGCGCAGGTCGAGCAGCGCGCTGGCGAGCGCCTCGAGCACCGCCATCTCGAACTTGCCGCGCGAGAGCTGCGCGTACACCGGGCTTACCTGCAAGCGCGCGAAGCCCAGCGCCTGCGTGGTGTAGTCGCGATCGAGTGCCAGGTTGACGCCGTAGCCGGCCGCCGTGCCCAGCGGGTTGGCGTCGATCCACGAAGCGGTGTGCCTGGCGCGCATGGCATCGTCGATGAAGCCCTCGGCGAAGCCGGCAAACCACATCGACGTGGACGACACCACCGCGCGCTGCAGGTGCGTGTAGCCGGGCAAGGGCTGCGCGGGCTGCATCGCCCGGTCCAGGCACACCGCCGCGATCGCGCGGCAATGCTGCTGCAACGCCGCCAACTTCTCCTTCAGCCACAGGCGCGTCGCCACCAGGATCTGGTCGTTGCGGCTGCGCCCGGTGTGCACGCGGCGGCCGGCGTCGCCGAGGCGCTCGGTGAGGCGCGCCTCGATTGCTGAGTGGCCGTCCTCGTAGCGCCCGTCCAGCACGAAGTGGCCGGCCTGGAAGTCCGCCGCGAGCGTGTCGAGCTCGCGTTCCAGCGCGGCGCATTCGTCCGCGCTGACCACGCCGATCCGGGCCAGCCCTTCCACGTGCGCCTTGCTCGCGGCGATGTCATGCAGAAGGAACTCGCGGTCGAGCAGCACGTCGTTGCCGGCGAGGAACTGCATGATGCGCTCGTCGATCCGGCTGTCGGCCTTCTGCCACAAGGGTTCGGTCATGGGAAATCCTGATAGCGAATGGGAAGGTGGGTAACGCAGGCCGCCATCCCGCGGCCGGGGCCGCCGGTGGCGGTTCAGGCCGGAATGGCCGTCATCTCGTCCAGGCCAAGCGCCAGGTTGATGTTCTGCATGGCCTGGGTCGCCGCACCCTTGAGCAGGTTGTCGAGCGTGCTGACGATCACCACCCGCCTGCCATCCGGCGACACGGCGAAGCCGCCGACCTCGGCACGGTGCCGCCCGGCAATCCGGCTCACCCACGGCGCCTCGTCGAGCACCTTGACCAGCGGCTCGTCGGCGTACGCCGCATTGAATCGCCGCATGACCTCGGCGCGCGTGAGCGGCTGCGACAGGTACAGGTTTGCCGTCACCATCAGGCCGCGGAAGTGCGGCGCGACGTGGGGCATGAACTCCACCGGCACGCCGAGCTGGAACGCCGCCTCGCGTTCGTGCCCGTGACCCACCAGCGCATACGGGATCACGTTGTCGCGCAGCTTGTCCGGATCGTTCTTGTCCGACGGCGTGGTGCCGGCGCCGGAATAGCCGGAGACACCGAAACACACGGGCGGCGCGGCCAGCACGTCCTTCAGCGGCGCAAGTGCGAGCTGGATGGCCGTGGCATAGCAGCCGGGATTGCTGATGCGTCGTTCGCCGTGCCAGCGCTCGCGCGTCAGTTCGGGCAGGCCATAGTACCAGTGCTCGTCAAAACGATAATCGGCCGACAAGTCGACGATCAGCGGATCCACGCCGGCGCGGTCAAACGCCTCCACGCACGCCGCGGCCTCGCCGTTGGGCAACGCCAGGACCACGATGTCGGCGCCGAGTGCCGGCAGCTCGGCATGTCCGGGGGCGCTGTAGCACAGCTCACCGTGGAAGTCCGACAGGTGCGCATCCACACGCTGTCCGGCGAGCGCCCGCGACACCACGTAGTGCAGCCGCAGGGCCGGATGCGCGGCGACGAGCCGGATCAGCTCGGCGCCCGCATAGCCCCGGCCGCCGACAATGCCGACGGCAAGCGGCCTGGTGTTCGAGGTCGGCACGTTCATGCGCCAGGCTCCTGCAGCGTGGGCGCGCGCTGCGCGCAATGCGCGACGCAGCGCGCGATGTCGGCAAAATCGCCCATGCCGTACCAGAATACCTTCCAGCGCGCCTGCTTGAGGCAGCCGTCGGACTCGGCATAGTAGAAATGGTTGATCCGGTTGCCGTGGCTGGAGCGCCAGAACAGCCGCGGATGCCCCGCGCGCATGACCTGCCACACGGCGCGGCCCAGGCCCTCTCCCTGCGCATCGTC
>JAFKMZ010000093.1 GCA_017305055.1 Lysobacterales bacterium
GATAACCGCCTTGTTGCGAATGAGCGTCTCGAGCCGAGCATAGTCGATCTGATGGCTCGGCCGCAGCAACAAATCCTCGACGGCCACCGGCTTCAGGAGAACTTGCTGGACACGCTCCCGCAGGGTTCGCCGCTGATGGATCGAACGGCGCAACTGCTGCAGGAGGTGGTGGGCACCTATTCGGACGCGCGTAGCCGGCGCCGAACAATGGCTTTGTGGTCGGGAAACCGGCCGGATCGAAACGATGGCTAGACATGCTCTCCCCCTGTGGATGCATGGGTTAACCTGCCGCGCTCATGGCGGCGAGGGTGTAGGCCGGTGCGACCGGCGGCGTGATGCCGACCAGCAACGCGTCGCCGGTCAGCAGCGCCAGCTCGGCCTCGCGGGCGTCCGGCGTGTAGAACACGTGCGTCACGGTCAGGAAGCGGTGAAGCGGATTGCCCGGCTCCCGGCTGGCGTACATCAAGTTCTGGGCGGCCTTGTCCAAGCGAAGCTGGAACAGGCCAATGGGCTCGCCGCCGCGCCGCGTGGTGTGCAACTGCGCGTGGTGCCTGGCATCGGCGAAGGTGAAGGTGTGAGTTGTGGACATGCATGTGCTCCGTGTGGGCATGACTCAGCCCAACGCCGCGCGAAGCGCGTCGAGGGCCTTGGAAACGCGATAGGTAATGGGCTTGGCGTAGTGCTGTGGCCACAGTTCGCACAGCTTCAACCCCGTGAACCATGCGATTTGTCGTTCGACATGGTCGCTACGACGTTTGCCGTTGATTACGTCGAACACCAGCTTGGGCGAAGCACCGATGTGTCGCGCAACGTGGGACGGCGTGAATGGCATGGAGGGCTCGGTCTCAGCCAGTTTCAGAGCCGCCTTGATGAATATCGGATGCATGCGGTGCGCTCCTCCCTAACCTGCCAAGGCGCGAAGCGCCTCGGTGATCTGGGCGGGAGAGGCATGGCGGCGGCGCGTCGGTTCGCGGACGTGCCACTGTGGCCACAGTTCTTCGAGCGGCATCTGCAGAATTGCGGCGATGCGGTTCTCGATCTTGCGACTACGCCCACGGCCATTGATGACCATGTTCACCGTGCTGCGGCTGATCGAGTTGCCGCGCCCCTTTTTGAATTCACGCGCGATATCGGCTTGCGTGTAACCGTTGAGCGCCAAGCCATACTTGATCACCAAGGCACGTTCCTTCGCGGCCAATTCAGCGGGTGCGTTGGTATTCATTGGTCTCCTCAACCGACAGCGGCGAACGTTTGCCGCTTACATGTTCAATTCACGAGTGTATTGAACATGTGTATTGATCATATGTCAAGGGCCGCGTCGTGGGGGCGTCGACATGCATCCCGCTGAGATCAAGATGGCGCTCGAGATCAAGGGCTATTCGCAGGCCGCAGTCGCCGACGCATGTGGCGTGGGGCGCTCAGCCGTCGGCATGGTTGTCAACGGCCGCGGACGCAGCAGACAGGTCGAGGAGTGGATCGCGACGGCCACCGGGCGCACGTTGCTGGAGCTGTGGCCGCAGTGGTATGGCGAAGGCGAATTGACGCTCTCGGATGATGAGCGCCAGCTTGTGCTGGCCTATCGCAAGATGAGCGCCGTTGATCGTCTGCAGTTGCTAGCGACGACGCAGCGGGGCGTGTCGCAAGGCCGCCAAGTGCATGCGGTTGGAGGAAGTGTCGCGGCAGGCGGCGATGTCAACATCGGCAGCAAGAGCGGGCGTCGAAGAAAGTAAAGACGCCTTGGTACAAGATAGCTTCGACGATCAAAACAGGGGAGACCAACAATGTACTTCTACCGCTTCGCGGCGCTCTTCGTCGTTTGTGTGTTGCTCACTGGGTGCAAGGCGATGATGTATCACCCCTTCGGCTATTTGACGCAGACATCAAACGTGGAGCCGCAGGCGGCGTTCGATCAGGCCGCGCTGCAGAACGGGATACGTCCGGGCCACGCGATCGTTCGAGGCCAGGCATTTTCCAAGACTGTGGGTGGTGACGTGAAATATGGCGCAGGCAACGACGTCCTGTTGCTGCCGAGTACCGACTACGCCAACCAGTGCATCCGCATTCTTGCGACGGCAACGTCGGATTGCGGCACGAAACTGAAGCCCTATGTGCGCGTCGTGCAAGCGGATGGGGAAGGAAGGTTCGAGTTCAACGGTGTGGCTCCGGGTTCGTACATCGTCACCACGATCATCACTTGGGGCGTCCCAACGGGTTATGGAATCCGCCAGACCGGCGGCCCGGTGACCGCGATCGCGAACGTTGTCAACGACACTGACGAAGTGACAGTAAGCGTGCATTGATTGAGCGGCACACGCGGCTCCTGGCACGGACCGTGCTGCATCTCGGCTAGGGTGTAATCGGGGGCGGGGATGGTGCAGGGATGCGGCAACAACGTACGTAATATTGTCGCAAATCGACACAGCGTGGCAGCAGGGCGCGACATCAACCTCATCATCTACCATGACCTTGCCGAGCGGCTCGAACACCGCGCGCACCATCCTTGCGCTGTAAGCTGCCAGTGGTGCGGGTTGCGCGGACAGCCCCCGCTCACGGATGCGTGCCTGTATTGCGGCGCGCGCATCGGGAGGACGCGCAAGCGACCGTATTTGCTCGCCCTCCTGTGTGCCTGGGCGGGCCGCAAACTTTGCGGCGTTGTATGCTGGGCGGGCGGTGAGGGAGACCGCCATTAGTAGCCGGCGCTAAAAGACCGCGCACCTTTCATCGGGCACTTTGTGCCCCATGAACAAGCACTCGTTTCTGGGACTCCTTTGGCTCCGCCTGGTGGCGGCCTGGCCAATGCTGCGCGATAAGCTGCGCGCCACCCCACTGCTGCTGCTGGGCTCGGTCACGTTCGGCGTTGTCCTGCTGATGAACCCGGCAAAAGTCGGGTTGCTGATTTGGGGTGCCAGCCGCATCGGCTTGTACGCCTATCTGGGTTACTGGGTCGATCGCGTCCTGTTTCCGGACGCGCGCCCGCACGTGCTCACCGGTATCGCCCAAGGTACGGCGTGGAAGCGGCGCGCGTTGATCGTGGCCGCCGCGCTCCTCGCCGGGGCGTTGCTGCCGTGAGGCTCTGCACCTGGTGCATGGCGTTTGGCATTGCGTTGATGCTGCTGAGCTTGCTGCGCATGGTGTACGACATCCGTCAGCGTCGCGACGGGGTCGTGCCGAAGCGCGGCGCGTGGATGCGCACGTGGGTAATGTATTGGATCGGCGTTGTCGCGTTTTTGGGTTCCGGACTGCCGACCAATGCGGCGCCCGCTGTGCACATCCCCACGTCGTCGGTGCGCTATCGCGTGCAGCTGGAGCGTGCGGCGGGCTCGCAGTGGGGAATCAATGCGCCGGTGGCTCGCATAGCCGCGCAGTTGCACCAGGAGTCGGGGTGGAATCCGCAGGCGCGCAGCGTCTTCGCGCAGGGGCTGTCGCAGTTCACGCCGCGCACCGCGGCATGGATCCCTGAGATCTGCCCCTCGCTCGGCGAGCCGGACCCGTGGGACCCGGCGTGGTCAATACACGCCGCCGTCTGCTACGACGGCTGGCTACTCGATCGAGCGCCTGGCACAACCACATGCGATCGCTGGGCGATGACGCTCAGCGCATACAACGGAGGTGAGGTCGCGCGTGACCGCGAACGCACCGCAGCCTACGAGGCGCGCGATTCGCCCGACCGTTGGTTTGGCCAGGTGGAGCGGTACCGGTCACGCAGTGCCGCCGCCTGGCGTGAAAACCGCAACTACGTGCGCCGGATCCTGCTTGTGCTGGAGCCGGCGTACATCACCGCAGGTTGGCCCGGAACGGTGGCTTGCTGATGAAATACGTCTGCGCGTTAGCAGTGATGTTGGCACTGGCCGGCGCGCTGGAATGGCACGGCCACAACCGTGGTTACGAGGCCGGGGTGGCGGACACCAACCAAGCCGCGGACAAAAAGGTGAACGCCGCCAAGGCAACAGCTGCGGAGGCCATCGCCGCGCGCGACGCCACGGCCCTGACGCTGGCCAATGTGGAGCGCACGTTGTCGGCAAAGAAGGACGAACTGAAGCTGGCCAACTTCTATGCCGACGCCGCGATGGACGAAAGCGCCGGGCTGCGAAAAAAACTGGCGACGAAGACTACCGCACGTGAAATCGACTTGAGGAAAGCTGCTCATGATTCGCCCGCTTGTGCCGACCTTGCTCGTCTGCCTATTTGTCCTGCCGTTGCTGAGCGGCTGTGGGGAAAAGCGTTCGGCAATCCGGCCGACGCCCGTCGTTGAGGTACCGGTCCCGGCATACCGGCCGTTACCTGCAGCGTTGACCGTGCCGATCGCCGAGCCGGCGCCACCGGCTGCGCGTTGCAGCTGGCTTGGCCGTCCGACTGTGTGCGCGTTCGACGGGTTGGCGCAGATCACGCTATGGCGCGGCAAGTTGCAGCAGTGCAACGCGGACCGCGCGACCTCGGCGAAAGTAACCCAACCACCAGGGGACAAGTAATGCAGTGGCAGGACATTGGTCAGCTCGCCGCCGTGATATCTGCGATCTGCGCGATCGTGGCTGCCACGGTGAGCGTGCTGATATGGCGCAAGGCGCGCGCCGGCGATCTATCCAAGCAGATCAGTGACGGGGACCGCGATGTGAAGAAGCACACCGATCGATCCGTCGCCGGCGTCAACCAGCGGTTGTCAACGATGGACGCGCGAATGAGCGGGGTCGAAGACGGCGTAGCTCGCATCGAGCAGCAACAACAGCACAACCTCACCGCGCGCGACCTGGGTGCAGTACACGAAAAGATCAACCGACTGGCCGAGAACCTCGCAGCCAACACCGCCTCGACGCAGGGCATGCGCGAGCAGCTCGGCGTCATCCATCGCCTACTGATGAGCAAGCCATGAATATCGTCGAAGAACAGGGCAAGTTCCGCCGCGGCCGCATCCTGCGGATCCTCGCCGAGAGCAACAGCCAGGGCGCCAGCGCGCCGCTGATCCGCTCGATGGTGCGCAGCTGGGGTTACAAGGCCGACAGCGACACGGTGGCGATCGACCTGGCCTGGCTGAGCCGCCACGGCTTTGCCACGCTGCGCGAGGTGGGTGGCATCGAGATGTCGTGCATTACCCAGAGCGGCCGCGAGATCGTCTGTGGCGATTTGACGGTGCCGGGCGTCGCCCTGCTGGATGATTGACATGGGGCGCCGATCCTCCATCGAGCAGCTGCCGAAGGAACTGGCAGACCTGTGCCACCGCCTGATTCGCGACGGGCGCACGATCCACGAGATCACCGACGCGCTGAACGGCCTTGATGCCGACGTGAGCAAGTCGGCAGTGGGCCGCTACGTGAAGGGCGCGCGCGCGCAGATGGAGCACTACCGCGAGGCTCAGGCGGTGGCCGGCCAATGGGTGAGCCAGTTGAGCGAGGATCCCGGCAGCGACGTGAGCGCGCTCCTGGCGGAAATGCTCAAGACGGTCGCCTTCCGCACCATCGCCGACATCGGCAGCGAGGATGGTCCCTTGGGCAAGGACGGCAAGCCGGCGCGGCCCAAGGCGATGGACATCATGCTGCTCGCCAAGTCGATCCGCGACATGGAAGCGTCGACGAAGGCGAGCATGGAGCGCCGCGAGAAGATCGAGCGCCAGGCGCTGGAGCGCCAAGCCAAGGCCGCCGAAAAGGTGGCGAAGAAGCAAGGCATGTCGTCCGAGCATTGGGCGCAGCTGCGCGCGCAGTTCCTCGGCATCCCAGTCGAGGGTGAGGTTACGCAGTGACGCCGGAGGAACGCGAAGAAGCCCTGCACCTGGTCGCCGAGAAACAGGCCGAGCGGGCGGGCGTGGCATTGGCGCAGGCGCCGGCCTCTGAGATCCCCAGCATCCTGTTGCCCTACCAGGTGCGCTGGCACCTGGACACTGCTGACGTGCGCATCTGTGACAAGGGCCGGCGCATCGGTTTCACCTGGGGCGCCTGGGCGCCGGAGGCCGTGGGCGAAGCGGCCCGCGACCAGGGGGGCATGGACCAGTTCTACATGGGCTACAACCAGGGCATGGCCGCCGAATTCATCGGCGACTGCGCGAACTTCGCGCGTTGGTTCGGCGTGGCCTGCAGCCAGATTGATGTGGCCTTCGAGAAGGCGATCATCGACAACGAGCGCCGCGATGTGGTGCGCTACAAGATCACGCTGGCGAGCCACCACAAGATCGAGGCGCTTTCCGCCATGCCGTACAACTGGCGCGGACGCCAAGGCCACGCTCGGATCGACGAGGCGGGGCACATCGACAACCTGGGCCCGGTGATCGACGGCGCGATGGCGTACCTGATCTGGGGCGGTCGCGTGTCGATCGGCGGCACCCATAACGGCGAAGACAACCCGTTCAACGATCTGCTCAAGGACGTGAAGGCCGGCAAGCTGCCGTGGTCGCATCACCACGTGCCTTTCAGCCAGGCCGTGCGCGAAGGGCTATACAAGCGCATCTGCCTGGTCACCAAGAAGCCGTGGTCACCGGAAGCCGAAGCCGCTTTCATCGCCGACGTGCGGAGCAAATACCGCACCAACGAAGCCGCCGATGAAGAGCTCGAATGTATCCCCATGCGCGGCACCGGCGTCTATTTCAGTCGGCTGTTGCTGGAGAAGTGCCAGGTCGAGGATGTGCGGATCCTGCACTTCAACAAGCCGGCCAACTTCGTTCTAGATCCGGACCGCCTGCGCATCACCCAGGAGTGGGTCGACGATGTACTGCAACCTGCAGTACAGGCGCTGCCACAAGACAGGCGAACCGTCTTCGGCCAGGACTTCGCCCGCGACGGCGACCTGTCGCCCATAGTGATCGGCCAGTCGGTCCCTGGCGGGCGCAAGTGGCGCACGCCGTTCCGCATCGAGCTGCGCAAGATTCCGTTCGATTGCCAGAAGCTGATCGTGGCGTGGCTACTGACGAACCTGCCGCTGTTCCATCACGCGAAGTTCGACGCCCGCGGCAACGGCCAAAGCCACGCGGAGGCCGCGTTGCAGCTGGTCGGCCCGCAACGCGTGGAATGTGTGCAGCTCACGGGTGGCTGGTATGACACCTGGTTCCCGCGCTACCACCAGGCGTTCGAGGATGGCGACATCCAGACCTTCGGTGACGAAGACTGGATTGCCGACCACCGCAGCGTGGTCCTGGTGAAGGGCTCGCCGCGGATGAGCGATGCGCGCACCAAGGGTAGCGACGGCGGCGATCGCCACGGCGATACCGCGGTCGCCGGCCTGATGATGTGGGCCGCCGCGCGCGAGGAAGCAGCACCCGCTGCCGGTGAAACAGTCGACGCCGATCAGGACACCTACCGCGCTGGCGGCTTTGGTCGCCGTGCATCGGCCATGTTCGGAAATCGGGCCGACGCCCAACGCGGCCCTGTAAGCCGCTCGGAGCGTCTGGGCCGCCACGATGGGACACGGTGAGGCCATGAACAGCGCTGCGAAAATTCACGAAAAGTCTGAGGGCGGTTTTTGGTCCCGTCTCGCGGGTGTATTCGGCGGATCGACCACCGAAACGGCCAAAGAAGCCGCGAAACCGCTGCGCGAAGCCTCTGGTGCCACCGTGGACGCCGACGACGATCAATGGCGGCGGCTGACCGCGGACGGCAACCGCGACCTGGCACCGATGACCCAAGACCGCATGCAACGTCTGGCGCATTACCAGTGGGAGACGAACCTGCTCGCCAACCGCTTGGTCGAGCTCGTCGTGGCTTACCTGCTGGCCGGTGGCGTCAAGCTGACGATTGCCGACGATGATGCGCAAGCAGCGCTGAACCGACACTGGGACGATGGCCTGAATGCCTGGGACCTGAAGCTGCCCAAACGCGTACGTGAGCTGGGCCTGTTCGGCGAGCAATGCTTCCCGTGCTTCCGTGACGAAAACACCGGCTTCGTGCGTCTTGGCTACCTCGACCCAGCGCTGATCGAGACGGTGGTAATGGACCCCGAGAACCGCGAGCAGCCGATCGGCATCGTGACCAAGCGCGACAAGCGCGGCGATGCGCGACGGTACCGCATCATCGTCAACGTTCCGGAAACCGCGTTTACACAGCGCACACAGAAAATCCGCGCCACGTTCGACACGGGCGATTGCTTTTTCTACCGGGTGAACGATCTCAGCAGCAGCACGCGCGGGCGCAGCGATCTGCTGGCGCAGATCGACTGGCTGGATGCGTACGACCAATTCCTGTTCGGCGAGCTTGACCGCGCCGGCTTCATGCGCGCGTTCGTGTGGGATGTGACGCTGACAGGGGCATCGCCGGACGACGTGAAGGCACGCGCAAAGTCGATCACCGCGCCGAAGCCAGGCAGCGTGCGCGTACATAACGAATCCGAAGCATGGGAGCCGAAGGCGCCCGAGCTGGCGGCGGTGGATGCCGCTGCCGGCGCCCAGCTGTTCCGCAACCACGTGTTGGGCGGCGCGACGATTCCCGAGCACTGGTACGGCGGTGGCGGTGACGTGAACCGCAGCACCGGTGAGTCGATGAGCGAGCCGACCGAAAAGATGCTGGCCATGCGGCAAAAAGCAGTGGGGTACATGCTCACCGATATCGGCCGCTACGTGGTGCGCGCGCACTGGGGCGTGCTCGACGAGGAGCTGACCACAAAACAAGCCGACATGCTGGGTACGCTCACCTGCGCCTGGCCGGAGATGACCAGCAAAGACATCACGAAGTACGCCAGCGCCATGCAACAGATCACGGCCGCTGCTGCCGGCCTGCTCGCCGATGGCCTTGTGACCCGCGCAACAGCCTTGCGCCTGGTAACAGCGATGGCGGAGCGGCTGGGCGTGGAGATCGACGTCGACGTGGAGCTGACCAAGGCTCAGAAGGAACTGGCCGACCGCGGTGGCGATGACTTGCTGGGCCATCCGCTGCGCACACGGCCACCAGCGCCGGAGCCTGCCGCTGACGTCGCTGCGGAGTAACCGATGGATCCTGAGGAGCAGGCGCGTCGCTTCGCTGCTGCGGCGAAGGCCGAGGCCAAGCGGCTGCCCCGCATCCAGGCCGATACGCTAGGTGAGATCGTCAAGCAGCTGCACATCGCAGAAGGCCGCACGATCATCGCGCTGCAGGCGCACCCCACAGAAGCCGCGCAACGCCGTCTGCGCCAGCTGCTGGCAGAGTTGGAACGCACGATCGAGGATTTCCGCGTAGCCACCACCAGTGCGGCTACCCAGGGCGCGGACCAGGGCTGGCAGGCCGGCATTCGAACGATCAGTGCGCCGTTCGACGCGGCTGGCGTGTCCGTGCTGGGCGCCCGCATCAACGCAGGCGCGCTGCTGGCCACCAAAAAGTTCATGACTGATCGCATCGAAGACATCAGCCTGCGCGCGCTCAACCGGCTCAACGCAGCACTGACACAGCAGATCATCGGCGCCGCCCCGCTTGCCGACACGATCACCCAGGTGCAGGAGATCATGGGCGGCGTGCCGCGGCAGCGCGCAATGACCGTGGCCTATACCGAGATCGGCCGCGTGCATTCGGTGGCCCAGGATGAGTCACTGCAGCAAGCCGGCGACGTGGTTCCGAACCTGCACAAACGCTGGCTGAAAAGTGGCAAGCTGCACCCCCGCGAATCGCATGTCGCGGCACACAATCAGATCCGGCGTTACGATGAAGCGTACGTGGTCGGCGGTGAGTCGTTGCGGTATCCACGCGACCCGAACGGCTCGGCTGGCAACACGATCAACTGCGGCTGCCTGAGCATTCCGGTCGTCGATGGTTCGAGCTTCGGCGCCAGCACCATCCGCCTGAGTCCGCAAGGCGGCATACGCAAGCTTCCCACCTCCGCCTGATAGAGCGGAGGCGTTAGTAGCGCGCGCTAAAAGACTGGGCGACAACAACAAGGCAAATTCACTCCACACCGCGCTTTCGGCGCGTACCGCGCATGCGATTGGAGATGACGATGCCTCAAAAGTTGAGCGATGCGGACCAGGCTGCGGCTGACAAGGCTGAGGCCGAACGGCCCGCAGCCGAGGACCAAGCTGTTGATCGACCGATCGGCACCCGCGATGCGCCGAGCAAGGCCACCACGAAGGCCAGGCTGGCAAAGATCGGTGTGGAGGTTCTCGCCGAAGCGAAGGTCGCCGAGGGCCTGATCTGTCGCGTGCTGCAGGACGCGAAGCGTGTGTGGAAGGAATTCTTCCATGAAGCTTAAGCCGATCCCGGCGGCGGGCATCGTCGGCGAGGCCGCGCTGCGTGAGGCGGCGGCCGGCGAATTCGGCCAGATCAGCCAGCTGGTGCGCAGCGCGATCTACAAGATCGACCCAGCCAGCAGTTATGTCTCCGCGCTCTATGCCGACCGCGCGGTGGTCGCCAAGGACAACGGCCGCCTGTATGCGTATCCGTACACCATCGGCGATGACAACCAGGTCACCCTTGGCGCCCCCTACGAAGTGGTCTCGCAGCACGTGCCGGCATCCTTCACAGCGCCCGCGCGTGAGGCCGTATCCCATACAACCCCGAAGCCCGAGCGTGACGCGGCGGGCGGTGGCGACAAGAACAACAACGCCACCGCCCTGCAGGGCGAGTTCTTCATTGAAGCCATCGCACCGGCCGAGGGCCAGAAGCCCTCACGCTACCTGGTGCGGGTGATCAAGGCTGGCACCTCGCTCAACAACGTCACGTATCCGCGCGACGTGCTGCGCGAAGCCACCCCGTTGTTCGACGGCGCGCGCGTGTTCGTCAAGTCCGACGCCGAGCACCTCAAGGGGGGCGGCAAGGACGTGCGTCAGCTGGTCGGCCGACTCAGCGAGGCCAAGTTCGTCGAGGCTGGCGTTGGCGAGATTCAGGCGGTGCTCGACGTGTTCGAGTCCGCCGACGTCGCACCGATGTTGCGCGAGGCGGTGGAGCGAGGCATGACCGACCTGTTCGGCCTGTCGATCGATGCCACCGGCCGCAGCAAACAAACCGGCAAATTCCGCGAGGCCACCAAGCTGACGAAGGTGGCCAGCGTGGACTTGATCATCGAGCCCGGCGCCGGCGGGCAACTCATCCGTTTTGCTGAAGCCCACAACGAGGAAGACACCATGCTGCGCTCGCAGATGATCAAAGAGATTGGCACCCGCGATGCGAAGCGGGCCGAGGGGCTGGCCAACGCCAGCGACGACGACGTGCTTGCCGCGTACCGCGAGGCGGTGGCGATTACGCCGGAAGACAAGGCCGGCGGGGCCACTGGCATCACCCAGGAGCAGCTGGTCGAGCACACCCGCATGATCGAGGCGCGCGCCGATGCCCGCGTCACGATTGCGCAGAGCAAGCTGCCGCTGGTCACCCAGTTGCGCCTGGGCGAGCAGTTCCGCGAGACCAAGAGCTTCACTGCGGCCGACGTGGACGCGGCGATCAAGGCAGAACGCGAATACCTGGGCAAGGTGGTCGACGGCGCCAAGGTCACCGGCCTCGGCCAGTTCATCGAAGCCGGCGAGAGCCGTGCCGACAAGGTCAACAAGATGCTGGACGATTTCTTCGACCCGTCGAAGCCGGCAATGTCGTTCCGCGAGTGCTACATCGAGATCACCGGCGACCGTCGGGTGACCGGCATGCTGCACGACATGGACGAGGGGCGCCTGCGCGAAGCTGCCGGCGAACGCGCGTTTCGCGAGGCGGTCAGCGCCAGCACCTTCGGCGACGTCCTGGGCGATTCGATCACCCGTGCGATGATCCGCGATTACGGCAACCTGACCAGCTGGAGCGACTGGCGCTGGCTGTGCGACGTGGTGCCGGTGACCGACTTCCGCACGCAGGAACGCACCCGCATCGGCGGTTTCGGCAACCTGCCGGCCGTGGCCGAGGGCGCGGCCTACACCGAGTTGTCCGCGCCGGGCGACGAAGCCGCCAGCTACGCCATCAGCAAGCGCGGCGGCCTGCAGACCGTGACGCTGGAGGCTATCGCCAACGACGACGTCGGCCTGCTGCGTCGCATCCCGCGCATGCTGGCCACGGCCGCGGGTCGCACGCTCTATGAGTTCGTCTATGGGTTCGTGGACGGCAACGCGGCGATCTACGACAGCGTTGCGCTGTTCCACGCCACGCACGCCAACCTGGGCACGGCCGCGCTCGACGCGACCAGCCTGGCCGCGGCCCGCCTGGCCATGTTCAAGCAGACCGAGCTCTCCAGCGCCAAACGACTTGGCATCCCGCTGCGCCACCTGGCCATCCCGAGCGACCTGGAAACCACTGCCCACGACCTGTTCGCGCGCAGCACCAACCTGGACAAGACCTTTGTCCAGAGCATGGACCCCACGGTGCATGTGGTTACCCACTGGACGGACGCCAACAACTGGTACGCCACGGCCGACAACGCCGACGTGCCGCTGATTGAGCTGGGCTTCTACGGCGGCCAGCAAGACCCCGAGCTTTTCGTGCAGGACCAGCCGACCTCCGGCAGCGTGTTCAGCAACGACAAGATCACCTACAAGATCCGGCACATCTACAGCGGTGCCGTGCGTGACTACCGCGGCTTCTACGGCGCCATCGTCGCCTAACCAGTGCGTGCCTGGCCACGGATGGCCATCTTTTCCTGATCGACAACGACCTGACCAATGCCCCTGGCCGATTATCAAACGCGTGTGGATGACCTGGTGCGCGATCGCGACAATGTCATATCCGATCCGCAGCGCGACGCCGCGATCGATACGGCGCTCGCGGTTTATTCGGCAGACCGGCCGCGCCAAGTCGTGGTCGACGTTACATCCGGTGGCGGCCAGCGTATCGACCTGCCGGCCGGTTGGGTCGATGACAGCTCCACCCTCGTCGCCGTCGAGTTTCCCATTGACCAGGTGCCCGCCAGCGAATTGCCGTTGGCGGACGTGCGCATCTACAACGCGCCGAGCGGCCGCAAGATCGAGTTGCCGATCCCCACGGCCGATGGCGACGTGCTGCGGCTGACCTATACCGCGGCGCAGCTGCTCGATGCCACCGACGACACGGTGCCATTGCATCACCGTAACGCGGTGGCCAGCCTGGCCGCCAGCCTGCTGTGTACGCAGCTGGCCATCTATTACGCAACAGAGGGCGAGCCGAGCATCGCCGCCGACACGGTCGACCGCAAAAACAAAAGTGACCGCTTCCGGCTGCTGGCAAAAGACCTTGCTGCGGCCTATTCGCGCGTCGTCGGCTCGCCGCCGAGCGATCGCAACAAGGGCGCCAGCGTGACCGTGCCAATGGAGCGCAACAACGCGCTGGGCGGCAAGCGCCTGTTCCATCCCACCCGCGATTGGCCCCGCTGATGGATATCGTCGTCGACACCAGCCAGGTCGCGCAGCTCGCGGAGCTGTGGCAGCGCGCGCCGGACATCACCCGCCAGGAAATGCTGCGCACGATCACGGAGTGCGACCTGCTGACCCAGGGCGAGCTGATGCAATCGTTGCCGCGCGGCGCCGGCGGCGTGCATGGTGTCGGTCTGGCCGGCACGATCTTTCGCGAAGAGCAGCCTTTGGCAGACAACGTGCTCGGCCTGGTCGCCACGAAAGAGCCGTACGCCGAGTACCTGGAGATGGGCACGCGGCCGCACCGCGTGGGGCCGAAGGCGATCGATGCCCTGGTCGACTGGGTCGAAGCGCGCATTGGCCTTCACGAAGATGAGGCCGAAGACATGGCGCAGGGCATCGCCTGGAAAATCCGCAAGCGCGGCACCAAGGCGAACCCGGTGTGGCAACAGACCTATCAGCGCCTGCAGGGTGAATACCTGGTGAAGTTCCAAGCTGCCGTGCAGCGCATTACCGCGCGCTTGGTGGGAGGTGCCGCATGAGTGCGGCGCAGATCCGCGCGGCGATCGTAGCCACGATGCAGACCGTTGCCGACATCGGTGTCGTGCATAACCGTGAGCGCTATATCAAGGATTTGTCCGGATTGAAGACACTGTATGTGCCGGTGGGCACGTCACAGCTGCGCGGCTGGTTTGTGCGCCGGCAAGAGCTGGCCGAGCGCGATCGCATCCTGCCGCGCTCAATCGAATACACGCGCTGGCGCATTCAGGGAGTGATGGCGTTCGACGACGCCAATGCGAGCGAGCTCGTGTTCGACCAACTGATCGAAGACCTGCGCGATGCGTTTCGCGCCAACGACACGTTGGACGGCACGGTCAGCCAGTGCGCGCTGCCCGATGGCAGCGAGGCCGGCCTGCAGCTGGTCGAGGCCGGCCCGGTGAGCTTTGCCGGTGTGATCTGCCACGGCGCGCGGCTCTCCCTTACCACCCAATTGCTCCGTTAGAGGATCCCGACGATGACCACCGAGTATCGCGACCAGGATGGCAAGCTCCTGCGCACCGACAAGGGCACCCAGCCTGCCGTGCGCCAGAAGGCCGTCCCGACCAAATCCACCCCGGCACCTGCGCCGGCTGCGCCGGCTGCCCCGGCCAAAAAGGAGAAGTAAGCCATGTCACTGCGATCCAAAACCCTCCTGGTGCTCGCGCTGGCGGAAGTCACCTACGGCACCGCCGTGGCGGCGGCCGGCAGCGGCGCCATCGTTACCAGCAACGCTCAGCTGAGCCCGCTCGAAGGCAACACGGTCAGCCGCAACCTGGACCGACCGACGTTCGGCAACGACCTGCAGCTGCACGTGGGCGTGCACTGCATGCTGCAGTTCGATGTCGAGCTGGTCGGCAGCGGCGCGCTGGGCACCGCGCCGGCGTGGGGCTCCTTGCTGAAGGCCTGCGGAGTGAAGGAAACCGTCGTTGCCGTGACCTCGGTCGTCTATACGCCGGACACGCCCAGCACGGAATCCCTGACGCTGTATTTCAACATGGACGGCCAGCAGCACATGCTGACCGGTGCTCGTGGCACCTTCCAGATGAAGGTCGAGAGTGGCCAGATCCCGCACCTGACCTTCCAGTTCACCGGCATCTGGAACACGCCCACCAGCACCGCGGCCGTGTCGCCCACCGGCTGGAGCGCGTTCAAGGTGCCGACCCCGGTCACGTTCGACAACACGCAGGAGGTCAGCGTCCACGCGATCGCCAGCGTGTTCAAAACCTTCGACTTCGACCAGGGCAACACCGTCACGTACTTCGACAACCCTGGCGAGCAGGAGGTGACCATCACCAACCGCGAAAGCAAGGGCAGCGTCTCGATCCTGGCGCCGACGATTGCGACGAAGGATTACTTCACCGCAACCAAGGCCAACACCCTTGGTGCCTTCAGCTTCAGCCACGGCACCGACGACACCCTGCGCGTTGCGTTCGCCAGCAGCCAAATGCAGTTGTTGCAGCCGAAGTATGGGAACGACTCCGATCGCGCCACGCTCGATGCGCAGCTTGCCTTCGTGCCCACCGATACCGGTGACGACGAGTGGGAGCTGCGCCTGGAAGCCGCGGCGTAGCCGACGCGGCGTGATTCCCCCGACAGGCCCGCCGCCGACATGGGGCGGGCATTTTCCGCCACGCAACGCCGTTGCACCTCACCCAAGGATCCGCACACATGAGTCTCAAGCTGAAAATGACCGAATCGTTCAAGGCACGCGTCAGCGTCCCCGTATTGAGCGACGACGCCGACCGCGAGCAGGAAGCGTCTTTCGTCGCCGAGTTCAAACACCTGGACCGCGCGCAGTTCGACGCGTTGATGGCCAAGTCACCGAGCGACGCCGAGTTTCTCGACGAAGTGTTGATCGGCGTTGCAGAAGTGGCGAACGGAGACGGCAGTCCGATTGGGTTCGCCGAAGCCAAGGAGG
>JAFKMZ010000094.1 GCA_017305055.1 Lysobacterales bacterium
CCTTGAACTCGCCGGCGGCCTGGGCGGCGAGGGCGCGGCGGTGGCTTTCCACGGCAAAGGCGTCCTGCGCCTCGCGGCTGATCTTCCAGCGCGTCGCGACGTTTTCGGCGGTGATGCCCATGCCGTAGGCGATGCCGATGTTCTCGTCGTTGAAGATCGCCGGATTCATCGCGACCTTGTGGCCCATCATCGGGACCATGCTCATGCTCTCGGTGCCACCGGCCAGCATCAGGTTGGCCTCGCCGAGGCGGATGCGGTCGGCGGCCATCGCCACCGACTGCAGGCCGGAAGAGCAGAAGCGGTTGACGGTGACGCCGGGCACGGTGTGCGGCAGGCCGGCCAGCAGCAGGCCGATGCGCGCCACGTTCATGCCTTGCTCGGCCTCGGGCATGGCGCAGCCGATGATGACGTCCTCGATGCGACCCGGATCCACGCCCGGCGCCTGCGCCATCACGGCGCGGATCACGTGGGCGAGCATGTCGTCGGGCCGGGTGTGGCGGAACACGCCGCGCGGGGCTTTGCCGACCGGCGTGCGGGTGGTGGCGACGATATAGGCGTCTTGCACTTGCTTGCTCATGGTTCTTGCTCCATGGCGTCGCGCTCAGCAGCGGGGCGCCCAGTGTGGATCGGTCAGTTGCGCAATGGCTTGCCGGTGGTCATGGTGTGGGCGATGCGGGCCTGGGTTTTTTCGGTCCTGGCCAGCGCCACAAAGTGCTTGCGCTCCAGGTCGAGCAGCCAGGCCTCGTCGACCAGCGAACCACGTTCGACGCCGCCGCCGCACAAGGTGTCGGCGATGCGCGTGGCGATGTCCATGTCATGTTCGGAAATGAAGTAGCCGGCCAGCATGTTGACCAGGGATGCCTTGAACGTCGCCGTGCCGACGTCGCCGGCAACCGGGATGGCGCGGGCGGGCAGCGGCGGCCGATAGCCGGCTTCGGCCAGGGCACCGGCCACCTGCTTGGCGACGTACAACAGCTCGTTGGCGTTTGCCACCACCACGTCACTGTCGCGCAGCAAGCCCAGCCGCCTTGCGTCCAGGGCGCTGCCTGAGACCTTGGCCATGGCGACGGTCTCGAACACCTTCTTCAACGCCTCGAACGGGTCGGCCGGGTTCGCATGGGCGGCGCGGATGGCCAGCTCGTGCAGGCCGCCGCCCGCCGGCAGCAGGCCGACGCCGGCCTCGACCAGGCCGATGTAGCTTTCCAGCGCGGCTACGGTGCGCGCCGAATGCATCTGGAATTCGCAGCCGCCGCCGAGCGCCAGCCCGCGGACCGCGGCGACCACCGGCACCAGCGCGTATTTGATGCGCATGCTGGTGCGCTGGAAGTTGGCGACCATGTGCCCGAAGTCGTCGAAGCGGCCCGCCTGCAGCAGGCCCAGCGCGCCTTTGAGGTCGGCTCCGGCCGAGAATGGTTCGGCATCCTGCCAGATCACGACGGCCTTGAGCTGCCGCTCGGCGATGCCGATCGCGTGCTGGATGCCGTCGAGCACGTGGTCGTTGACCGTGTGCATCTTGGTCTTGAACGAGACGATGCCGATGCCGTCGTCGCCCAGTGTCCACAGGCGGATGCCGTCGTTTTCCCACACGGTGGTGCCCAGGTCGTAGCGTTCGCCAAGGACCGGATCGGGGAACAGCTGGCGTCGGTACACGGGATGCTGCGAGCGCGGCTGGTATTTGCCAGCGGCGGCGGACCACGAGCCCTGCTTGCCGTGCACGCCATCGCGGCCGTCGGTGACCCATGCCGGCAAGGGTGCCTTGCTCATGGCCTTGCCGGCGGCAATGTCTTCGGTGATCCACTGCGCCACCTGCTGCCAGCCGGCGGCCTGCCAGGTTTCAAACGGCCCGAGCTTCCAGCCGTAGCCCCAGCGTATGGCGAGGTCGACGTCGCGCGCGGTGTCGGCAATGTCGGCCAGGTGGTAGGCGGTGTAGTGGAACAGGTCGCGGAAGATGGCCCACAGGAATTGCGCCTGCGGATCGGCGGAGGCGCGCAACTTCGCGAATTTTTCGGCCGGGTCCTTGATGGCAAGGATGGCGGCGACCTCATCCGAGGCCTTCTGCACGGATGGGCGATAGTCCTGCTTTGCCACGTCCAGCACCACGATATCCTTGCCGACCTTGCGGTAGAAGCCGGCGCCGGCTTTCTGGCCCAGCGCGCCCTTCCCGATCAGGGTGGTGAGCCACGCCGGGCTCTTGAAGTACGCATGCCACGGATCGTCTGGCAAGGTCTCCGCCATGGTCGTGATCACGTGTGCCATGGTGTCCAGGCCGACCACGTCGGCGGTGCGGTAGGTGGCGCTCTTGGGCCGCCCGATGGCCGGGCCGGTCAGCGCATCGATGGTGTCGAAGCCGAGTCCGAACTTGTCCGTGTGATACATCGTCGAGAGCAGCGAGAACACGCCGATGCGGTTGCCGATGAAGTTTGGCGTGTCCTTGGCGATCACCACGCCCTTGCCGACGATGGTGGTCAGGAACGTTTCCAGGCCCTCGATCACGGCCGGGTCAGTGAGTCGGGTCGGGATCAGCTCCACCAGGTGCATATAGCGTGGTGGGTTGAAGAAGTGCACGCCGCTGAAGCGGTGGCGCATTTCCTCGGGCAGTGCCTCGGCCAGCGAGTTGATGGACAGGCCGGAGGTATTGGAGGCAATGATCGCGGTTGGCGACAGGTGGCCGACGATCTTCCGGAACAGGTCGAGCTTCCAGTCCATGCGCTCGGCGATCGCCTCGATCACCAGATCGACGTTGCGCAGCTGCGCCAGGTCGTCGTCGTAGTTGGCCGGGATGATGGCGCCGCCGAGGTTGGGCTCGGCCAGCGGTGCCGGCGAGAGCTTTTGCAGGTTGGCAATGGCCTTCAGTGCGATGCCGCTCTTCGGCCCCTCCTTGGCGGGCAGGTCGAACAGCACGGTTTCCACACCGGTGTTGGTAAGTTGGGCGGCGATCTGGGCGCCCATGACCCCGGCGCCAAGCACGGCAGCCTTGCGAATACGCAGTGTGGTAACAGGTTGCGACGCATTGTTCATGTGTATTCTCCGGATGTTGCAAACGCGGTTTTCTGCGGCGGAAGACGTAGGCAGCCTCAGGGCTGACCGAGTCCGGCAGCCGCAAAACGTATCAAGTGCCGGGTGGTTTGTTCGTGATGCGCCTGCTCGCTGACCTCTTCGGCGCGCTGGATCATGCCGAAGCCGGACATGGCCAGGGTCAGCGCGCCCGTCACCAGGTCCATTCGCCAATACAGTTCCACCTTGCCCAGATGGGGCAGCAGACGCGCGAACTCGGCGGCGAAGCGGCGCATCACATGGCCGTAATTTTGCGACAGGAATTCGCGCAGGCGTTCGTCACGCTCGGCAAACGCGCGCGCCAGCATGCGCATGAAACATTCGCCGCCAACGTCGTAGGAGATTTCGAGCGCTGGGCGGATATAGGCGTCCAGCACCTGCTCCAGCGTGGTGTCGTGCTGTCCCTCGACGTGGTCCAGCGCGGCCATGCGCCGGGTATTGAGCAGGTCCAAGCGACGACGCAGCACCTGTTCAATCAGCTTTTCCTTGCAGCCGAAGTGGTAGTTGACTGCAGCAAGATTCACGCCCGCGGCCGAGGTGAGTTCGCGCAGCGACGCGCCATCGAATCCGCGTCGCGCAAACAGCTCTTCGGCCGCCTGCAGGATACGGTCCTTGGTAGCCACGGTGGCGGTCACTTTGCGGGGCACTCCGCGCGGCAGCGATTTAAACGATCGTTTGATCATACGCGGCGCCTTCCAAATGCGTCAAACCATGCGTTGACGCACAAAACGCATGGGATTCAAATGAGTTAGAATCCGTCAACGTCTTGTGAAGCAAGTGCCCGATTTGCGTCGGGTTCTACCAGCTGCACTCTTCAGTCGGGGCGATTTGCGCCGACACAACCAATTACTTTTTGGAGCAACCCGCATGGCGCTGGAGCGCACGCTGTCCATCATCAAACCCGATGCCGTGGCCAAGAATGTCATCGGTGAGATCTATTCGCGTTTCGAGAAGGCGGGCCTGAAGATCGTCGCCGCGCGTATGCGGCAGTTGTCGCGTCGCGAGGCCGAAGGGTTTTATGCCGTGCATCGCGAGCGCCCGTTCTTCAAGCCGCTGGTCGAGTTCATGATTTCCGGGCCGGTCATGATCCAGGTGCTCGAGGGCGACGATGCCATCGCCAGGCATCGGGAGCTGATGGGCGCGACGAACCCGAAGGAAGCGGCGCCCGGGACGATCCGTGCCGATTTTGCCGAGTCCATCGACGCCAACGCGGTGCATGGTTCCGATGCGCCGGAAACCGCGGTCACGGAGATCGCCTATTTTTTCGCGGCAACCGACGTGCTTGCACGGTGAGGACATCCAGTCCCTGACCGCAACCAATGACCTGGAGCGTGGGGGCGCTGGTCAAGAAAGAAGATGAATCAGGTATCCGCCATTCCGTCCACTGCGACCGCCAAGATCAACCTGCTTGATCTTGACCGTGCGGGCCTGCGCAATTTTTTCCAGGAGCTCGGCGAGAAGCCCTACCGCGCCGAGCAGGTCATGAAGTGGATCTACCATGGCCTGGAAGACGACTTCGGGAACATGACCGACGTGGGCAAGGCTTTGCGCACCAAGCTTGCGGCGGTGTGCCGCATTGGTCCGCCGGCCACCCTGATGGACAAGGTGGCCACCGACGGCACGCGCAAGTGGCTGCTGGGCATGAATCACGGCAATGCCATCGAGACCGTATATATTCCCGAGCCAACGCGTGGCACCTTGTGTGTGTCCTCACAGATCGGCTGCGCGTTGAACTGCCGCTTCTGCTCCACCGGAGCACAGGGCTTCAACCGCAACCTGTCGCCGGGCGAGATCATTGGCCAGGTCTGGGTTGCGGCCAAGTACCTCGGCGAGGCCACGCACCAGAGCCGGCGCATCACCAACGTGGTGATGATGGGCATGGGCGAGCCCCTGGCGAATTTCGACAATGTGCTTGTGGCCATGCGCCTGATGCGCGACGATTTGGGCTTTGGCCTGGCGGCCAAGCGGGTGACCTTGTCCACCGCCGGCATGGTGCCATTGATCGACAAGCTCTCGGCCGAGATCGACGTCTCGCTGGCGGTTTCGCTGCATGCGGCCAACGACACGCTGCGCACCGAGTTGATGCCCATCAACAAGCGTTACCCACTGGCCGAATTGCTCGCCGCGTGCGAACGCTGGATTGCGCGCAAGCCGCGCACCTCGATCACCTTTGAATACACCCTGATGGACGGGATCAACGACCAGCCGGTACACGCGCGCGAGCTGATCAAGCTGATGCGGGCCTTTCCGACCTGCAAGGTCAACCTGATCCCGTTCAATCCATTTCCGGGGACGCAGTTCAAGCGTTCGCCGGCAAGTGTCATCCACGCGTTCCAGACCCTGCTGATCAATGCCGGGGTACTGACCATGCTGCGACGCACGCGGGGCGACGACATCGACGCGGCCTGCGGTCAGCTGGCCGGCCAGGTCGTCGACCGCACGCGGCGCAGCGCCAGCCTGCGCAGCCAGCGCGAGCCGCAAGGGGTCGCGCATGCGCTATAACCTGCTCATGCCGCTGCTGCTGGCGGCCGGCCTGGCCGGCTGCGTCACGACCCAGTCGAATTCCGACTCGCTGGCCAGGAATCTGCCGGCAACCAGCAGTGCGCAGAAGGCGGAGGACGCGGCGCGCGTGCATACCGAGCTGGGCCAGCACTACATGGCCCAGGGCGACCTGCAGACGGCACTGGAGAAATTGCAGCTGGCGCTGAAGTTCGATCCAAACTACGCGCCGGCGCACACTGTCCTGGGCCTGCTCTACGAGCGCATCAAGGACCCGGTCAAGGCCGAGGAACATTATCGCCGTGCGGTTGCGCTGGAGCCGGACAAGGGAGGGCCGAACAACAATTTCGGCCAGTTCCTGTGCAGCGTGGGCAAGGTCCAGGAAGCCCAGGGCTATTTCGAGAAGGCCATTGCCGATCCGTTCTACGCCACGCCTGATGTGGCCCTTGCCAACGCCGGCGTCTGCCAGTTGAAGGGTGGTTCGGAAGCTGCGGCCGAGGCCGATTTCCGTCGTGCGCTGCAGCGCAACCCGGACAACGCCGAGGCTTTGTTCCAGCTCGCGCGGATCCTGTACGCCAACAACAACGCCTTTGGCGCCAGCGCGTTCATGCAGCGGCTCGATGCGCTCAACCAGCCGACTGCCGTCATGCTCAAGCTCGGATACGATATCGAGTCCAGACTCGGACACCATGAAGGTGCCGCGACCTATGCCAAGCGCCTGCACGACCTGTTCCCGGATTCGGAACAGGCGCAGGCCGTCAACAATACTGCCAGTCGATGACAAACGTGAACCAAGACATGCATGGGCACGACGCCGGACTGTCGCCAACGGTGAGTCCGGCTGCCGCTGCGCCGTTGCCGGATTCAATCACGCCCGCATTTGACGGGCGCGACAGAACGCACATGCCCGAGAGTTTCGGCGCGCGATTGCGTGCGGCGCGTGAAGCGCGCGGCCGGGATCTGGACGCCTGTGCGAGTGCGCTGCATCTGCCGGCGCGCGTGTTGCGCCAACTGGAAGCCGATGCCTACGAGGGCATGGACTCGCGCGTATACCTTGCCAGCTACCTGCGCAGCTACGGCGCCTACCTCGGAGTGGAAGCGGCGGCCATCGAGCAGGAGCTGGAGCGGACACGACACACCGAGGTGCCGCTGGTGGTGACGGGCGGTGTTTCGCGTTCTCGCTTCCTGCTTGACCGTTATGCCACGGCGGCCACCTATGTGGTGCTGACTGCCGTGATCGTGGTGCCGATGATCTGGCTCGGTGTGCACGGCACGCTGAATCGTGACCTCAGCAACCTTGCGCCGCTCGATTCGGCCCCGGTGGCGCAGCAGGAGATTGCCACCAAGGTCGCCACTCCGGTGGCTCCGTTGCGCCTGACCACGCCCGGCGTGGTCGTGCCTATGGTGAACGAGCAGCCGCTGATGGCATCGATGGCTCCTTTTCCGAACCTGGGCTACGACATGGCGCCGGAGCCCAAGGCCAACGCCGACACCAACGCCAACGCCCAGGCTGCGCAATCGGGTGCCGGCGACCATCGCTTGAACCTGACCCTGAGTGCGCCAAGCTGGGTCGAAGTGGTGGGCAGCGATGGCGCGCGCCTGGAATACGGTTTGCTTCCCGCGGGTAGCAGCAAGACCTATTACACCGACCAGCCGGTCGACGTGCTGATCGGCAACGCCAGTGGCGCCAACCTGAGCCTGGATGGAAATCCGGTGGCGTTGGCTGATTCGCGCAACAGCAACGTTGCGCGCCTGCGCGTGCAGATCGACGACGGCAAGGCCAGCGTGGCGACCCGCTGAGGCGCTGCGCCAGCGCGTCGACTCCGGCATTTCGGTTATGCTTGCCCGCTGTCTGCCCTTTGCCGGGCAGGCGTGTCCGTTGGTCGGGCTACTCCATCGGACCGATCGATCAGACCACTGCAGTTCGAACGTTGGTGGGTCACGGCCCATCCGGTTTTCCCGAAAGGTGACAGCATGGCATTCGAGGTTTACGACGACTACGAACAGAACGAACGCGTGGTCAAGTGGTTGCGCGAGAACGGGCTGTCCATCGTCATCGGCATCGTCATCGGTCTGGTCGGCATCTTCGGCTGGCAACAATGGCGTGCGCATCAGGTGCGTATTGAGACCGCAGCCGCCGGCCTGTACCAGCAGGTGCAGACCGCGCTGGCCTCCAACCAGGCCGACACCGTCGCCCGCGTGGCCGGCGAGCTGATGAAGGAGTATCCCAAGTCCACCTATGCGGTGTTCGCCGCCAGCGACCTGGCGCGCGAGCAGGCCGGCGCCGGCAATCTGGACAAGGCGGCGGATTCGTTGCAATGGGCCATCGCGCATGTCGGCGACAAGCCCCTGAAGCCGCTGCTGCAGATTCGCCTGGCGCGGGTCGAGCTGGCGCGCGGCGACGGCAAACTTGCGCTGACCACGCTCGATGCCATCCCGGCCACAGGCTTCGTCGGCCTGGTGCAGGAACTTCGGGGGGATGCCTTGGTCAAGCTGGGACGCGCGGATGACGCGCGCAAGGCCTATACGGCCGCCATGTCCGCGCTCGCTGCGGATGCTCCCGAACGCGGTGCACTGAAGATGAAACTGGATGACTTGGCGGTAAGCGCGGAATCAGCGGCGCCCGGGAAACCCGAGGCATGAGTCGGATGTCCGCGAAACCGGCGCTGGCCCTGGCGCTGCTTGCCGCGCTTGGCCTGGTGCTGGCGGGTTGCCACTCCTTCAAGAAGGAGAACGTACAGCCACCCACGCCGCTGGCCAAGGATTTCCAGCCCAGCGTCGGGATCACCCGGCTGTGGCGTGCCAGCGTGGGTGGCGGTGCCGGCAAGAGCGGAGTGAGGCTGCGGCCCACCGTGGTCGACGGCGTGCTGTATGCCGACAGTACCGACGGGACGCTGGCCGCGTTCGATGCGACGAACGGCAAGACACTCTGGTCCAAGAGTTCGCGTACGCATGGCTGGTTCGGCTGGGGCGACAAGAAGCGCGAAGACGCGTTCTATGCGGGCGGACCGGCGGTGGCCGGCGACCTGCTGGTGGTCGGCACCCTGGACGGCCACGTGTACGGGGTCGACGCCAAGAGTGGCAACCGGCGCTGGGAGGCCACCCTGAGCGCATCGGTCCTGGCCGTCCCAAGCATCGTCGGCGACCTGGTCGTCGTACGCACCCAGGACAGCCGTGTCTATGGACTTGATGCCAAAAATGGCGACCAGCGCTGGGTCTACGACCAGACCGAGGTGCCCGTGCTCAGCCTGCGCGGCAACGGTTCGCTGCTGGTGGCCAACGGTGTGGTGTTCATGGGCACCGACGACGGCAAGATCATCGCCTTGCGCCAGGACAACGGCAGCAAACTGTGGGAGCAGAAGTTGGCCAGCGGTGAAGGGCGCACGGAGATCGACCGCCTCGACGACGCGGACGGTTCGATCCTGTTGCAGGGCAGTACGCTGTACGCGGCGGCCTACCACGGCAACATGATCGCCGTGGACGGACCCAGCGGGCGGCCGCTGTGGGGGCATCCCTTCTCGACCTACGTCTCGTTGGCCGCCGACGACAAGGCAGTTTTTGCGGTGGACGACCAGTCCCAGGTATGGGCCTTCGGCAAGGAGGGCGGTGCCGACATCTGGAAGAATGCCGCGCTCAAGTATCGCTGGTTGACGGCGCCGGAAGTGCAGGGTGAGTACGTTGTCGTTGGCGACGCGGAAGGTTACCTGCACTGGCTGAAGGTCGGGGACGGGGCGCTGGCGGCGCGTGAGCGCTTTTCCAAGCATGCCATCCGTGCGCAACCCCTGGTGGTCGGCGACGTGGTCTACATCGAGGACGTGGAAGGCCGCATCGGGGCTTTCCGCCTGGCCCCGCGCTGAGGCGGACGCTAGTATCGATGGTTGCGTGCCGGTGTGGACCGGCGTTGGCAGCCGAGGCCACGTGGCCTGCGCCGTTGACGGGCGTTTTCCAGGCATTGCCGGCAGGATGTCCCGGCAGTGGCAATCCACTTCAGCCGGGCTGGCCCAGCATGTTGAGCGTCGTTGCACTCGTTGGTCGTCCAAACGTCGGCAAGTCGACCTTGTTCAACGTGTTGACGCGCAGCCGCGATGCCCTGGTGGCCGACGTGCCCGGGGTGACCCGCGACCGCCATTACGGCACCTGCCGCCTGGGTGAGCAGCCGTTCCTGGTGGTCGATACCGGCGGCCTGTCGGGGCTCGACGAGGCCATCGACACGCTCACCGCCAGGCAGGTGCGCCTCGCCATCGACGAGGCGCAGGTGCTGGTGTTCGTGGTCGATGCGCGCGATGGCCTGTTGCCGCAGGACCACGCCATTCTTGGCGAGCTGCGTCGCAGCGGCAAGCCGGTCATCGTCGCCGTGAACAAGGTCGACGGCGTGGATCAGGACCATGCACTCGCCGAGTTTTCGGCATTTGGCCTGCGTACCATGGTTGCCCTGGCCACTGCCCACAACCGTGGCACCGCCGAGCTGCTGGCCTCGGTGCAACAGGTGCTGCCGCCTGCGGACCCACAGGCCGCTGCCGACGGTGCTGACGACGGCAGCATCCGCGTGGCCATTGTCGGCCGGCCCAATGCCGGCAAGTCGACGCTGATCAACCGGCTGCTCGGCGAGGAGCGCCTGGTCGTGTCCGACGTGGCCGGCACCACGCGCGACCCGATCGAGGTCAGACTCGAGCGTGATGGCCGCCGCTATACCCTGGTCGACACGGCCGGCATCCGGCGCAAGACCCGGGCTGCTGAGGCCGTGGAGAAATTCAGCATCATCAAGACGTTGCAGTCGATCGCCGCAGCTCAAGTGGTTGTGGTGATGATCGATGCGCGTGAGAACCTGGCCGAGCAGGACCTGAGCTTGATTGGCCATGTGCTGGATGCCGGCCGCGCCCTGGTGATCGCCATCAACAAGTGGGACGGCCTGGACCGGCAGCAGCGCGACGCGTGCATCCGCGAGCTGGATCGGCGGCTGGGTTTCGTATCCTGGGCCAAGCAGGTTCCGCTGTCGGCGCTGCATGGTTCGGGCTTGCGCGAGTTGATGCGCGCCGTGGTCCGCGCGCATGCCTCGGCTACCCGCAACCTGGTCAGCTCGGACCTGACCAAGACGCTGGAGCAGGCGTATGCGGCCTATCAGCCGCCCCTGGTGCAAGGGCATGCGCCGCGCCTGCGCTTTGCCCATCCGGGCTGCAGCAATCCGCCGACCATCGTCATCCACGGCACGCGCACCCGGCATATTGCCGCCGCCTACCAGCGCTATCTGGAGAACTTCTTCCGCAGCCGCTACAAGCTGGAGGGCACGCCGGTGCGCATCGTGTTCCGCGAGGGCGAGAACCCCTATGCCGGGCGCAAGAAGGTGCTGAGCAAGGAGCAGGCGCAGCAGGCCCGGCGCCGGGTCACCCGGCTGATCAAGCGCAAGCGCTGAAACGTCGCGCGCTACCGCAAAGTTGCGCGCCCGCGCAGTGGTTTGTACCGCCGTCGCCAAGCCCGGATAATGGGCGGCTTCGTACACAGGCATCCGCATGAGCGCCCGCATTCTCGATGGCAAACGCATAGCGCAGGAGTTGCTGGAGCGCGTCCGCGTGGCCGTGGACAGCCGCATCGCACAGGGTCTTGCGTCGCCCGGTCTGGCGGTGGTGCTGGTTGGGGACGACGCGGCCTCGTCGGTGTATGTGCGCAACAAGCGCAAGGCCTGTCAGCAGGTCGGCTTCCGCTCCTTCGACTACGACCTGCCGACCTCGGTGTCCCAGGCCGAGCTGTTTGCCCTGATCGACCGCCTCAATGCCGATCCCGAGGTACATGGCATCCTGGTGCAGTCACCATTGCCCACGCACATCGACGAGGACGCTCTGGTCGATCGCATCGATCCGCGCAAGGACGTGGATGGATTCCATGCGGTCAACGTCGGACGCCTGGTCCTGCGCCGTTTCGGGCTGCGCCCGTGCACGCCGAAGGGAGTCATGACGTTGCTTGCGCACACCGATCGGCCAGTACGCGGCCAGCACGCGGTGGTGCTCGGTGTCTCCAACCACGTCGGCCGGCCGCTGGTGCTGGAGCTGATGATTGCCGGCTGCACGACGACCTCGTGCCACCGTTTCACCCGCGACCTGCCTGGCTACGTGCGCCAGGCGGACATCGTGATCGTCGCGGTCGGCCGACCGGAGTTGGTGCAGGGTGACTGGATCAAGCCCGGCGCCGTGGTCATCGACATCGGCATCAACCGGCTCGCCGATGGGCATCTGGTAGGCGACGTGGATTTCGCCGGCGCGGTGGAGCGCGCCAGCTGGATCACCCCGGTGCCGGGCGGCGTGGGGCCCATGACCGTGGCCACGCTGATGGAAAACACGCTCGAGGCGGCGTGTGCCCGCGAGGCGCAGGATACGGCCGACTGAGCGCGTGCAACGGGCGAAGATGTCTGGCGAGGGGGTGGTTGCCCGCGTATAATCGCGCTTTGCAGTAGGACATCCGTGTATGCGCATTCTCGCCGAGGCACTCACCTACGACGATGTGTATCTGCTTCCCGCGCATTCGCAGGTTCTGCCACGTGACGTGGACACTTCCTCGCGATTGACCCGCGGCCTGCGCCTGAACGTGCCGATCGTGTCGGCTGCCATGGACACCGTGACCGAGGCCCGCCTGGCGGTGACCATGGCGCAGTGCGGCGGCATCGGCATCATCCACAAGAACATGACCCCGGAGCAGCAGGCGGCCGAGGTCCGGCTGGTGAAGAAGTTCGAGGCCGGCGTGATCCGCAGCCCCATCACCGTGGGGCCGGACACCTCGATCAGCGAGGTGCTGCGCCTCACCCACGCGCACAATATTTCCGGCGTGCCGGTGGTGGAGGGTGAGCAGCTGGTCGGCATCGTCACCAGTCGCGACATGCGCTTCGAGCGCAAGCATGACGACCCGGTGCGCAACATCATGACGCGCAAGGACAAGCTGATCACGGTCCGCGAGGGCGCAAGCCAGGATGACGTGCTGGTACTGCTGCACAAGCACCGCATCGAGAAGGTGCTGGTGGTCAACGACGCGTTCCAGCTGCGTGGGCTGATCACGGTCAAGGACATCCAGAAGGCCCGCGACAATCCGCATGCGGCCAAGGACGAGCACGACACCTTGCTGGTCGGCGCCGCGGTAGGGGTCGGCGGCGACACCGAGCAGCGGGTGGCGATGCTGGTCGAGGCCGGCGTCGACGTGCTCGTGGTTGATACCGCGCACGGACATTCGCAAGGCGTGATCGACCGCGCCGCGTGGGTGAAGAAGCATTACCCGCAGGTGCAGTTGATTGCCGGCAACATCGTCACCGGCGACGCCGCGCGCGCGTTGCGCGACGCCGGTGTGGACGCGGTCAAGGTTGGCGTCGGCCCCGGTTCCATTTGCACCACGCGCGTGGTGGCCGGCGTGGGCGTGCCGCAGATCTCGGCCATCGACATGGTCGCCACCGCGCTCAAGGACGAGATCCCGCTGATTGCCGATGGCGGCATCCGCTATTCGGGCGACATTGCCAAGGCACTGGCCGCCGGTGCTTCCTGCGTGATGCTGGGCTCGATGTTCGCCGGCACCGACGAGTCCCCCGGCGAGATAGAGCTGTTCCAGGGCCGCTCCTACAAGACCTATCGCGGCATGGGCTCGATCGCGGCCATGCAGCACGGTTCACGCGACCGCTATTTCCAGGACGACATCGACAACGCCGACAAGCTGGTGCCCGAAGGTATCGAGGGCCGCGTGCCGTATCGCGGCCCGCTGCGCAATATCATCCACCAGCTGGTTGGTGGCCTGCGCGCCTCGATGGGCTATCTGGGCGCCGCCACCGTCGAGGATGTGCGCCAGAAGGCCGAGTTCGTGCGCGTGACCACGGCGGGCGTCACCGAGGCGCACCCGCATGACATCCAGATCACCAAGGAAGCGCCGAATTACCGCCTGCACTCCTGAGCCGGCTCGTCCCGTGGTGGCCAAGACCGCGATTCTGGTGGAAGGCTACGGGTGTGTCTGGAGGGCGGCCGGAAGAATCCTGCGGTTCCTGCCTGCGGATTCCGGCGCGGGCCCTTCCCAATATTTGCATCCTTGCTCCCACCACCCATGACTGACCTGCATACCGACAAGATCCTCATCCTCGATTTTGGCGCGCAATACACCCAGTTGATTGCGCGCCGGATCCGCGAGATCGGGGTCTACTGCGAGATCTGGGCCTGGGACCACGACCCGGCAGACATCGCCAAATTCGCACCGCGCGGCATCATCCTCTCCGGCGGCCCGGAATCCACCACGCTGGCCGATGCGCCGCGCGCACCGGTCGAGGTATTCGAGGCTGGGGTGCCGGTGCTCGGCATCTGCTACGGCATGCAGACCATGGCGGCGCAGCTGGGCGGCGCCACCGAGGGCAGCGGCAAGCGCGAGTTCGGCCGGGCGCAGGTCGAGGTGCTGCGTGACAGCGAGCTGTTCGGGCAACTGAGCGACGTGCCGGGCGCGCAGCGCCTGGACGTCTGGATGAGCCACGGCGACCACGTGGCTGCCGTGCCGCCTTGCTTCGTGGTGACGGCCAGCACGGCACAGATCCCGATCGCGGCCATGGAGCACTCCGGCAAGCGCTGGTATGGAGTGCAGTTCCACCCTGAAGTGACGCATACCACGCAGGGCACGGCCTTGCTGCGGCGGTTCGTGGGTGACGTATGCGGCTGCCAGGCACTGTGGACCGCCGAGAACATCATCGACGACCAGGTGCGGCGCATCCACGAACAGGTTGGCGATGACCGGGTACTGCTCGGTCTGTCCGGTGGCGTGGACTCCTCGGTGGTCGCCGCGCTGCTGCACCGGGCGATCGGGCCGCGGCTCACCTGTGTATTCGTCGACACCGGCCTGCTGCGCTGGCAGGAGGGCGACCAGGTCATGGCCAGCATGGCGACGGTGGCCAGCGACCACGGCATCGGCATCGAGGTGATCCGGGTGAATGCCGCCGACCGCTATTTCGCGGCGCTGGCGGGGGTCACCGACCCGGAGGCCAAGCGCAAGATCATTGGCGGTCTGTTCGTCGAGATCTTCGATGAGCAAGCGGCAAAGCTCACCTCTGCCGATGGCACCGGCGTCAAGTGGCTGGCGCAGGGCACGATCTATCCGGACGTGATCGAGTCGGCCGGCAGCAAGACCGGCAAGGCTCACGTCATCAAGAGCCACCACAACGTCGGTGGCCTGCCGGAGCACATGCAGCTCAAGCTGCTCGAACCCCTCCGCGAGCTGTTCAAGGACGAGGTGCGCCGCATCGGCGTGACCCTGGGCTTGCCGCCGGCCATGGTGTACCGCCACCCGTTTCCGGGCCCAGGGCTGGGCGTGCGTATCCTTGGCGAGGTGAAGCGCGAGTATGCCGAATTGCTGGCGCGCGCCGACGCGATCTTTATCGAGGAACTGCGCAAGGCCGACCTGTATGACAAGACCAGCCAGGCCTTTGCCGTGTTCCTGCCGGTCAAGTCCGTAGGCGTGGTCGGCGATGCGCGCGCCTACGAATGGGTGATCGCACTGCGCGCGGTCGAGACCGTCGACTTCATGACCGCCAACTGGGCGCACCTGCCGTACGGGTTCCTCGGCACCGTCTCCGGGCGCATCATCAACGAACTGCGCGGCGTCTCCCGCGTCGTCTACGACATCAGCGGCAAGCCACCCGCGACCATCGAGTGGGAATGATTCCGCGTCTGGCACAGCCAGGCACCTGATGGCATGAAATGCCGCTAAGCCCGCGTAATTGCGGGCTTTTTTTTGTTTGTGTTTGGCACGATCTGGCAACGGGAGGAAGCGCCAAGCACCGTTTGAGCATGGCATTAAAG
>JAFKMZ010000095.1 GCA_017305055.1 Lysobacterales bacterium
GCAGGGTCAGGTTCAGTTCGTGGTAGGCCTCCATGTACTCGTGGGCCTGGGCATAGACGAACAATGCACCCAGGATCGCGGTGATGCCGAGAAAGACCAGGATCTTGCCGCGATGACCGGCCCGCAAGGCATGGTGGGCAATCGTGATGGTGACACTCGAACTGAGCAGGATCACCGTGTTCAGCAGCGGCAGGCCCCATGGGGCCACGGTCTCGAACGCGCCGCCGAGGTTCTCGGGGCCGTTGCCGCCGCCGGCGCCCCAGGACGCCGCATAGTCGCTCCACAGAAACTGGTGGGTGAGCACGCCGTGGCCTTCGCTGCCGCCGAGGCCCGGGATGGAGTACAGGCGGATGTAGGCCAGCGCGCCGAAGAACGCGCCGAAGAACATCACCTCCGAGAAGATGAACCACATCATGCCGATGCGGAACGAGGTGTCCACCTGGTCGTTGTAGTTGCCGCCCATCGATTCGTGGATGACCGAGCGGAACCAGCCGAACAGCATGCCGAAGATGCCGAGCAGGCCGAGGAAGAAGGCGGTCTTGCCCAGTACGGTGCTTTCGGCGCCGTTCAACGCATTGAACCAATGCGCCATGCCGAACACGGTGACGAACATGACCAGGGCGCCCACGATCGGCCAATAACTTTTGGTCGGGACGAAGTAGACATCTTGCTGCTGATCCATGGAGAACCCCGCGGACTTTCCGAACTGACTCACCCCGTGCGACGCGCGGGGAGCTGTAGATGAGACCCGGCTGCCACGCGGGCAGCCGGATGATTTATTGCATCCTCGCGATGATGATCTGCACGAAGAGGATCAGGTAAAACACCAACGCAATGGCAACCAGGATGGCGACCGTACGACGCACACGCTTGCGCCGTACCTGCTGGGCCGCCTCGTCGAGCACCGGCGGCGGCACCACCTTGCTGCGCATCAACCCCTCACTCACCCATGTGCCCATGGGCGGCCTCGGTCATCACCGGTGGAATGGTGAAGGTATGGAACGGCGCCGGCGAAGGCACCGTCCACTCCAGTCCCTTGGCGCCTTCCCAGACCCGCTCGGTGGCGCGCTTCTTGGAGAAGAACACGCAATGGACCACCACGCCGATGAAGATGAGCTGGGTGGCGCCGAACAGGAAGCCGCCGATCGAGCTGACCATGTTCCAGTTCGCGAAGGCCACGTTGTAGTCCGGGATGCGCCGCGGCATGCCCGCCAGGCCCAGGAAGTGCTGCGGGAAGAACAGCACGTTGACCCAGATCAGGCTGTTCCAGAAATGCATCTTGCTCCAGAACGTGCTGTACATGTTCCCGCTCCACTTCGGCAGCCACAGGTAGGTGGCGGCGATGATCGCGAACAGGGCGCCGGTGACCAGCACGTAGTGGAAGTGGGCGACGATGAAGTAGGTGTCGTGGTATTGGAAGTCGGCGGGCACCAACGCCATCATCAGGCCCGAGAAGCCGCCGATGCTGAACAGCACGACGAAGGCGATCGCGAACAGCATGGGGGCTTCGAACGTCATCGAGCCGCCCCACATGGTCGCCGCCCAGTTGAACACCTTCACGCCCGTGGGCACGGCAATCAGCATGCTGCCGTACATGAAGAACATGTCGGCACCAACCGGCATGCCGACGGCGAACATGTGGTGCGCCCACACGATGAACGAGAGGAAGGCGATGCAGGCGATGGAGAACACCATGGCCTTGTAGCCGAAGATCGGCTTGCGGGCGAACGTCGGGATGATCTCCGAGATCACGCCGAAGGCCGGCAGGATCATGATGTACACCTCGGGGTGCCCGAAGAACCAGAAGATGTGCTGGTACAGCACCGGGTCACCGCCGCCGCCCGGGTTGAAGAAGTTGGTGCCGAAGAACTTGTCGGTCAGCAGCATGGTCACCGCGCCGGCCAGCACCGGCATCACCGCGATCAGCAGGAACGCGGTGATCAGCCACGACCAGACGAAGATGGGCATCTTCATCAGGTCCATGCCCGGCGCGCGCATGTTGAGGATGGTGGCGATGATGTTGATCGCGCCCATGATCGAGCTGATGCCCATCAGGTGGATGGCGAACACCGCATAGGGCAGCGACGCGCTCTGCAGCGACAGCGGCGGATACATGGTCCAGCCGCCGGACGGGCCACCGCCCGGGAGGAACATGGACGAGAGCAGCAGCACGAAGGCGAACGGCAGGATCCAGAACGACAGGTTGTTCATGCGCGGCAACGCCATGTCCGGCGCACCGATCATCAGCGGGATCATCCAGTTCCCCAGGCCCACGAATGCCGGCATGATCGCGCCGAAAATCATGATCAGCCCGTGCATCGTGGTCAGCTGATTGAAGAAATATGGCTGCATCAGCTGCATGCCGGGCTTGAACAGCTCGGCACGGATGAGCATGGCGAAGCTGCCGCCGATGAAGAACATCGTCAGCGCAAACACCAGGTAGAGCGTGCCGATGTCCTTGTGGTTGGTGGACATGCACCAACGCTGGAAGAAGTTCTTCGGTGCGCCGTGGTGATCGTCGTGCTGATCGGTGGTGGCTGCGTAGGACATGACCTTGTACCTCTGGAACCTGGTGTTGTGAATGCAACGGGGTGGACGTCCGCCAAGCGCGGAGGTCAGTGCTGCGGCGGACTGCCTGCCGCGACGGCTGCGGCGACGCTCGGTGCGGCGGGCGTCTCGGCCGCGGTGGCAGTGGACGCGGCGGTGGCCGGCTTGGCGCCGGCCGCTTCCTGCTCGGCCAGCCACTTGGCGAAGTCAGGCTTCGACTTCACCACCACCACGATGGGCATGAAGCCGTGGTCCTGGCCGCACAGTTCGGCGCATTGGCCGCGATACGTGCCTGGCTTGGTGATGTTGGTCCAGGCCGCATTGATGATGCCGGGCACGGCGTCCAGCTTCCAGCCGGTGGCTGGCACCCACCAGGAGTGGATGACGTCGCCGCTGGTGATCAGGAAGCGCACCTTGGTGTCCGCCGGGATGACCAGCGGCTTGTCCACGTTCAGCAGGTAGGTGTTCTCACCGTCGGTCTTCACCGCCCAGGGGCTGAGGCCCGAGCCGAGCTGGCGGGTATCGTCGCTCAGCTGGTCGAGCTTGGACATGAAGCCGACGTTGGCGACTGGCTTGTCGAGGTAGGACACGTAGTCGTAGCGCCATTTCCACTGGTAGCCGGTGACCTTCACCGTCATCTGCGAGTTCTCGGTATTCGCCCACGACACCAGGCCGCCGCTGGCCAGATAGGCCAACACCGCGAGGATGATCACCGGGATGGTGATCCAGATCACCTCCACCGTGGTGTTGTGCGACCACTTCTCCGCCACCGCGCCGCGCGACTTGCGGAAGCGGATGATGGAAATGAACATGGCGCCAAACACCAGCACGCCGAGCACCACGCAGATGCCCAGGGCGATGTTGTTTAGCGAATACGGCACGTGGGACCAGGTGCTGTCGCCTGGTGTCAGGTTCAGTTGCCACGGTCCCGGGACCGTCGGCGCCTGCGCCTGCACTGCGCCACACAACATGACGACGGCGAGCGCCGTACCTGCCTTGATGAATCGACTGATGCCGCCAAATGTCATGTCTTGCACCCTTGTTGAACCGGTTCATGCAGCTGATTGTGATATCTGGTCAGCAACGCCATGAGTTTTTTTGACAGTGCGACGCGTTCGGCTTCCGCCAGAAACACGCCGATCTCCAACGCCTGTCCATGTGCCGACAACACCAACCGCTGCCGTCCGTGGCTCGGTTCCAGCCGCACACGCACCCAATACGACGGGAAACGAATGCTGCGGCCGCTTGGCAATTCATTTACTTCCAGCGATGACCCATCCAGGGTAATGCGCTCGCCACGATCGCCTGCGCGCCACGCGATGCCCAGCGCATACGCCAGAACCACCGACTCGAGGGCTGCAAACAAGGGCGCGAAGACGTTCCCCTGCCACGCTCCCAAGCCAGCCGTACCCAATACCAGCACAACCAGTACCATGACCACGCGGCGCAGGCCGCGATGGCTGAGTGTGCGATTTGGCTGAAGCCACATCGTCGTGCACCGCCGCTCTGCACCAGCTGGTCGAAGCACCACCATGAACTGTCCGACTGGACCGGGACTGACAGATGATAGGCCGCACCGGGTCGCTGGGCAACAACGCCGCAGCGTCTTGACTTGGGTCAACTACCTGTTGTAACGGGTGGTACGGACGTCCATATCCTGGGGCGACGGAATTGCCGGACTACCGTACAATTCGTCGCTTGCCTGGGCTCCCAGGCAGCTTTCCTCGCTCAACGACACCTGGCGTAGCCGTGAATCAACTCATTCTCAGTCCAGAGCTTCCTGCGGACGTCACTCCGGCGCGCGCGCGCATCACAGCGGCGTGGCTGCGCGATGAAACCGAAGCCGTCAACGATTTGCTCGATCAGGCCGATTTCGGCTCGCCCGAGCGCGGGCAGGTGGTGGATATGGCCGTGGACCTGGTGGAGCGCGTGCGTGCGCGCGCCAAGGACCAGGGCGCGGTGGAATCGTTCATGCGCCAGTACGACCTGTCCTCGGAGGAGGGCATCCTGTTGATGTGCGTGGCCGAGGCGTTGCTGCGCATTCCCGACAACGCCACGACGGACAAGCTGATCCGCGACAAGCTGGGCGATGCCAATTGGCGCAAGCATCTGGGGCAAAGCGATTCGGTGCTGGTCAATGCCTCCACCTGGAGCCTGATGTTGACCGGGGAACTGGTCAACCTGGAAGACACCCGCAAGGACTTCAATGGTGCACTGCGCCGCCTGATCAAGCGCGCCGGCGAGCCGGCGATCCGCATGGCGGTGCGTCAGGCCATGCGCATCATGGGCCACCAGTTCGTCATGGGGCGCAACATCCAGGAGGCGTTGGAGCGCTGCGCCAAGAAGGACAACGCCCGCTATCGCTATTCGTTCGACATGCTGGGCGAATCGGCGATAACCGCGGCGGACGCCGAGCGCTATCAGCAGGCATATCGTGCCGCGATCGCCGCGCTGGGTGCGCGCGGCCCCTACGTGAGCCACCTGGAGGCGCCGTCGATCTCGGTCAAGTTGTCCGCGCTGTATCCGCGGTATGAAGTGGCCAAGCGTGCGTTGGCGCAGCAGGCACTTGTCGAAAAGTTGCTTGAACTCTCGCAACTGGCGATGCGCGCGGGCATAGCGCTGTCGGTGGACGCCGAGGAAGCCGACCGCCTGGAATTGTCCCTGGACATCATTGGCGCGGTCTTCGCCGATCCGTCGCTGGAGGGCTGGAACGGCCTGGGTATCGTGGTGCAGGCCTATTCCAAGCGTACGCCCTTCGTCATCGACTGGCTGGTGGAGGCGGCCCTGGCGGCCAAGCGCCGTTGGTATGTGCGTCTGGTCAAGGGTGCGTATTGGGACGCCGAGATCAAGCGGGCGCAGGAAAATGGCCTGGCCGGCTACCCGGTGTACACCCGCAAGCCAAACACCGACGTCTCCTACCTTGCTTGCGCGCGTCGACTGTTCAACGCCGGTGGCGACCTGATCTATCCGCAGTTCGCCACGCACAACGCGCACTCGATTGCTGCGGTCTACCATATTGCCCAGGGCCGGCCGTTCGAGTTCCAGCGCCTGCACGGCATGGGCACCGACTTGTATGCCGAGGTCATCGGCAAGGACAAGCTCAACGTTCCGTGTCGCGTGTATGCCCCGGTGGGCAGCCATGAGGACCTGCTGCCTTACCTGGTGCGCCGGTTGCTGGAGAACGGCGCCAACACCAGCTTCGTCAACCGCGTGGTGGACGAGAGCACGCCGGCCCGCGAGTTGGTGACCGACCCCTGCGAGAGCGTGCGCGCGTTCGACAGCATTGCCCACCCGCGCATCCCCCTGCCGGCAAATCTCTACGGTGAACTTCGGAAGAATTCCATGGGTGTCAACTTTTCCAACGATGATGAATTGAGGTCACTGGCCGAGGCGGTCAACGCATTCCAGGGGCCGTGGACCGCCACGCCACTGGTGCCCGGTGCGACCAGCCACGGCCAGACCGTCGCGGTCACCGATCCTGCCGACCGTCGGCGCCACCTCGGCAGCTACGTCAGTGCGGATGCCGCAACGGTGGATCAGGCGCTGGCCAACGCCGCCGCGGCGCAGCCGGACTGGGACCGCCTGCCGGTGTCCAACCGCGCCGCCATGCTCGAGCACGCGGCCGACCAGCTCGAGGCGCGACGCGCCGAGTTCATCGCCTTGTGTGTGCGGGAAGCCGGCAAGAGCCTGCCCGATGCCGTTGCCGAGGTGCGTGAGGCGGCCGATTTCCTGCGCTACTACGCCACCATGGCGCGGCGCGCGTTCAGTGCGCCCGAGGATCTGCCGGGGCCGACTGGCGAGAGCAACAAGCTGTTGCTGGGTGGGCGTGGCGTGTTCATCGGCATCAGTCCGTGGAATTTCCCGCTGGCAATTTTCACCGGCCAGGTCAGCGCGGCACTCGCGGCCGGCAACTCGGTGATAGCCAAGCCGGCCGAGCAGACCAGCCTGATCGGCTTCCTCGCCACCCAGCTCCTGCACGAAGCCGGAGTGCCGCCCGCGGTGCTGCAATTCCTGCCCGGCGATGGGCCGACCGTGGGAGCGGCACTCACCAGGGATCCGCGTGTTGCCGGCGTGGTGTTTACCGGCGCGACCGAAACCGCCTGGGCCATCAACCGCAGCCTCGCGGCGCGCGACGCGCAGATTGCCGTGCTGATTGCCGAAACCGGCGGGCAAAATGCGATGATCGCCGACTCGTCGGCCCTGCCCGAGCAGATCGTCAAGGACGTCATTGCCTCGGCGTTCCAGTCCGCTGGCCAGCGCTGCTCGGCTTCCCGCGTGTTGTATGTGCAGGAGGACATCGCGGACAAGGTCGTCGGGATGCTGGCTGGCGCCATGGCCCAACTGCAGGTCGGCGACCCCGGGCTGCTGTCGACGGACGTGGGTCCGGTGATCGACGAGGATGCCAAGGCAATCCTCGTGGCCCACGCCGAGCGCATGGACCGCGAAGCGAAGAAGATCGCCGAGGCGCCGATGGACCCGGCGCAAACCGCGCACGGCACCTTCTTCGCGCCACGTGCCTATGAGATCCCGTCACTGGCGACGCTGCAACGTGAGGTATTTGGGCCGGTGCTGCACTTGATCCGCTACAAGGCCAAGGACCTGGACAAGGTCATCGATGAGATCAACGGCACCGGCTATGGCCTGACGCTCGGCGTGCACAGCCGCATCAATGACACGGTGGAATACATCACCAGTCATGCGCGGGTCGGCAATTGCTACGTCAACCGCAACCAGATTGGCGCTGTCGTTGGCGTGCAGCCATTCGGCGGCGAAGGCTTGTCCGGGACCGGGCCCAAGGCCGGTGGCCCGCACTACCTGCTGCGTTTTGCGAGCGAACGCACCGTGACCATCAACACGACGGCCGCCGGCGGCAACGCCTCGCTGCTCACCATCGGCGAGTAGGCTGCCGGTACCAATACCAGCGAGGTCGCCGGATGTGGGAGCCCGCTGACGGGCTCCCACATCCGGTCCAGGTCAGAACTTGTACTGGGCCGAGACGGCAAGCACGTTGCCGTAGTCGTCAAACTCGCCGGTCAGTACGTCGCCAGTGGCACTGTGGGCGCCGTCAAGGTGAGCAGCGTTGACGAAGACGTGCATGAACGAGGCGTTGAGCTCGAAGCGTTCGCTGGCCTTGTAGCCGATGCCCACCGAGGCGAGGTGCCGGGTCGAATCAGGTACCCGCGGATCACGCGTGGTGGCGCGCGTCGGTGTGGTGTCGAGGGCGAGCCCGCCACGCAGGGTCAGCTTGTCGGTCACGTACCAGTCGGCGCCCACCGAGGCGTACCAGGTGTTGTGCCAGTTGAAGTCCAATGAGCTTGGCGGCTGCGCCGGGTTGCCGTAGTTGACCGTCAGCTGCTTCATCACGTTCCACTGCGTCCAGCCCAGGTCGATGCCGAGCCCGAACGCCTGACCCTGGTGCCAGTAGCTCAGGCCAGCCGTCGCCGGGGTGGTGAAATTCGCCTTGCCGGTGGTGTGCTGGAACGGAACGCCGCCTGCAAGCAACGGCGCGACGGCGGGGTTGGACAGCAGCAGGCCCACGGCTGCCGGAATGTTCGTGAAGTTGGCTGTACCTTCCAGCCCGTGGGTGATCCGCGAGCGGTAATCCAGGGCCAGCGTGTCGTTCGGGGTGAACTTCCACAGCGCACCCAGCTGCCAGCCCCAATCCGTGCTGTCGCCATAGATGCGTGAGTGCCCGTCCGAGCCTGGCGGGAGCAGCGTGTTGACTGCGCCAAGCAGGGCGGGTGCCTGGGCCGGAGGAATGGCACCGGCGGCCACGCCCTGCTGCACCAGACCCAGGCCAACGCCATTGAAATTCACCGCGTTGGTCAGCTCGGCAATGGTCTTTTCTGCAATGACGCTGGCGCCGACGCTGAATTGGTCGTTGACCTTGAAGGATGCCGACAGCGTGGCATCCATGGATTGGAATCGGGATTTCAGCGCGCCATAGCGTCCAACCCAGCCATGGTCGTATTCGGTCTGGAAGCCGAATGGCACGTGGAACCCAAGCCCCACATTCACCCGGTCCGTCACCTTGGTGGCAAGGAACAGCGCCGGAACCGGCAACGTCGTACCGCCATCCCCGCCGTTGCCGCCGCTGATCGGGCGACCCAGGGCGTCATGGGCGCTGCCCTTGAATTTGGCGCTGAAGTTGATCGCGCTGACGTCGGCCTGCAGATAGGTGCCGTCAAGCAGGCTCAATGCCGCCGGGTTGTTGACCACCACCGAAGCGTCGCCGCCGGCGGCGGTAGAGCCGGCATACGCCCGACCCATGCTCTTGGCGCTGTTTTCCTTCAGCTGGAATGCGCTCGCATCCGCCGTGCTGGGCAGGGCCAGCGCGCCGGCGATGCTGGCACTCAGCAAGGCCAGCAGCAGTGGGCCTGCCTTGCTGGCCGAAGTACGAATTGGCTTGGACATCGGGAACTCCTGAGGGTCAGGCGCCGCCCGACGAAAGGGCGGCAAATGGCAGTCATACGCTTGTTTGAATTTCGTTTCCACTGTGCCCATTCGTGGCGAGGGTTGCAAGAGGCTGCGACCTGTCGCCGCGCCGCTCTGCCAACGTGTCGCCGCGCACCTGGCACATACCGGGCGTCAGCATGCCAGGGAAGTGCCGCGGCCCCTGCGCACGCCGGAGCAGGCAGCACTAATCGGTCTGGGACTAGCTACGATGACCGCGGCCCCGGCGCACGCCGGAGCGGGTCTCCCAAATCGACCCGGCCAGTCGACAATCATGGCGGCTGTGTCGCAGCCCAGTCTGGATGCGGTCCGTGCCCGCGACGTTTAACGCTTGATTATCGTCTGTGCAGAAAGCGGTTTCTATACTGTGAAGATGAGTCAACCCAAACGGCGTCGCCGTCTTTCAGTGCAAACGCTGCTGTGGTTCTTGCCCAGCCTGGCTGCGGTCGCCATGGCGGGGGCGGTGACCCATCCCTTGACCCTGATCCCGTTGCTGCTGGCCAATGTGCTGTGCATGGCTGCCAGTTGCCACGCCATGGGTTTCGACCTGGAGCTCGGTTTTGCGCGCACGATATTGCGCCGGGGCGCCACCTACCTGGTCCTGTTCACCGCCTATACGGTATTGGTTTTTGCGCTGGTGGCCTGGCCGATGCTGCGCCTGCACGACTGGCCGGGGATCAGCGCGGCGATGGTGCTGGTGGCCACGCTGATCCTGGCCATGGGTGTGTTGTGGCGTCTGTGGCCGGCGTTTGGTCTGGTCTGTGTCTGGGATGATGCCTATCCGATCCGCCATGACGGCTCGTGGATTTTCACCGCTGCCGCACGCAGTATCGCGTTTGGTCGCCACTTGTCGCGCGAGGAGCGCGCGCTCACCCATTTTTTGCCGACCGCGGTCGCCCTGCTCGTGCTTGCCTTCGGCGCGATCGCGCTGGCCGGCCTGTACGGGGTCTTGCCTACGGAAATGCGCACGGCGGCCATGGTGCTGTACGGGGTCGTGGTGCTACCGCTCGGTTGCCTGGTGATCGTGGACCGTACGTTGAACGCACTGCTGCGCGAGCGCTGTGAGCATGCTGGCGAGGTATCGGCGTATGTGGACCCTTGCCCGGAAGCGCTGACCGCCCCTGATGTCCCTGACGCCGCGGAAGCAGGGCCATCAGCCGCCGCGACAGCGGAAGTCGTGGCATCCGTCGCACCGGCTGCGCCTGTGCCTGTGCAGGGATTGCTCGAGGCGACCCGCGAAGGCGACATCGGGCGCGCGCTGGCTCTGGTGGCAGAAGGTGCCGACGTGGAAGCGGCGCCGCACACGGGCGACCGCGACCAACGTCCGGTGCTGATGCTGGCGGCTTTGCTGCCGGATACCCGGCTGTTGCGCGCGCTCATCGCCAAGGGCGCGAACGTCAATCGCGCCAGCGGCGGTATCACGCCCCTGCTGGCTGCCACCCGGGACAGCTGGCATGGCCGTGCCGAGGCCGTGCTTACCTTGCTGGCCAATGGTGCCGACCCCTCGTTGGTCGACGGGGAGGGCAACTCCCCGTTGCATGGAGCGGTGCTGAGTGCCGAGCCAGGCGTGGCGGCGATGCTGCTCGACGCCGGGGCGCCCATCAACGTGCTGAATGCGGCCGGTGACAGTCCGCTGTCCCTCGCCTGCCACGCCGCCAACTGGCCGCTGGTCGAATTCCTGCTCGAACGCGGCGCCGCCGCCGCCCCGGCCGGCGGCATGCCTGCGCTGGTCGCTGCCGCCGGGATCGGCGACGACGACGCGACGGGTGTGAAGCGGCTGCTCAAACAGCGTGCGCCTGTCGATGCGGTGGATGGCCAGCAGCGCAGCGCGCTGGCGGTGGCCGCTGCCGAGGGCCACGTCGAGATCGTGCAGGCCCTGTGCCAGGCCCACGCCCAGGTCGACATCGCCGACCTGCGCGGCAGCACGCCATTGATGGAAGCGGCCCGGGCCGGGGCCGGCGGTGTCGTGCAATTGCTGGTCGAGGCCGGGGCGGACATTGGCGCCCGCGATGCGCTGGGGCGGAACGCCTTGACCCTGGCTTGCCAGTCGCCGCACGCACAGGCGGAGACCGTGCGCACGCTGCTGGCGCATGATGCCGATCCCAGGCTGCGCGATCCGGATGGACGCAGCGCGCTGGATCATGCCGCTGCCGCGGGACGTTGGGACCTGGTGGCACTGCTCGACCCGCAAACGCCTCTGCCAGCCAGCCTGAGTGCCGGCCTGCTGCCAACCGGCGCGGATACGCCGGCGCATCTGCTCGATGCCCTGCGGTTCGGCCATTGGGCCATCGCCTCGACGTTTGCCGGGCGTGTGCGCGAGTGGTCGCAGGGCCAGCGGGCCGCCTTGTACCTGGAGCTCACCGGGCCGGGCCTGGTCATGGGCCGGCGCTGGTTGCTGGACCATGGACTGGATCCCGAGGCCCGGCTGGAACCGCCCGCGCCCGTGGAAGCCATCACCGATGCGTCGACTGTCCCGCCGTCGCCAGCCGTTCTGCCGCCGTTGGGCGAGCGACTGTTTGATGCGCTCCTGCATCACCTTCCGGATGCGGCCGAGGCGGCCAGCGATCTGCTGCTGGCGGGGGCGACCCCGGCCGGCGCCGGTTTGCTGGCGGCCGCCCTGTCTGCCGGTGCCGACACGCCGGCTGCGAGAACCTTGACCCTGCGCATGCTCGAGGCGGGCGCGGACCCCTTCGGCCCGGACGGGCGCGGACGCTCGCCGTTGCATCTGGCGGCGGCCGTCGGGCACGAGGAGCTGGTGCAGGCTTTGTTGCGGCGCGGTTGCAACCCGAACCTGCGCGATGCCGGAGGCCGTACTCCGCTGTTCGTCGCGCTCGAGCATGGCGCCGCGGCGCTGCCGATGGTGCGTGCGCTGATTGCCCATGGCGCCGATCCCGAGGCGGCGGACGTCAATGGCGAGACCCCGCGCGGCCTGGCCTTGGAGCATCTTGCCCTGGAGCGCTGGCTCGATTGGCGCGACTGGCCACGGCCGGCGCGGGCGCTCCGCGCCGAAGACCTGACGGCAGCGGCCGTGGCAGGCGCCTTGCCCAGCGTCGAGCGCCTGCTGGAACTCGGCTTTCCAGTCGACGCGCGGGATGAGCGGGGTGCCACGGCCTTGCTGCGTGCCTGCGGCAACGGGCACGCGGCCGTCGTCGAGCGCCTGCTGGATGCCGGCGCCGATGCGACGCTGGCCGCACACAGCGGGGCGACCCCGCTGGTCGCGGCGGTCAGCGCACGCCAGACCGGGGTGATTGCCGTGCTGCTGGGTCGTGGCGTGGTTGTCGATCAGCGCCTGCCCAATGCGGCCACTGCCTTGATGGTGGCCGCGGCGCTGGGCCATGCGGAAATCGTCGAGGTGCTGCTTGGCGCCGGTGCCGACGTCAATGCGGTCGACGACGACGGCCGCAACGCCTTGCACGCGGCGGCGCAGTTCAGCTTCGAACACAACGACAGCCTGCGTGCGCGGCGCCTCTTCGACACCCTGCTCAAGCACGGTGCCGACGTGAATCGGACCGATGCGACGGGCGCTACGCCCTTGCTGCTGCTGCTGGGTGCGCACATGCCGCCTGGCAGCGACTGCGACGCCACGCATATCGGCGCACTGCTGCCGTTGTTGCTGGACGCCGGAAGCCACGGCCAGCATGCCGATCAGCGCGGAGTCACCGCACTGCATGCCTGCGCCATGCATGCGCTGGTCGCCCCTTCACGCATCCTGCTGGCGCATGGCGCCGAACGCGCGGCAGTGGATGGCTTCTCGCGCACCGCGGCCGATGTGGCGCGCCAGCTGGGCTATGTCGACGTGGCCCAGGAGTTGGCAGTGCGCGGCAACGCCGTACCCAGCGTGCGCCAGACCCTGCAGCGCCCCGCGCAACCGGCGGACTAGGAGCGGTCTCCCGGCGGATGATGCCTGGTGCCTACGGCATGCTCCGTCTGGATGGATGCCCTATTCGGGCTGCGCCTTTTCCGGCGCCACGTCCGCCTCGTCCATCTTGTCGCCGACAAGGCGCCGTACGGTGACGTAGAACACCGGGATCAGCAGCAGGCCGAAGATGGTCGCGAACAGCATGCCGCCGATCACGCCGGTGCCGATCGCGTGGCGCGCATTGGCGCCGGCGCCGGTCGAGATGGCCAGCGGGAACACGCCCAGGATGAAGGCGATCGAGGTCATCAGGATCGGGCGGAAGCGGAGCCTTGCCGCATCGATCACGCCCTCGCGCAGGGTCCGACCCTGCTTCTGTTCGGCGATCGCGTATTCCACGATCAGGATCGCGTTCTTCGCGGCGAGGCCGATCACGGTGATCAGGCCGATCTGGAAATAGATGTCCCGCGCGAGCCCGCGCAACAGGGTGAACAGCACCGTGCCTAGCAGCGCCAGGGGCACGATCAGCAGTACCGATACCGGAACCGACCAGCTTTCATACAGCGCCACGAGCGCCAGGAACACCACCACGATCGACAGCAACATCAGCATCGTGGCGGCGTTGCCGGACAGGAGTTCCTGGAACGATTGCCCGGTCCAGCTGTAGCCGAAGCCGTGCGGCAGGTCGCGGGTCACGGTCTGTTCCATCGCCTGCATCGCGTCTCCGGATGCGAAGCCCGCGGCCGGCGAACCCACGATCTCCGTCGCCGGGTAGCCGTTGAAGCGCGTCAGTGAGGGCGAAACCATCTCCCACTTCGTTTTCACGACGTTTGCGATGGGTATCATCGCCGGCATGCCGTTGCGATCGGACTGGGTGCTGCTTGGCGTGTAGAAGTGACCGAACGCGGCGTCGCTGCGCCGGTACGGTGCCTGGGCCTGCAGCATCACGCGCTTGACGCGGCCGGCGTCGGTGAAGTCATCGACATACACCGGCGCCAGCATCAGGCTGATGGCGTTCGAGATGTCGCTTACCGACAGGCCCATCGTCGCGGCCTGCAGGCGGTCGATCGAAAGGTCCAACTGCGGGGCGGGCGGCAGGATGTTGGGGTGGACCCCGCTCAGCACCTTGTCCTGTGCCGCCTTCGCCAGCAACGTGTCCACAGCCCGGTCGAGAGGCTCGCGCCCGGACCCGCTGCGGTTCTCGAGGAACATGTCGAAGCCGCCGAACTGGCCGAGGCCCGCCACCGTCGGCACGTTTACCACGAAGATCTGCGCATCGCGGATCTGCTGGTGCAGTTGCATGTTCGCGTGCTGGATGAACTGCATCGCCGTCACGTCGCGGTCGTTCCAGTCCTTCAGGCGGATGAAACCCATCCCGGCATTTTCGCCTGAGCCCTGGAAGCTGAAGCCGACGATCTGCATTATCCCGTCGACCGCGCTGTCCTTGGCGATGATGTTGTACATGCGCTGCATCACCGCCTCGGTGCGCTCCTTGGTGGCGCCCGGCGGCAACTGCACCAGCACCATCGCGTAGCCCTGGTCCTCCTCGGGCAGGAAGCTGCCGGGGACGCGCGTGTACAGGAGCCCCGCCAGTATCGCGACCACGGCGAACACCGCCATCCAGCGCCGCGCGTGGTGCACGGCCTTGGCGATGTGGCCGGTGTAGGTCTGGTGCGTCCAGTCGAACACCCGGTTGAACATCCGGTACACGACGTTCTTTTCCCGGGTGACATGCTCGGTCTTCAGCATGCTG
>JAFKMZ010000096.1 GCA_017305055.1 Lysobacterales bacterium
CCTCGCCCAGCCGCACGCCGGGGTCGGAGGGCTCGCGGTAGGTCTTGGTGGTGTTCGCGCCAATGCGCACCAGGACCGGGTGCCACAGGCGCTCGTAACCCAGCTCCGCGAACACCGCCATGGCCTCGGCCTTCGCTTCTGCCTCGCTGATGCCGGGGCGCATGCGCTCGCGCAGCGCATGCAGCGCGGCCCAGCTGCGCTCCCGGGCACGCAGCATCAGCGCGTGGTTGAAACGCTGGCCGACGGCTTTGCGGGGCAGGCTGGGCATGGGGCTGGTCAAGGGGCGGGAGGGGGGGGACGGCGACCCAGGATGGCGGCCGGTACGCCGGTCTACAAACCGGACGACTCGAGGGCCTCCGTTGGCCGTCCCTGGCGCCGGAAGGTGACCACCAGGACGTCGCGGTGGGCAGGCTGGTCAGGGTCGGCCGGGATCACGGCGGTGACGCCATGGTAGACCCGGTGGTCGTCCACCAGCGCCGCGTCCAGCGGATGGGCCAGGGTAAAACTGCCGAGTTGGCGATGATCGGCGGCGTGGATCGTGGTGGTGCCGCGCTCGATGTTGCGGCGGTCGATCAGCAGCACCAGCACGTAGTCGACGCCGTCGCGGTGTACGCCCTCCGGCGTGGGCTCGCCGGCCTCGGCGGCGCTGGCCTCGATGCGGAACTGGTGCACTTCCACATGCCAATGGGTCACATCCGGTGCCAGGGTGCCGAAGCAATCGTGGCAAAAATCGAGGATGCGCCGCAGGCTGGCACTCTTGGCCTGCTCCGGCGCCACCGGCTCGAACCAGCGCAGGATGTCCCCCTGCAGTGGGTTGTAGGCCAGGCTCTGGTAGTGCGCCTGGTGCGGTTCGGCGCGGACACCGGTGTCCGCGCCGGCCGAGAAGGTCGCGTACCGGCGCCGGCGATGACGGCCGCTGGCGGCCAGATAGTTGTCTGGCGCCAGGTCGTCCCAGCTGGCGGCGAAGGCTGGCCAGTCGGGCAACTCCCGCACCTGCAGCAGCCGGTCCATGGCCTCATTGGGAACGAAGGCGAAGCCGGCGCCCTGCAGCCGGTCGTGCAGTGCGCGCATGTCGGTCGATGGATTCATGGCGACACGTTAGCAGGCTGCAAGGCGGATGGTGCATGCCTGGCGCCCAGGAGCGCGGTCAATGGGTCGCTGGTCGAAGCCCTGCCATGCCTGGATGCGGCGTACGTTTCATGGAGTGCCATGTAGGTGTATAGAAGGCTAAGCGGATAAATGTCCATTGACATGGATATGGACAACGGCTAAATTGCGCCAAAGCTCATCGAGACCGACGGAGGGACAGGCCCTTTGATGTCGGGGCAACCTGCAGGCTGCGGCCTCAAGGTGCCAACTCCTGCGGGGCGCCGGGTGGCGCCACCCGACAGATGGGCGTCAGGGCAGCGCGGTTGGTGGCGCTGGCGGGACGTCCGCTTGTCGAGCGCAGCAGCGGTGGGTCGACCGGAGTCTTGCCCATGATCTGTTCTTCCCCCTTGGCGCTTGCCCCGGCGCCGTCCACCTGGCGGCCGGCCCCTCGCGCCGAGTCTGGCAGCGGTCGCGGCACGCGTACCCTGACCATCCGCCCCAAATATGGCGACCAGGCGTGCAACGTGGAGGTGCATTACCTGTGCTGCGGCGCGCCGGGCGCGCCCACGGTGATCGTGCAGGGCGGGATCTCGGCGACCCGGAATGTGGTCGCGCAGGACGGCGACGCCGTGCCGGGCTGGTGGCAGTCCCTGGTGGGTGATGGCCGGGCCGTGGACCTCGAGCGCTACCGGGTGCTGTCGATCGACTGGGTGACGCCACAGGAGCTGGGCGCGAGCTCGGTGTCCAGCGAGGACCAGGCGGACCTGTTGGCCGCACTGCTCCTGGAGCTCGGCATCGGCCGCGCGCACTGCTTCGTGGGCTCCTCGTATGGGGCGATGGTAGGTCTGGCCCTGGCGGCGCGGCATGCGTTGGCCGTGGACCGCCTGGTGCTGCTGGCGGGGGCGCATCGTGCGCATCCGCTGGCCACCGCGCAGCGGGCCATACAACGCGACATCGTGCGCCTGGGGCGCGCCTGTGGCCGGGTTGACGAGGCTCTGGGCCTCGCCAGGCAGCTGGCCATGACCACGTATCGTGGCAGCGAGGAGTTTGCGCGCCGCTTCGGCGGGGCCCCCGTGTACCACGACGACCGTTTCCACTTCCCGGTCGAGGATTACCTGCAGCACCAGGGCCGGCAGTTTGTCGAGCGCTTCGACCCGGAGCGCTTCCTGGCCCTGTCCGAATCCATCGACCTGCATGACGTGGCGCCCGAGCGCGTCACTGCGACGGCGACCCTGGTCGGCTTTTCCTCCGATCGCCTGGTGCCGCTGGCCGACATGTGCGAGCTGCAGCGCCGCCTGTGCGGGCCGGCCACGCTCACCGTGATCGACTCGCCCTACGGGCATGACGGGTTCCTGAAGGAAACGGAGCAGCTCGCCCCGCTGCTGCGCGAGGCAGTCGCCTGAACGCGCCGGCGCTGGCCGACGCGGGTTTACGCACATTGCTGGAGTACACACCATGAGTTCAATTGCCGCCTGTACCCGCGCCGTGCGTGCGGGTCTGGAAAGCGACCTGCACCACGGCGCGGTGGTGCCGCCCATCCACCTGTCGAGCACCTACACTTTCGAGGGCTTCGGACACAAGAGGCAGTACGACTACTCGCGCAGCGGCAACCCCACGCGCGACCTGCTGGCCGAGGTCCTGGCCGAGCTGGAGCACGGCGCCGCGGCGGTGGTCACCTCCAGCGGCATGTCTGCCGTGCTGCTGGCCCTGGAGCTGCTGCCTGCCGGCGCCCACGTGCTGGCCGCCCACGACTGCTATGGCGGCACCTGGCGGCTGCTGGATGCCTGGCAGCGCAAGCAGCGCATCAGTGTGGATTTTGTCGACCTGAACGATGCCGGGGCGCTGGCCGCGGCCCTGGCGGCCAAACCGGCCCTGGTATGGGTCGAGACGCCGTCCAACCCGTTGCTGCGCATCACCGACATCCGCCACGTGGTGCGTGCGGCGCATGAGGCCGGGGCCCTGGTCGCGGTGGACAACACCTTCCTGTCGCCGGCGCTGCAGCAGCCGTTGCTGCTCGGCGCGGACCTGGTCGTGCACTCGACCACCAAATACATCAACGGGCACAGCGACGTGGTCGGCGGTGCGGTGATCGCACGCGAGCCGGCCTTGGGCGAGCAGATCAAGTGGTGGGCCAACTGCCAGGGCCTGACCGGGGCGCCGTTCGACAGCTACCTCACCCTGCGCGGCCTGCGCACGCTCGGGGTGCGCATGCGCCAGCACGAGGAAAATGCGGCGCGCATCGCCACCCATCTGGACGCCCATCCGGCGGTGCGCAAGGTGCACTACCCTGGGCTGGCGACACATTCTGGCCACAGCGTGGCGGCGCGTCAGCAACAGGGTTTCGGCGCCATGCTGAGTTTCGAACTGGAAGGCGGCGAGGCGCAGGTGGCGGCGTTCCTGGACGGTCTGGAGTGCTTTTCGCTGGCCGAGTCGCTGGGGGGCGTGGAGAGCCTGATCGCGCACCCGGTGACCATGACCCATGCCTCGATGGCGCCCGAGGCGCGCCGGGTTGCCGGCATTTCGGACGCGCTGCTGCGGGTGTCCGTAGGCATCGAGGATGCGGGCGATCTGCTGCGGGACCTGGACGCGGCGCTGGCCCGAGCCGCTGGCGTGGGCGCCGCGCACTGTCGGGCGAGTGCATGAACCCCTACGCCGCCGCAGTGCAGGCCGCGCCGCTTGCCGCTGGCGGCATCCCGGCGCGGGGCCAGTACGTCCACGCGCAGGCACCGGTCGACACGGCGGCGAGCACCGTACCGGGCACGGCAGCGGTCGACGTGGTGCTGTTTGGTACCGGCCTGGTGGGCAGCGCGCTGTTGACCCTGCTGGCGACCCCGTCAGCCTCGCCGCTGCGCCTGCTGGGCGTGGCAAACTCGCGCCGCCAGCATCTGGCGCCGACCAGCCCGGACGGCGGGCAGTGGCTGCGGCTTCCCGCCGGCGCCGGCGCGCCTCGCGACGACACAGCCTTGCTTGCCGCGCTGGATGCGGGCGATGCGCCGGTCAAGGCAATCGTGGATGCCACGGCGAGCGAGGCCGTCGCGGCCCTGCATCCGCAATGGCTCGCGCGCGGCTACCGGGTGGTCACCGCGAACAAGGCGCTGGCGGGTGGGCCGCTGGCGGGCTGGCTGGCGCTGCAGCAGGTGCTGGGTGACGCCGCCGACTATGGCGATGCGGCCCTGGTCGGCGCCGGGCTGCCGGTGCTGTCCACGCTGCGCCGGCTGCGGCGTTGCGGTGACCGCCTGCAGGCGGTGGAGGGGGTGTTTTCCGGTTCGTTGTCCTGGCTGTTCAACCGTTATGACGGCAGCGTGCCGTTTTCCGCCCTGCTGCATGAAGCACGCGAGCTTGGCTACGCCGAACCGGATCCGCGTGCGGATCTGTCCGGGGCGGACGTATGCCGCAAGCTGCTGATTGTGGCGCGTACCGCGGGGTTCGCGCTGGAAGCCGACGCCGTCCAGGTGGAAAGCCTGGTGCCGGACACGTTGCGCGGGCTGCCGGTCGGGGAATTCCTGCATGCGCCGGGTGAGCTGGATCGGCGTATGGCCGGACGTTACGCCGAGGCCGCGAGCAGCGGTCGCGCGCTGCGCTATTTGGCCCGCCTCGACGAGCATGGCCGAGCCAGCGTCGCCCTGGCAGCGGTGCCTCCGACCCATTTCGCTGCTGCGCTTTCCGGCGCTGACAACGTGTTCGCCTTCACCACCACGCGCTATCACGCGCAGCCGCTGGTGATCCGCGGTCCGGGCGCGGGTGCGGAAGTCACCGCCCAGGCGCTCCTGGGCGACCTGTTGGACCTGGCCTGAGCTGACCGGCAGGGCAGCCCGGAAGCGGGCAACGCCGGAGACGCGAGGTCCAACGGCGCAGGGCTTTCGGAACCCCGGATCAACCACGGTCCGGCTGGCGGATGCGCTCCATGCGCTGGGGTGCGCTGCAGATCGTGCCGCCGCGCGGCGGTTACGAGTGCACTCCCATGACTAGCGGCAGATTTCCTGTGGGTGTGATGTTGCCTGGTCCAGCACGGTCGGCGGTGGATACGCCTGTGCCTGCAGCGGCAAGCCCCAGGTCCGTTCCAGGGCCGCAACTTGCTGCTGAAATAGTCGTCCGTCCGGGCTGTCCATGTATTCCTGCACCACGGTTCGCTGGACCTGGTTCCAAATGCCTGGATCCGGCTGCCGGGCCGCCTGGTACATGCAGGCAATCCAGCGGTCCAGATCGCTGTGTGCTGATTCCCTGTCGTGCCCGGGCGCAGCCGGCAGCGGGCCGTTCGGCATGGGCTGGCGCTCGAACCGCGCGCTGAGCGCCTCATCGCGTGGCTCGGCGTTGTTGGGATCGGGTACGCGCCGGATCAGGCTCCGCGGCACCTGCAGCTCGTTGTAGCCGGCGGGCTCCTGCCGGTCGACCTTGGGGGAGAGGCGGTACACCAGCTTGTCGTCCTGCGGATGGTGGATCACGTTCAGGCGCGGATCGTCGGGTTCCGTACTCTTGACGAGGAACGGCTCATCGCTGAAGCCGTTGATGTAGTCGATCACGACATTGCCGGCGCGGACCGCCAGGCCGTTGCGGTGCCCGCCGCCGCCGACGTCGCTGTGCGCGCCGGGCACATACACGCCGGCGAAGCGCCCGTCCGGCGTGATACCGGGGTCGATGATGTGGTCGGACTTGAAGAAGAAGCGCGGCTCGTCCAGCGCAATGAGCTCGATGCCGGAGATCACCGAGGGCGGCAACCGCCGGTCGGTGTGCATGGCATGCCCGGTGCCCACCGGATCGAACATCGCCACGCCCTGCGCGACCTGGTGCGGAGGCGCCAACGGTGGGCTGGAGTATTTGGCGTGCTTCAGCTGACCGTTGGGGCCATAGGCATGGATCGCGCCTGTCGGGTTCTGGATGCCACGCTCATCCACCAATCGGGCAAACAGGGCGGAAACCTCGCTGCCACGGCTGAAGCTGACGCTGAGCACGGTGATCCTGGCATCCGGGTCCTGTTGCTTCCATCTCCAAGCCTGCGTGGTGAACAGTCGGTACATCTGTTCGGCCCGCTCGTTGATGGTCAAGCCGAGCATGCCATCGATCAGGCGTCCAACCGGGTCGTACTGCTGGGTGCCGGGGCCTTCCACGTAGCCGCCACCGATCCTTGGGTTGTCATCCTTCTGGATTTGCCTGGCGACGAGGCCAACGTTCGTCGCGTGCTTCGGATCGAGCCTGGCATCGTTCCCGGTTCCATCGAACGAGGCGACATATAGCCGCTCATGCGGATCGTTGGCATGCAGGACAATAGGTACCCGGAATGGCGCGAGTTGCCGGCGGAGATTCGGATACGCAGGCGAGTGCGGGGCAACTGGCTCGAACGACACGCCGTCACCGAGGATGCCGTCCGGCTCCACCTTGTGCTGTTCGTTCATGGCGACACGGCCCCATCAGTACGTGTGGGTCCAAGCCAGGATCACGTCCTCGCGAGCATTGCTGTATTTGTTTCCTGGGATTTGCTCAGTCTTGGTGGCGATGAACGCCTTCATGTAGACGCTGATGGTGCGGTCGTTGACCTCGAGCAGGATGCCGGGCTCGCCGCTCCAGGAGCGGTCCGGGATCTCCGAATCGGGCACGCGGTAGAGAACCCGCTCATCCTTGAAGATGGTGCCGATGGCGACTTCGGCCTCATGTGTTACGCCATCCATGGACGTCCAACGTACTTTGGCCGGGGGTGGGAAGTTGCGAATGCCGATGTTGGATGCCAAGGGCCAGTGATCCCGGTAATCAGGGGAGCGCGGGGGCGGCGAAGGCTCCTCTTCCGCCTTCCAGGGGCTGAAGTTGTGGTTGGCGTAGATCACCTGGCAGCGAAGGGTGTTGTAGCAAAACACCTGGAAAGCATGGAAAGCGAAACGCAGCGGAAACATGGGGGCGCTGGCTTCCTGTGTGTCGGCTGGATCGGACGGGTTGGCCATGGCGGGGTTGAGTCCTGCGGGTACAAGAACGGCAATGATGGTGAAAGCGGCCACGCGGAGCAGGGTGGGTATGCGGCGGCCCGTCGGGGCCGGGCGTGGAAAGCGGCGACATGTGCGCATGGCAAGCTCGTCCCTTGGCAAGGTGGTTGGCGCGTTATAGCTGTTTCCCTTCGGCTGTGATGTCGGCGCCAGCCCCGGCGACGTCTGGAAATGGCCGCGTCGACTCATTGCCCGGCGCGTGGTCGGCCTTGGGCTCCTGTGCCGGTACGTGCCTGCACTGGTTCATAATGTCGCGCATGCGGACAGCCGGCCAGGCGAGGCTGGCTTTGCGCATACGGTTGTCGCACGGAATCCGTCCATGCACTTCGCTGTCGAGCCGTTGTCCGAAGACACGCTGCTGCTGCGTTTCGGCGAGCGCATCGACATCGACCTCAACACCCAGGTCCATGCCGCGGCGCGCCGCCTGCGTACGGTACCGCTGCGTGGCATGGTGGATATCGCGCCGGCCTACGCCAGCATCCTGCTGCGCTTCGACCCTGCCGCCTGGGACGACGCCAGTGACCGTCCTCCCCACGCACGGGTGGAGCAGGCGTTGCGTGCGGCTCTCGCGCATGCACCATTGCCCGCGGCAGGCTCCGACGATGCCGGGAGCCGGATCGTGGAGATCCCAGTGTGCTACGGCGGCACGTATGGCCCGGACCTCGAGGCACTGGCCGCCTACGCCGGCATGGGCTCCGGGGAAGTCGTCGCGCGGCATGCCGCGGACGTCTATACCGTCGCGATGCTTGGTTTCGCGCCCGGCTTCCCATATCTGCTCGGGCTCAACCCAGCCTTGCACATGCCACGTCGCACCACCCCGCGCACGCGCGTGCCCGCCGGTTCCGTCGCCATTGGTGGCGCGCAGACCGGCATCTATCCGCGCGAGCTGCCGGGTGGCTGGAACCTGATCGGGCGCACGCCGCTCGCGCTGTTCGATCCACGGCATGCGCCGCCTTGCCTGCTGGCACCCGCCGACCGCGTCCGTTTCCGTGCGATCAGTGCGGAGGAGTTTTCCGCCTTGACGGAGCGCCCGTGGTGAGTGTCGATGTCGTCAAGCCGGGCATGCTCACCACCTTGCAGGATGGCGGCCGCAGCGGCCACGCCCACCTTGGCATCGGCCGCAGCGGCGCCTTCGATGCACCCGCCCTGCGCATTGCCAACGCGCTGTGCGGCAATCCGCGCGATGCCTGCGTGCTGGAAATCACTTTGCTCGGGCCAACGCTGCAATTCCAAGCACCGGCCTGGGTTGCGGTAACCGGTGCACCTGTGCCACTGCAGATCGACGGCCGCGACCTGCCTCGTTGGGCGCCGGTGCAGGTGCCAGCGGGTGCACGGCTGAGTCTGGGTGCCATGCCGCGCGGTTGCCGGAGCTATCTGGCGGTCCATGGTGGCTTCGCTGGCGCATCGGTCCTCGGCAGCCGCAGCACCGACCTCAACGCCGCGCTCGGACCATTCGACGGTCGTCCGCTGTGCGTCGGCGACCGTCTGGCGATTGCCCCCGACGCCGCCAGCGTGTCCGCCCGTGCGACGCCTGGCTGGTGGCTGGATGCGCGACCGTGGTTCAGCGACGACCCGACGCAGCCACTGCATCTATTGCCGGCGCGCCACCAGGCCCACTTGACCGACGCCTCGCGCCAGGCCCTGTTCGCAGGTGCGTTCACCGTGCAGGCCGCCTCGAACCGCACCGGCCTGCGCCTGCAGGGACCGCGGCTGGCATGGCAGGCGCCGTTCGAAGTGGTCAGCGAGGGCTGCGTTCCCGGCCTGCTGCAATTGCCACCGTCGGGCCAGCCGATCGTGTTCGGCGTCGAGTGCCCGGTGAGCGGCGGCTATCCACGGATCGGACAGGTGGCCGCCATCGACCTGCCGCGGCTCGCCCAGGCGCGTCCCGGCGCCGTGCTACGCTTCGAGTCGTGCACGCTGGCAGCCGCGTGGCGCGCGCAGCAGAAGCGCGAGCGTGCGCTTGCCGATCTCGAGACCCGTATCGCTGCACGGTTGTCCGCATGAGGCAAATCGATCTCAACGCCGATCTCGGCGAATCCTTCGGCGCCTGGCGCATGGGCGACGACGAAGGCGTGATGCCGTGGATCACCTCGGCCAACATCGCCTGCGGCTTTCATGCCGGCGATCCACCGACCATGCGCAAGACCGTGGCGCTGTGCGTGCGCCACCGTGTCGCGCTCGGCGCGCATCCGTCACTGCTCGACCTGCAGGGCTTCGGGCGTCGCGAGATGAAGATGTCGCCGGACGAGATCTATGCGCAGACGCTGTACCAGATCGGAGCGTTGCAGGCCTTTGCCCATGCAGCTGGGACGCGGCTGCGGCACGTCAAGCCGCATGGCGCGCTGTACAACATGGCGGCGTGCGAGCGTGCGCTTGCCGACGCCATTGCCCATGCCGTGGCGGATTTTGACCGCAGGCTGATCCTGGTCGGGCTTGCCGGCAGCGCGCTGGTCGCGGCGGGGCTGGCGCTGGATCTGGCGGTGTCGCGCGAAGGTTTTTGCGATCGCCGCTACCGCGCGGACGGTTCTCTCACCTCTCGCTCGGAACCGCATTCGGTGTTCGAGGATCGCGCCGAGGCGGTGGCCCAGGCCGTGGCGATTGCCACGCGCCAGCAGGTGGTTTCCGCCGATGGCGCCACTGTGCGTGTCGAGGCCGATACGCTGTGTGTGCACGGCGACCGGCCGGATGCCGCGCTGTTCGCCCACGACTTGCACCAGGCACTGCAGGAGGCCGGCATACAGGTGACGGCCGGGCCGGCCCGCGCATGCTGACGCAGTGGTTGCCGCTGCTGGGTGTGGCAGTCGTCGTCATCGGCTTCGCGCTGCGCTTCAATCCGGTGCCGGTGGTCGTCGCGGCGGGCGTGGTGAGCGGGTTTGCCGCCGGCAAGTCCGCCGGCGACATCCTCGCCTTGCTTGGCACGAGCTTCGTGTCGGAGCGGGCGCTCCTGCTCTTCGTGCTCACCCTGCCAGCGATCGGCGTGCTGGAGCGTGCCGGCCTGCGCGAGCATGCGCGCAACTGGATTGCCTCGCTGCGCAGCATGACCTTGCCGCGCCTGTTGATTGCCTACCTTGGCCTGCGTCAGGTTCTTTCCATGTGTGGCCTGACCAATGTTGCCGGCCAGGCGCAGACCGTGCGGCCGCTGCTCGCGCCAATGGCCGAGGCGGCGGCAGAAAAGCGCGGCGCTCCGCTGACACTCGATGAGCGCCACGCGGTGCGTGCGTTCAGTGCCGGAACCGACAACATTGGCCTGTTCTTTGGCGAGGACGTGTTTGTCGCACTCGGCGGTGTGCTGCTGATCCAGGGCTTCTACGCGCAGCATGGCATCGAGCTCGAGCCCCTGCACATTGCCTTGTGGGCGCTGCCGACAGCGATCGCCGCGTTTGTCATCCATGCGCTACGCACGGTGCTGTTCTCGCGCCGGCTGCAGCGGCCAGCTTCGGAAGCGACCGGCGAGGCATCGCGCTGAGATGCTGCGCATCGAGCACGCATACTGGCTTATGGCAGCCTTCCTGGCAGGCGCGGCATGGCTGAACCTGCGCGAGCGGCGCTGGTCGCACGCGGCGTTCTGGGGCGTTCTGGCGGCGTTGCTCGGCGGCGGCGATACGGTACTGCGCGCCGCCGCCGCGCATGTCGAGCTGCCTGCGCAGCTCGCCGGCGCCGGGGTGCTGGTGCTTGCGGCGCTGTCGCCGCGCATGCACCGCGGACACCTCGTCGAGCGCGATGCCGCGGCGCGCGAGGCCGATGCATGCCGCCTGCGCCACAAGCTGTTCGGCCCGGCGCTGCTGATTCCGCTGGTGACCCTGCTGGTGGCGCTGTTTGGCGGCATGCTCGTCGTACATGGCGTGGCGCTGTTTGCCAAGCCGCAGATGACGCTGACCGGACTGGCACTGGCCTGCGTGGTGGCGTGGATCGCAGCATCGGCTGTGACCCAGGCACGGCCACGGGCAGGGCTGGTGGAGGGCCGGCGCTTGCTCGATACGCTGGGCTGGGCCGCGCTCTTGCCGCTCACGCTCGCAGCGTTGGGCGGTGTCTTTGCCGCGACCGGTGTCGGTACAGCGCTTGCCGACCTGGTGCGCATGGTGATCCCGGTCGAGAGCGCGCTGGCTTGCGTGCTCGCCTATGGCATCGGCATGGTGTTGTTCACGGTGATCATGGGCAACGCCTTTGCGGCGTTCCCGGTGCTGACTGCCGGCATCGGCCTGCCGCTGCTGATCGGGATGCATGGCGCCAATCCCGCGATTCTCGGTGCGATCGGCATGGTCACCGGCTATTGCGGCACCTTGTTTACGCCAATGGCAGCTAACTACAACATCGTGCCGGTGGCGCTGCTGGATCTGCCGCGGCAGTCGGCGGTGATCCGTGCGCAGTGGAAGACCGGCGCTGCGCTGCTGGCCGTCAACCTGCTGTTGATGTATTTCCTCGTGTTCCGGTTCTGAGCCGATGACGAACCCCTCGCCAACGGTTCTGCTGACCGGCTTCACGCCATTCGACGGCGAGGTGCTGAATCCATCCTGGCAGGCGGTGCGCGCGTTCGACGGCAAAAACATCGCCGGGCATCGTGTCATGGCGGTGGAGTTGCCGACTGAGTTTGGTGCCGCGCTGCCAGCCTTGCGGCGCGCCTTGCGCACGGTCCGCCCGCGCCTCGCCATCGCCTTTGGCCTTGCCGGCGGCCGCGCCGGCATATCGCTCGAGCGGGTTGCCATCAACGTGATCGACGCGCGAATTCCCGACAATGCCGGAGCGCAACCCATCGACGTGCCGGTGCTGCGCAGCGGACCGGTCGCGTATTTCTCGACGTTGCCGATTAAGGCCATGCTCGCCGCCCTGCAGCGGTCGGACATCCCGGCCGGCATCTCGCAGACAGCCGGCACCTATGTCTGCAACCAGGTGTTCTATGCGCTGATGCATGCCGCCCGGCACCAACGGTTTTCGGCCGGGTTCGTGCATGTGCCGTGGTTGCCCGAACAGGCGACGCGCCACGCCGCTCCCGGCATGCCGCTCGCGCAGATGCAGCAGGCGGTTGGGATCATCGTGCGCGTCGCACTGACGACCGCCGGGGATGCGTGCCTCAGCGGCGGCGCGGTCGCCTGAGCATGGTGGGTCCGCGGACGACGGTCATCGAAGTGAGGGTGAAGCCGCGCAGTGGGCGGAGCAGCCTGGTGCTGGGCGGCGACGGCACGTGGCTGGCCCGGCTCAAGGCGGCGCCGGTCGACGGCAAGGCGAACCAGGAGTTGATCGCCTTGCTGGCTGCGCAGTTTGGCTGCAGCAAGTCGGCCATCAGCATCAAGAGCGGGTTGTCGGGCAGGGTCAAGCTCGTGCGCATCGAGATGGACTGATCAGTCGCTCCGGCGGCGCAGGCCGCGCCCACCCGATCCAGCGCGCGCGCGGGCTCGCGTTGGCTCCCTGGCCGCGTCCAGGACGCCGCTTGGTTCAGCGGCTGCGCTCGATCACGCCGATACGCTCCAGTGTGGCCAGGTATTGTGCTACTTCCGTCATCGGCGCGTCGCCCACCGTGGCGGCCAGGTCGTCGCGGATTTGCGCAACCGTACGCCTGCCGTCCACGAGGTTGAGCGCCTCGTAGCCGAAGCTCGGGCCGTCCCAGGTGGGTTGCCGGCTGAGCAATGCCGGCTCCGGCAAGTGCAGCTTCGCAACGTGGTCGTCGAACCAGCTGTAGCCGAACGCGACCATGGGTCCCTTCAGCTTGGCGTTGCGGTGATACACGACGGCCGCCTCGCCCGTCGCAGCGGGCGACGCGGCGGCGGGAACGGCCGGGGTCGGCTGCCGCAGCACGTCGACCGCACGGAGGTCGAAGCGCGCCAGCGACTTGCGGAGCTCCGCGTCGTACTGGTTCGAGTTCCGCCAAAGGTTCGTCGTGGCGACGGGATCCAGGTCCGCCGCGCGCTGCGTCACGCCGGCGTGGCGCAGCAGCGCTTCGCTCTCCAGCACGTAGTTCAATCCGCGCGTGTCCGTCTGGTCGAGGTTGGCCAGCACCCAGGCCGAAGCCGAGGCGATGAAGATCGCGCGCTGCAGTTTGGTCGCATCGATATTGCCGACCACGTCCTTGTTGGTGTGGATGTAGGGATCCGGCCAGTCGGCCAGATAGATGGCTGGAATGCGCCAGCTGCCCTCGTCCCAGACCTGGTGGTCGGAGCCTTCCTCAAAGCCGCCGATGCTGGCGTGCAGCGGCTGCTTGGTGCCGTCCTGTGCGGTGAGCGGGAACGCTGCCTGGCCGACGTCGGCATAGGCCTGCGCCTGCGCGTCGACCCAGCGCGCGATGGCGAAGGCGACGTCCGGGACGAAACTTGGCAGGCTCGGCGGCGTGCCGCGCACGCGCAGCGTGCCGTGGGTGATCTCGGTGTTGCCGCCGATCATGTCGAGGTGGATCGTCGCGACCGTGCGCTGCGCGAATTCGGGGTGTGCGTTGAGCAGCGAGATCGTGCATTCGATTTCGCACGGCCAGATGAAGCGGATCGTCCGCCGGGGCTGGGGCAGGCGCCTGTCGGCGATCAGGCGCTGCAGGCTGCGCGCCATCTCCAGCACGCCGGCGCAGCCGCTGGCATTGTCGTTGGCGCCGGGCGAGGGATGGTCGAGGTGGCAGGAGATGACGATTTCCTGATCCTTGTCGCGGCCCGGGATGACCGCGGTGGGTATGCGGTATTCGCCGGGACTGCGGCCGGCATCGACCACCGCGCGCAACCGCACCGTTTCGCCCCGGGCCAGCCGTGCCTGCCAGGCATGGGCCTGCGCCGGCGAGACGGTGAACGCGAACGTCGGGTCGCTCCAGGTGCTGAGGTGACCCCAGCGCACCAGGCTGGTGTCCTCGCCCCACCAGGCGGACGGCTGGTTCTGCGCCCAGGAGACAATGCCTGCTGCGCCGCGCTCGGTGACCGCCAGTTTTGCGGCGGCTTCGGGTTGCCCGGAGACCAGGACGAGCTTGCCGCGCACGTCCTTGCCCCGGTAGTCGGCCGCCGTGGTGCCGGCACCGACGTCGACCAGGTCGGTATCGGCGCGCCCGCTGACGCTGTCCTGCGCCAGGCTGATTGGTTGTTCGGCCCACGAGGTGATGCGCGTGGCGTCGACCCAGCGGTCGTCCAGCCGGCTTTGCCCCCAGAGCTCGGCGTAGCGGCCGTTCCAGGCCGGCCGCGAGCGCTGCGTGCCGTAGTAGATCTTGCCGTCGGCCGGCAGCCGGATCACGTCGATGCCGGCGAGGTGGTCGGCCGGCAAGGCGTGCCGGATCAGCTCGACGGCCGCGTTGTAGTCGTCCGAGCC
>JAFKMZ010000053.1 GCA_017305055.1 Lysobacterales bacterium
GCGAGATCTACCACATCCGCAACCATCGCCTGTACACGCCTCGCGACTTTGACGTCTCGCCGTACTTCCAGGTCATCAAGCCGACCATTGCCCGCGGTTTCGACTACCGCCAGCTGACCTGGGAACCGCCGCCGATGCCCTGAGCGCGAACCGGCATGCCATCCGGGGTACGCGGCAACACACCACCTTGCACAATCACGTGGCTGCGGCACACTGGTGGCGAAGCCGGGGCCTGGCATGCGCATCGTTTCCCACACCTGTTCCAACACCGAGATCGTCAACGCCCTGGGTTGCGCCGACCAACTGGTGGGCGTGGATGCCGATTCCGACTATCCGCCGGAGGTCGTAGCCACGCTGCCCAGGCTGGGGCGCGACCTGAACCTCGACGTCGAAGCGGTACGCAGGCTGGCTCCCGACCTGGTGCTGACCTCGCTCACCGTGCCGGGGCACGAGCGCGTGGTCGCCGCACTGCACACCGCCGGTTTGCAGACCCTGGTCTGCGACCCGCAGTCGCTCGAAGATGTCTACGCCGACATTCGCCGCATCGCCGCCGCGCTGGGAGTCGCCGAACGCGGCGCGGCACTGGTGGCCTCGATGCAGGCGGCCATGCCCGCCGCCACGCCGCCGGGCCTGCGCCCGCGCGTCCTGGTCGAGTGGTGGCCCAAGCCGGTGATTGCGGCGGCGCGGCGCTCCTGGGTCAACGACATCATCCACCTTGCCGGCGGCGGCAACCCCTGGGGCGAAGTCGACACCAAGAGCGTGCCGCTGGAATATGCCGACGCGGCGGCACAGCAGCCCGACATCGTGGTCATGAGCTGGTGCGGGGTGAAGGTGGAGCACTACCGCGCCGACAAGGTGCGCAGCCGTCCAGGCTGGGATCAGGTGCCGGCAGTCGCGCATGACCGCGTTGTGCCCATCAGCGAGGCCTACCTCGGCCGTCCGGGACCACGCCTGGTGGAAGGCTATCGCCAGCTCCGCGCCGCCATTGCCGCGATGGCACCCTAAGCCCTTTTGCGGGGCATCGCTTGTGGCGGCTCCCTCGTGACCGGAGGGAATCCCTTGTGGGCGGGCGAAGCTCCCGGCGGACGTGACGAAGGGCATCGCCCACGGGCGGTCGCCCACACTGCATCTGCATCGTGGCCTTGCGCTGGCGCATGCGAGGTCGCAGAGTGCGGCGCATGATCATCTCCTCTGCGTCCGACTACCGCGCCGCGGCCAGGCACCGCCTGCCGCCGTTCCTGTTCCACTACATCGACGGCGGCGCCTACGACGAGGCAACCCTGCGACGCAACGTCGAGGACCTGCAGGGCCTGGCGCTGCGCCAGCGCGTACTGCAGGGGGTGGACACCGTCGACCTCTCCATCAGGTTGTTCGGCGAGCGGCTCAGCCTGCCGCTGGCCCTGGCGCCGGTGGGACTGACCGGGATGTATGCACGCCGCGGTGAGGTGCAGGCGGCGCGCGCCGC
>JAFKMZ010000097.1 GCA_017305055.1 Lysobacterales bacterium
TCAACCGGCGCCTGGACGCGCTGGCAGCCTTCCACGGCCATACGCGCTCGGTCATCGAGCTGCCCTGAGCACGCTGGGGCCGCGTCCGGTGCCGCGCGGTGGCGTCAGCGCCCCGCGCCGCCGAAGGCGGCCAGGCACTCGACTTCCACCTGCGCACCAATCGCCAGGCCGTTGACGCCCATCGCGCTGCGCGCCGGATAGCGGCCGTGGAAGTAGCTCTTGTACACCTCGTTGAACTCGTCCCACTTGGACATGTCGGCGAGCATCACCGTGCACTTGACCAGGTCGCGCATGTCCAGGCCCTGCGCCTCCAGCACGGTCTTGATGTTGTCCATGGCCTGCCGCGCCTGGGGCTTGAGGCCGCCAGGCACGAGCTGCATGGTGCCGGGCACGATGCCGACCTCACCGGAAAGGTACAAGGTGTCACCGACCCGCACCGCCTCTGAGAACGGCAGGCCCTGGCCCACGACCTTGCCCGAGTTCAGGAACTCCACCCGCGGCGGCGATTGCGCCCAGGCAGCGCCAGCCAGCGCGCAACCAAGTACGGTGGAACACAGCAGGGGAGCGATTCTCATGGCACGACTTCCTGTGAGTGGCTGAGGCTGGCGCGCTGGCCACCAGGCTTCGGGCCGCGCGGACGGGAAGCCAAGGCCAGCGTGGGCATCGTCCTGTAACGGCACTGACGCGTCAACACGAGCGACCAGGCCGTCTTACGCCACGCGGGGCGATGACCCTGGATGCCGCGTGCCATGAGCCGCGCCCGCGAAGCCACGCCTCAGCCCACCGGTGACTGCGTCGCGGCAGGCGCCGGCGTGGGTGCCGGACAGGTGACGGCGGTGCGCGGCGTCTGCGCATCCGGCACGGCATACGGCTGGCCGATCGCATTCATGCGGATGGACAAGGGGACGGCGTCGCCGTGGAGGCGCCAGTCGTAGATGACGCTGAAAGCCATGACCCGCGCCACGTACTCGCGCGTCTCCTTGTACGGGATGGTGGCGACGAAGATATCCGGCGCCAGTCCGCCACGCGCCGCGATCCACTGCGCCACGCGGTTCGGCCCGGCGTTGTAGGCGGCACTGGCCAGCCACGGTGAGCCATCGAAACGCGCGGCGACCTGGGCCAGGTAACGCGTGCCGAGCACGATGTTGACGTCGGGGTCATACAGGCTCTGCGCCCCGCCCCAGGGCAGACCATTGGACTTCGCCACCCGCGCCGCGGTGGACGGCAGCAGTTGCATCAGGCCACGGGCATCGGCGCCCGAACGGGCATCGCTCATCCATGCACTCTCGGCACGCAGGATGCCGTAGGCCCACGGCGGATAGATGCCCGCCTCGCGCGCCTGCACCACCAGTCCGTCCTGGCTCGCCAGCGGGAAGCGCAAGTCGTACAACTGCAAGGCATCGCCGCTGTTGTAGGTGAAGACGGCCCGGTCGTACCAGCCGCGCTGGTTGGCCAGCTTCGCGGCAACGCGCTTGCTGGCCTCGTCGCTGCCGCGAAGCGCGCGCGTCCACTCGCGGCGCGCATAGGCCGGCAGGTCGACCGCATACAACTCGAACGCACGGCGCAGTCCCGGGTTTGCCAGCAGATCGCGCTCGCGCTGCGGATCGGTGGCCAGCGTCGCCGGGCACAGGGCGTAGGGCTGGCGTACCTGGTCCGCCGCCAGGAAACCGAAGAACGTCGCCTGGTCGGCGAGCCCCGCATAGTCCTCGCGGGCCTCGGTCTCGTGTCCGGTGGCGGCAAGGGCGCGTGCGCGGAAATACCGCCACTCGCCGTCCTGACGCTCGCTTTCCGGCATGGCCTCGATGGCGGCCAGGACTGCAGGCCAGGACTGCCGCGCCAGGGCCACGCGGGCGCGCCAGGCGCGCGTGGCCTCGGATTGCGCCGCAGCCGGCAGAGCCACCAGGCCGGCCAGGGCGTGGTCGTCGAAGTCGGTGGCATGGAACAAGGCAAGTGCATGCAGCACCTGGTTGCGCTGCTCCACGCTGAAAGCGAAGCGGCCCTGCAGGTCCTGCCAGGTCTGATCGGCACTGCTGGCCTGACGGCGCGCGAGCTGGGTCAGGGCCAAGGTGGCGGCCTGACGGTAGCGCGATGCATCAGGCCACTTGCTCGCGGCGCCCACGGCTGCCGCCGGGTCGCGCAAGGCCAGCGCGATTGCCTGGGCCCCCGCAGCCTGGTCAGCCGGCAACCAGCCAGCCAGGGCCGCGACCGTGCCGCCCTGCCCGGCCGCGGCGGCATCATCGATGCGCGCCCATAGTCGCGCAGCGGTGAGCAGGCCCTGCGCCTGGGCTGCGCGCAACACCGGGTCACACGACGACGGCAGCGCCGCGCGGGTCCACAGCGTCGCCAGGTCGGCGTCGAAATCCAGCGCTTCGCCGCGGCTCAACTTCGCCTGCAGGGCGTCGCAGGCCAGGGTGTCGCCGAGACCCTGCCGGTACATCGCGCTGAAGCCGCTCCAGTCCTGGCGCCGGGCCAGTTCCAGCAGGAAATCCCGACGCAGGTCGTCTGCTGGGAGCCAGTCCGGGTAGCGGCGCAGGTAAGCCTCGACTGTCGACTGGTCGAGCCTGCGCAGGTCGTGTTCCAGCGCCGCCGCTTCCAGGTAGGGATACAACGGATAGTCGGTCAGACCCGCCGCCAGCGTGTGCCATTGCACGTCGCCGGCCTGCGCCGCCGCGTAGGCTTGCATGAAGGCCTGGCGTTGGGCCGTATCGGCATCCGCGGCACGCAGCGTGCAAATCGGCGACAACCAGGCCACCGCGAGCAATAGGCCGGCCCATGCGGCGCGCCCGGAAGAGATGACAGACATGGCGGCTCCCAGACGAAACGCCAGGCATTGTACGGGACCCCGTTTGAACCGCACCGCACCCCGGCCAGGCATCCGATCCGCGGGCCTCGCTGCACCCCCTATGGCCGCGCCCGCCGGCTGCTAAGCTGGGCCCGTTTTTTTGGCAACGGATCGACATGGCAGCGCCAGTGGGGTTGTGGGGCATGCGCGCGTGGGTGTGGCTGGCGCTCGGCGTACTGGCGGCAGGTGCCGCCTGGGGCTGGTGGCGCCTGGGACAGCCCGTGACGCTTCCCGACGCGCCGTCGGGTCGCATCGCCTGCGTCTCCTATGCGCCGTTCCGCCTGCCCGGCGAAAGCCCGCTCGACGTGCACGCCTTCGTCAGCCCTGAGCGCATCGACGCCGACCTGCAGGCCTTGTCGCAACGCTTCGATTGCGTGCGCACCTACTCGCAAGGCCAGGGCCTGGGCGCCGTGCCCGCCATCGCCCAGCGCCACGGCATGCAGGTGCTGATGGGCATCTGGCTCGGTCGCGAGCGGCAGGCCAACGCCGAGCAGATCCGCCTGGGCATTGCCGCGGCCCAGCGCTATCCCCAGGTACTGCGGGGCATCGTGGTCGGCAACGAGGTGCTGCTGCGCGGCGACTTGTCCGAGGCCGCGCTGGCCGGCTACCTACGCCAGGTGCGCGCTGCGGTCAGCGTGCCGGTGACCTACGCCGACGTGTGGGAATTCTGGCTCCGCCACCCGGCCTTGGCCAAGGCGGTGGACTTCGTCACCATCCACATCCTGCCGTACTGGGAAGACCGCCCAGTCGGACCGGAGCATGCGGTACAGCATGTGGCCGCGGTCTACGCCAGGATGCGCGCTGCGTTTCCGCGCCAGCCGGTGATGATAGGCGAGACCGGCTGGCCCAGCGCCGGACGACCCCGCCAGACCGCCGTGCCGAGTGTGGTGAACGAGGCGCGCTACCTGCGCGAATTCCTCGACTATGCGGCCAAGGTGCACATGCCGTACAACGTGATCGAGGCCTTCGACCAGCCGTGGAAGCGGGACCTGGAAGGCACCGCCGGCGGCTACTGGGGCATCTTCGACGCGCAGGCCCGACCCAAGTTCGGTCTGACTGGTCCGGTCACCGAAGTGTCGCGCTGGTGGCTGGGCTGGCTGGCCGGTGGGTTCTGCGCTGGGCTGTTCCTTGGCTTCGGCGGCGGCGACCGCCGGCGTGGCGGCTGGATCGCCCTGGCCTTGGCCGGGTTCGCCAGTGGCGCCGTCCTGGCCTGGCAATATCGGCAGCTCGCCCTGGCCGCACGCGACGGGTGGGAATGGACAGTCTCGCTCGGCGCCTGTGCCGCGGCGCTGGTGACCGCCATGCTCCTGGCCCGCACCCTCGCCGCGCGTCTGGCCAGCAGGCTCGACGAGGCACCGGTCGCCATGGGCGGACCGGGGAGGCCGTCGGGCAACTGGTGGCCCTGGTTGCAAGGTGCCTGGCTCGCGGCCCTGGCGTACTACGGCCTGTTGCTGGCTTTCGATGGCCGCTATCGGGATTATCCGCTTGCACTGTTCGCCTTGCCCTGCGTTGGCTATGCGCTCTGCGCCTGCCTGCGCGCCGGGCGCGCCATGCCCGCATTGGAATCGCGTTTCCTGGCCTGCCTGGTGCCGCTGCTGGCCATCGTCGTGCTGGTCCAGGAGCGTGGCATCACCCACGCCGCGTGGCTATGGCTGGCCTTGAACCTCGCCCTGGCCTGCCCGGTACTGCGTGCTTGGCGCCGTGCCCGCCTGCAGGCGCAGCAGACGTAGGCAGCCCACCAGAAACGCCAGCGCCCCAGCCTGGTAGCAATACAGCTCGAGCGCGAACAGCCCCATTGCCGCCGCCAGCCAGGCCACCGCCAGGCGACGCGAGAACAGCGCCAGCGCCGCCGCCAGCAGCGCCAGCACCCCGTACACGTCGCGCAGGAATCCCAGCACCAGCCACTGCCGCCAGACACACCAGGTGGGACTGCCGGCATCGCTGCACAACGCCGCGATGTGGCTGGGCTGGATCAACCCATAGCGCAGCCACGCGGTGGCCAGGCCGACCGCCAGCAAGGCCAGCCAGGGCAGCAGCTTCGCCGTCGACGATCGGCTCATCGACGACGCCAGCGACGTCGCGGCTTGCCACCCACGTCGGCCGGCAGGCGAATCTCGGCAGCCAGCGGCAGGTGATCGGAAAACGCCTTGGGCAAGGCCCACACCCGATCCACCTGGATCGCTGGCGAGGTAAGGATGTGATCCAGTGCACGCCGCGGCTTCCAGCTCGGGAAGGTCAAGGTGGATTGGGCCGGCGGCTGCAAGGTGGACTTGGCGAACAGCTGGCGCATTTCCAGGCTGTCCGGCTCGCTGTTCAGGTCACCCATCAGCACGGCATGCGGAAAATCCTGCAGCAGTTCGGCAATGAAGCCGAGCTGGCGTGCGCGCGCCGTGGCGCTGAGCGACAGGTGCGCGATCATCACCGCCAGCGCCTGCTCACCCTCCCCAAACTGGGCCAGCAGCGCGCCGCGCCCGGGGATGCGCGAAGGCAGCGGATAGACCTGCACCGACTGCGGCTTCAACCGGCTGATCAGGCCATTCGCCGAATACGCCACCCGCGCCATCGCCCGGTTCGGCTGGTGGCTCCAGAACGGCATGCCGGAAGTCTCGGCCAGGTAGCGGGTCTGGTTGAGGAAGCCCGAGCGCAAGCTGCCGGCGTCGGCCTCCTGCAGGCCGATCACGTCGAACTGCGGCAGGACTTCCGCCAGATGGTCCAGGTTGTCCATCTTCGCGCGGCCTGGCAGCAACGCGGCGACCGAGCGCGTCACGTAGTCGCTGTAGCCGCCTACGCTGGCGCCCGCCAGGATGTTGCAGCTCAGCAGCCGCAGGCGGCGGTCAGCGGGCGCGGTAGCGCTTGGTTTGGCGGCATCGGTCATGGTCAGAGATTACAATCGGGGCGACCTACGGCCATGACAAGCTGTCTGCCGTTTACTCCGAGCATGATCCTGCAGCCGTGAACGGGATGCCAGCGACCGCTGGCCGAAGACATTCAGCCGCCCGGCGCCACGTCGCGGCACGGGCTACTTCGTCCCGACCAGCTCGCGCTTGGCCAGCCACAAGGCCACGTCGGCCATTTGCTGCGGGCTCTCGACATCCGCAACGCGATATTTCCCGTCGACCACCAGGGCCGGCGTGCCATCGACCTGCCAGTGCTGGATCAGCGCCAGGTCCTGCTTGAGCTGGGCGGTGGCCTCGGGTGAGTTCGCCACCTGCAGGAACTTGGCCCGGTCGACGCCCTCACGGGCATAGAAGTCGGCCAGCTCGTCGAGCGTATTCATCGGGTAGTGCTGGTCGAACTTTTCCGCAAACAGCTTCAGGTGCGTGCGCTCCACCACGCCCAGCTGCTTGGCTGCGTAATAGGCCCGCGCATACGGCAGCCACTGCTCGTTGAACGGCGCCGGCAGCAGCTTGAACTCCACGCCCTTGGGCAACTCCTGGCGCAGCTTCTCCGCGATCGGCGCGAAGTGTGCGCAATGGATGCAGCCGTAGGAAAACACCTCGACCACCTCGACCTTGCCGGCGCTGCTGTCGCGCTGGTGCGGCGTGGGCAGGGTCACGTATTCCTTGCCCTCGGTATACGGGGCCGCGGCATCCGTTTGCGCCGCGCAGGCCGAGGCCAGGAGCACCCCACCAAGCACCACGAGGAACCGCAACACGCTTGATCGCCCAAACATCACGCCACCTCCGCGAATACTTCAGCCACAGGCACCATAACCCGGAATCGTACGGCCGTCGCACCAGGTCACTTGCCGGCCGCTTCCTTGGACACCAGCCACTGGGTGAGCTCGAACGCCTGCGGGTATCCGCCCGCGCTGGCCACCGTAAAGCGGTACTTGCCGTCGATCACGATGGTCGGCGTGGCGTCGACACCGTACGCCTTGACCAGGTCATCGGCCCGCTTCATCTTGGTGTTGACCGCGAAGGAATTGGCCACGGCGAGGAATTCCTGGGCGGAAACGCCGTACTTGGCGTAGAACTTCGCCGCATCGTCGATCGTCGGCCACGCCGATCGCGGTTTCGGCATGCCGGTCTGCAGGTTGTAGGTGGCCAGCTCGCCGCTCTTCCAGGCGGCGTCGAACATCGCATCATGGGTCTTGTCGACCAGTCCCAGCGCCTGCGCCGCGTAGAACGCGCGCTGGTACATCGGCCAGTTCTCGTCAGGGCGGAACGAGGCCGGCACGTAGTTCATGACCGCCCCGGCCGGCAGGTTGCTGGCAATGCGATCCACCGTGCCGTGGAACGCGTTGCACGCCGGGCACACGTAGGAGAACACCTCGGTCACCTCGATCTCACCCGGATGGCCGGTGGGCTGCGGCGGGTCGATCAGGAAATAGTTCTTGCCCTCCACCCACTTGCCGGTGTCCACGAACGGGGCGGGAGGCGACGCGTTGCTGGCGACAGTCGTCTGCGCCGGAGCCGGTGCGCTGCTGCTGGCCGGCGCAGTCGTGCCCGGAGCAACCGGGGTACTCTCGACCTGTGCCGCAGGTGACGAAGTCATGGCGGCCGGCGGCGTTACACCGGCCTGGTCATGGCTGGTGCATGCGGCCAACGCCAACAGCGCCGCGCACACGACAGATAGATGCTTGAACATGATTGGACACCTCGGGGTAGGTCGTAATCCCGCAACGAGCGGCCCCGCCACGGCCAGCGAGGCCGTGTTTCAGGGCAGGGTGGCGCCCACGGGCTCGTTCGTGTGCAGGCCTTCGATGTAACTGGACAGCGCGGCAATGTCCTGCGCATCCAGCTTCTTGGCGATGGTCGGCATGATCTGCGCATGCGCGCTGGTACCCCAGACCGTGCCGTCATGCCATGCCTTCAGCGTCGCCTCGACGTACTGCGCATGCTGGCCAGCCAGGTGCGGATACATCGCGCCGGGGTTGCCGCGGCCGTCAGGGCTGTGGCAGGCCATGCAGGCCGGGATGCCGCGCGCGGCATCACCCTCGCGGAACAAGGTCTGGCCGTGCGCCACCAGGGCCTCGTCGGCCACGCCCGGGGTCGCCTTCAGGGTGGCGTAGTAGGCGCCGAGATCACGCATGTCCTGCTCGGAAAGCGGCATCGCCATGCCCATCATGATCGGGTTCTGGCGGACGCCGGACTTGAAGTCCGCCAGCTGCAGGGCGATGTACTCCTCGCTCTGCCCGGCCAGCTTGGGATACTGCGCATCGATGGAATTGCCGTCCATGCCGTGACACGCACCGCAGACGGCCGCCTTGCCCTGCCCAGCGGTGGCGTCGCCGGGCTTGAGCGCAGCACCCGCCGATGCCACGGCCGGAGTCGCCGCGCTGCCCGCGGGCGCCGGCGCCGCAGCGGACTGCGCGGTGGCCGGGGCCGTCTGCGCCTGCGCCATCAGCAGGGCCGCAGGCAAGGCCAGCGCGAGCGCCATCGCCGACCAGAGTGCGGCACGCCGAAAACCAGCGATCTGAAACCTCATACACTTCTCTCCCGAGACGCGTGCGAACACGGCCGTTGGATGCAGGCCTTAGGCGTGCAGCAGCGGAAACTCTGGAATTATCCCTGCGGTCCCCAGCTTGGTCAAACGGCAGCCATGTCCCATTCACTGCAAGGCGCGCAATTCATGCTCGCCGCACACCGGCTCAGCCAACTGCCCGACGACCGCGGCGCGGAGGTGGCGTTTGCCGGGCGCTCGAATGCCGGCAAGTCCAGCGCGCTCAACGCGCTGACCAACCACAAGGGCCTGGCGCGCACCTCGCGGACGCCCGGGCGCACCCAGCAAATGGTGGTGTTTGGATTGACGCAACCGACGCCGGACAGCGGGCCGCTACCCGCGCCGCTGCGCCTGGTCGACCTGCCGGGGTATGGCTACGCCAAGGTGCCACGCGCCATGCGCGAGCACTGGCAGGTGGAGATCGATGCCTATCTGCATCAGCGCCGCAGCCTGCGCGGCGTGGTGCTCATCGTCGACATCCGACATCCGCTGAAAGAGTTCGACCGCAGCATGCTGGCGTTCTGCACCGCCACCGGGCTGCCCTGCCACGTGCTGCTGACCAAGGCCGACAAGCTCTCGCGCAATCAGGCTGCGCAGTCCCTGGCCCGGCTGCTGGCGCAATGCACCACCGAGGGTCTGACCGCCACCGCGCAGGTGTTTTCCGCCACGGCCGGGACTGGCGTGGATGCGGCGCGCCAGGCCGTGCTTGACTTGCTGCTGGCACCGCCGGCCGCTTGACCGCCGCACGCGACCGCGCCGCGGTCGCCGCATCGCATCGGGGACGTCGCGCTCAGGCGTGCGGCAGCGAGTCCATGAACACGGCGCACAAGGCCTCCATGCCCGCGCGATCCTCGTCGTCGAAGCGGCCGAGCTGCGAGCTGTCGACGTCCCATACCCCGAGCAGGCTGTCGTCCGACTTGAACAACGGCACGACGATCTCCGAGCGCGAGGCGGAATCGCAGGCAATGTGTCCGGCAAAGGCGTTGACGTCCTGCACCACCTGGGTCTGTCGCGTCGTCGCCGCGGTACCGCACACGCCACGGCCAAGCGCGATGCGGATGCACGCCGGCTTGCCCTGGAACGGACCGACCACCAGCTCGGTGCCGTCGAACAGGTAGAACCCGGCCCAGCTCAAGCCCGCCAGGCTGTGGTAGACCAGCGCGCCAAAATTGGCCGCGTTGGCGATCAGGTCGCGTTCGCCGTGCAGCAGGCCGCGCGCCTGTTGTACCAGCTCCGCATAGTGTTCACGCTTGCTGGCGTAGGTCTGGGTCTTCAGTTCGAACATGTGGCGCACCAACTGCAGCAAAGTCCGTATTATGCCCGTGCGGCCATGACGAGGCAGCCAGCATGAGCTGGAACGAACAGCACGAAGGCATCGAAGCCGGCCGCCTGGACACGTTCGTGGACGGAGCGTTCGCCTTTACCCTCACCTTGCTGCTGATCGGTGGCGCGTCGATCCCGGACAGCACCGCCAGCCTGATGCTCGCGCTGGGGGGCATCCCGGCGTTTGCCGTGTGTTTTTTCCAGATCGCCTTCTTCTGGCTCGGCCACGTGCGCTGGCGCCGGTTGTGCCGCAGCGCCGACTCTGCCGGGCGTTGGCTGTCGCTGCTGCTGGTGTTTTTTGCCCTGATCTTCGTCTACCCGCTGCACCTGGTGTTTTCCAGCGCCTTCGCCTGGGTGAGCAACGGTGCACTGCCGAGCCATTTCCAGGCGACCGGCGGCCCCGGCGACATGCGCACGTTGTTCGTCTGCTACGGGCTCTCGTATGCCTGCATGGCCGGCACCTTGACCCTGTTGTTCGCACATGCGGCCAGGAGCGCCGCACGCCGGGGCTTCCACAACCTGGACGCACGGCGCGAGATCCGCGTATGGAGCGTGCCCGCCCTGATCGGCCTCGCCTCCACGCTCACCGCGCTGCTGATCCCCGCCTCGGCACCGTCCTGGGTCTGGGTCGTTCCCGGCCTCATGTATTCGTTTCTGTTCCTGATCGGCCCCGTGGTCGACCGCTTCAACCGGCGTCATGCACCGGCGTGAGCAAGCGGATCCCGCGCGCCTGGCAGGCGTGGAGAAACCGGGATCGCCCGCAGCGTGCCCCGGCATGCGTCACCTGCCCAACCTGGAGGTCCCGTGACCCGCAACCACTACTACCTGTCGATTGCCGACCTGTCCAAGGCACGCGGACCGGATCCGGCCCTGGCCTGGGACGGCAGCAGCCCCGACGCCCTTGCCACCATCCTGCAGCAGGCGCTGCGCACGGACCAGCTGTTCGCGCGCTGGCGCCAGGCGCAAGCCGATCCTGACGCGGTGGACCAGGGCCTGGCGCTCACTGACCCGTCAGCCGAGGTCAGTGCGCGCATCCGCGACCTACACACCGACGTGGAAGTGGTGACCGACCTGCCGATGAGCGTGCTGCGCCAGCGCCTGAACCTGCTGATCGGCAGCACCTGGCAACTGCGCGACATGCGCGCAGCCTGAGCGTCCCACCGGTATGGCCGCAATGGACCAGCCATCCGCAGACAAGGTCCAGGGCGGCCTGGCCGTGGAAAGCAGGCCAGTTGTCCTGTGGTATGGGGGGATGGTTGGCTGGCACCTCCGACCTGCTGCATCCCGCACACCATGTGCGCCCCACTGGCACAACATCGTGGCGTGCCGGCGCGTACTCCGCGGAACCGTCGATTGATCCCTGTCGAGCTCCGGAGTAAAACGGGTCGCGCTGCGACCCTTGGGTTCCTGCACGTCTTCGTCACCTTCCAAGTGCTGCAGTCGGTACGCAGGTGCCCGGCACCGCACATCGCGGTCGCCGCATGTTTTTCGAAGAGGATGCGTGGACATGAGGGCATCGCTTCACTCGTTGCTGTTGTGCTTCGCGTTGGTGACGCTGGCTTCCTGTTCGAAGGACCAGGCACCGCCACAAGCTCCACCGCCCAAGGTGGGCGTGGTGACCGTCGAACCGCAGACCGTGCCCCTGACCAAGGAACTGGTCGGCAGGCTGTCCGCCTTTCGCACCGCCGACGTGCGTGCACGCGTCGCCGGCGTGTTGTTGAAGCGCGTGTACAAGGAGGGTGAGGAGGTCAAGGCGGGGCAACTGCTGTTCCAGATCGATCCCGCGCCGCTCAAAGCGACCCTGCGCAACGCAAGGGCGCAACTCGGACAGGCGCAAGCCACCTACACGAATGCGCGCGTCACCGCCCAGCGCGCCCGTACCCTGGCACCCAAGGGCTTCATCTCGGCGAACGACCTCGACAATACGCTGGCCAACGAACGCAGCGCCAAGGCCGCGGTCGATGCCGCGCAGGCGAACGTGGACACGGCGCGCATCAACCTGGGATACGCGGATGTGACTTCACCCATCGCCGGACGCGCTGGGCAACAGCAGGTGACCGAGGGGGCACTGGTCGGGCAGGGTACCGACACCCTGCTGACAACCGTCGACCAGATCAAGCAGCTGTACGTGAACTTCACGATCAGCAGCAATGAACGCGCCCAGCTGTGGGGAGCCCGTCACGTCGCCGACGTGGCGTTGAACCAGCCGGACCAAGCGACCGTGCAGGTGTCGCTGCCCAACGGCGCGCCGTATCCCGAGCCCGGCATCGTCGACTTCGCGGCCACCACGGTGGACCCGGCGATCGGCGCGGTGTCCCTGCGCGCCTTGATCCCGAACCCGCAGCTCGCGCTGCTGCCGGGCGACTACGTCACCATCAAGCTTGCACTGGGTGAACGGCGTGGCGCGTTCCTGGTGCCGCAACCGGCAGTGCAACGTGACAACGGCGGCACATACGTGCTCATCGTCGACAAGGATGGCAAGGTGGCACGGCGCAATGTCGTCGAGAGCGGCGTGGATGGCAGCGACTGGATCATCAGTTCCGGCCTCGCCGCAGGCGACCAGGTGATCGCATCCGGAGTCCAGACAGTGAATCCGGGGTCATCCGCCACCGCCGAGCCATGGCAACCGCCGGCGGCTTCGTCGTCCGGCGTGCCGGCAGCGCCGGCGACCGCGCACGCCGTGAGTGGCTGACAGGTCGCCGCCGTGTCCAATTTTTTCATTGACCGCCCCGCCTTCGCGTGGGTCATCGCCAAAGCTCACCGGGACGGTGAATGTCGCATCGGACCGCCCCGCCTTCGCGTGGGTCATCGCCATCCTGATCGTGATGGGTGGTGTGATTTCGATCTTCAACCTTGGCATCGAGTCGTATCCCAGCATCGCACCGCCGCAGGTCATGATCATCGCGGTCTATCCGGGCGCCAGCGCCAGCACCGCCGAAAGCTCGGTCACGCAGGTGATCGAGCAGCAGCTCACCGGCATCGACAACCTGCTGTACTTCAGCTCCAGCACCAGCTCGTCGGGGCGTGTGCAGATCACGCTGACCTTCCAATCCGGCACCGATCCCGACATCGCCCAGGTACAGGTACAGAACAAGGTCGCGCTGGCGACGCCACGCCTGCCGAGCGAAGTCACCCAGCAGGGAGTCGTGGTCGCCAAGGCGAACCCGGGTTTCCTGATGGCGGTGGCGTTGCGCTCGGACACGCCGACCATCGACCAGCCGCGCCTCAACGACATCGTCGCCTCGCAGGTGCTCGACCAGATTTCGCGTGTGCCGGGCGTCGGCAGCACGATGCAGTTCGGTGCGCCCTACGCCATGCGGATCTGGCTGGACCCGGACAAGCTCCACGGCTACGCCCTGTCGGCGAGCCAGGTTCTGGCAGCGGTGCGGGGTCAGAACGTGCAGTTCGCGGCGGGCGCGCTCGGCGCCGATCCGATGACGCGGGGCTGGGGCTTCACCGCGAACGTGGCCGGCGAGGGCCGATTCTCCACGCCGCAGCAGTTCCGCGACATCCTCCTGCGCGTCAACGGCGACGGCACCGCGGTACGCCTGGGCGATGTCGCAACCGTCGAGCTCGGACCCGAAACCTACGGGTTCGACACCACCTGGAACAACAAGCCGGTAGCCGGCTTTGCGATCCAGTTGCTGCCGGGCGCGAACGCACTGGCCGTCGCCAAGGCGGTACGCTCGCAGATGGACCTGCTGCAGACCAGCTTTCCACAGGGTGTGAGCTGGTTCGTACCGTACGACAGCACCACCTTCGTGACCATCTCCATCAATGAAGTTGTGCAGACGCTCGTCGATGCGATCGTGCTGGTATTCCTGGTGCTGCTGCTGTTCCTGCAGAACTTCCGCGCCACGATCATCCCGACCATCGTGATCCCGATCGCGCTGCTGGGCGCGTTCCTCGGCATGTGGGTGCTCGGCTTCACCATCAACCAGCTCACCCTGTTCGGCATGGTGCTGGCGATCGGCATCGTGGTGGACGACGCGATCGTGGTGATCGAGAACGTCGAGCGCATCATGAGCGAGGAGCACCTGCCGCCACGTGAAGCCACCCGCAAGGCGATGGGCGAGATTTCCGGCGCCGTGGTGGCGATCACGGTCGTGCTGGTGGCCGTGTTCGTCCCTTCCGCGCTGCAGCCCGGAGCGTCCGGCATCATCTACCGCCAGTTCGCGTTGACCATCGCGGTGGCGATGGTGTTCTCGGCGTTCCTCGCCCTGACCTTCACGCCCGCGCTGTGCGCCAGCATGCTGAAGACCGAGCATGTCACCCGGGAAAAGAACGTCGTTTA
>JAFKMZ010000005.1 GCA_017305055.1 Lysobacterales bacterium
TGCCCGGCCCGGATCGCCGGCGCCAGCACCTCGTGCCAGTAGGGCAGCACGCGTGCCACGGTGTCCTTGAGACATTCGGTGGCGGGAATCTGCTGCGCCGCCAGCCTGGCATAGCGTGGATCGCGCAGTGGCTCGTTCGCCGCTGGCTCCTGCGGCGGCGGCGGCACGTCGTAGCTGCGCCGCCAGACCTTGACCTGCGCCTCGCCGTACCTGGCGGCCGTGTCGGCCTTGTTGAGTCCGGTCAGCGCGCCGTAGTGGCGCTCATTGAGGCGCCAATCGGTGAGGACGGGCAACCACATGGCGTCGATGGCCTCCTGCACGCCCCACAAGGTGCGCACCGCGCGCTTGAGCACCGAGGTGTGCGCAACGTCGAAGGCGTACCCGGATTCCTTGAGCAGGCGCCCCGCCGCAGTGGCTTCGGCCATGCCCTGCGGCGTGAGGTCGACGTCGGCCCAGCCGCTGAAGCGGTTCTCCAGGTTCCATTGCGACTGGCCGTGGCGGATGAGGACGAGCTTGGACATGGGCGGCAACCGTGCATGGAAAACGTGATGGTGCGGCGCCGTGCCGCATAGGTCAAACCCGGTTGCGGCGTGCCGTGCTCAGATCCAGTCGCGCGGCTTGAGGTAGGCGCCCAGGCGCGCCTCGGCCGAGCCCGGCTCGGGCGCATAGGCGTACTCGAAACGCACGCGCGGCGGCAGACTCATCAGGATGGACTCGGTGCGCCCGCCCGATTGCAGGCCAAACAGCGTGCCACGGTCGTACACCAGGTTGAACTCCACGTAGCGGCCGCGCCGGTACAACTGGAACTCGCGCTCGCGTTCGCCATAGGGCATCTCGCGGCGGCGCTCGACGATCGGCAGGTAGGCGTCGAGGAAGCCGTCGCCGACCGCACGGGTGAAGGCAAAGCAGCGCTCGAAGCCGCCGGCGTTGAGATCGTCGTAGAACAGCCCGCCCACGCCACGGGTCTCGTGTCGGTGCCTCAGGTAGAAGTACTCGTCGCACCACTGCTTGTAGCGCGGATAGACGTCCGCGCCGAAGGGCACGCACAGGTCCCGGGCCACCCGGTGCCAGTGCACGATGTCCTCGTCGTACGCATAGAACGGGGTGAGGTCGAAACCGCCACCGAACCACCACACCGGCTCCACGCCCGGCTTGCGCGCCTCGAAATAGCGCACGTTGGCGTGGGTGGTCGGCACGTGGGGGTTTTTCGGATGCAGCACCAGCGAGACCCCGGTGGCGACAAACTCGCCGCCGGCCAGCTCCGGCCGGTGCGCCGTGGCGCTGGGTGGCAGCTCGTGCCCGGAGACGCGGGAAAAATTGACCCCGGCCTGCTCGAACACCGCACCGTCGCGCAGCACGCGGGTATGCCCACCGCCACCTTCCGGCCGGGTCCACGCGTCCTCCACGAACATGGAGCCGCCGTCGGCACGCTCGATCGCGGTGCAGATGCGCAGCTGCAACTCGCGCAGGAACGTGGCGGCCTGGTCGGCTTGTTCAATCATCGTGACATCCTCGGGCCCGGCGCCGAGCGTAGCAAGACCATCATCGTAGCTCCGTGCGGCACGTCGTCGCGCCCATCGACGGCGACAGCGGAGGCGGATTCGCGACTCCTTCATACACGCTGCGCCATGCTGCGCACGACCCGTGCCACTTGCGCAACGGCCATGGGGACGCGGCATGGACGCCACCTGGCCGCGGGCATGAGCGCTCCTAGGCAAGCTTCTCCATGACTATTAGTCTTCCGCCATGCCCGACCCGATGACTCCGTTGGCGATCAGCGCCTGCACGGCGACCTCGGCCATGGGGCGCGGCCTGCACGCCCACCTGGCCAGCCTGCGCAGCGAACACACGGCGCTGCGGCCGAACGATTTCGGCCCGGCGCCGCTGCCCTGCTGGGTCGGCCGCGTTGCCGGGCTGGAGGACGCGACGCTGCCAGCGCCGCTCGCCAGCTGGGACTGCCGCAACAACCGCCTGGCCTGGGTAGGGCTGCAGCAGGATGGCTTCCTGGCCCGGGTACTGGAGGCCCGCACACGCTACGGCGCCGACCGCGTCGCCCTGTTGCTCGGCACTTCCACGGCAAGCATCGGCGCCACCGAGGAGGCCTACCGCACGCTCGATGCCGACGGCGGGTTTGCCGACTTCATGCTGCGGCCTAAGCTGCACAACCCGCACTCGCTGTCGGCCTTCGTGGCCGCCACCCTCGGCCTCGAGGGACCCTGCCTGACCATCTCCACCGCCTGTTCGTCGAGCGCCAAGGTGTTTGCCAGCGCCGAGCGCCTGCTGCGACTGGGCCTGGTCGATGCCGCCGTGGTCGGTGGCGTCGACAGCCTGTGCGCCAGCGTGCTGTACGGCTTCAACGCGCTCGAGCTGGTGTCGCGCACGCCATGCCGCCCATTCGATGCCGATCGAGACGGCATCTCGATTGGCGAGGCGGCAGCCTTTGCCCTGCTTGAGCGCGGCGCGGTCGCGCCGGGCCGGCCGCGCCTGATCGGCTACGGCGAATCGAGCGACGCCCACCACATGTCGACCCCGGACCCGGACGGTCGCGGCGCCGAGTTGGCACTGCGCGCCGCGCTGGAGCGGGCCGCGATCGAGCCCGCACAGGTGGACTACATCAACCTGCACGGCACCGCCAGCGTCAAGAACGATGAAGTCGAGGCTGCCGTGCTCCAGCGGCTGTTTCCGGCCAGCACCCGCGCCAGTTCCAGCAAGGGCTACAGCGGTCACACGCTCGGCGCGGCCGGCGCGCTGGAGGCTGTCATCAGCCTGCTGGCGATGGCGCACGACCTGTTGCCGGGCAACCTCGGCACCACCAGGCCCGATCCGCGCTGCGGCCCCCGGTTCGCGTGGCGCAACGAGAGCCGGCCGATCGGCGTCACGCTCAGCAACTCGTTCGGCTTTGGCGGCAACAACGCCTGCCTGCTGTTTGCCCATGCCGGGGTGGCGCCATGACCGGCCTGCGCCTGCGCTTCTACATCGAGGGCGTCGGTGTGTGGTCGCCGCACCTGGCCGGCTTTCCCGCACTGTGCGAGGTCCTGGCCGGGGCGACACCTGCTCCGCCGGCGAAGGCGCCCATTGCCGCGATCCTGCCACCGGCCGAGCGCCGCCGCGCGCCCGCCTGCGTGCACCTGGCGCTGGAAGTCGCGCAGCAGGCCGCGGCGGCGAGCGGCCGCGAGCTGGGCATGCTGCCTTGCGTCTTTGCCTCGTCGCACGGCGACCAAGCCACCACCGACTACATGTGCGCAACCCTGGCCCGCGAGCCGCTGGAGCTGTCGCCGACGCGCTTCCACAATTCCGTGCACAATGCCCCGGCCGGTTACTGGACCATTGCCGTCGGCTGCCGTGCCGCCTCGAGCGCGGTGAGCGCGGGACGCGCGAGCTTCGGCGCTGGCCTGCTGGAAGCCGGCAGCCAGGCGCTGGGCAACGACGAGGCGGTGCTGCTGGCTTGCGCCGACACCGTGGGTGCGGGGCCGATGTACGAAGTGACCGACTGCCACGAGGCCTTCGGCAGCGCCCTGGTCCTGTCTCCCGCGCGTGGCGCCCACACGCTGGCGCGCGTCGATCTGCAGCTCATCCCCGCGCACCCCGCGTACCCCGAGCCGCCCTTGCCGGAGCCGCTGGCAAGTTGGCGCAGCAACAACCCCTCGGCCCCGGCGCTGGCGCTGCTGGCGCTGCTGGCGCAGGGCGCGGGGCATTGCCAACTCGCCGCAGCCCCGGCCCTGGGACTGCACATCGACCTGGAGCGCATGCCGTGAACGAGCTGTCGGAACGCTGGTGCGTGCTGATTCCCTGCCTCAACGAGGAGTCGGCGATCCAGGCCGTGGTCGAATCGGTGCTTGCCCTTGGCGTGGCGGTGATCGTGGTCGACGATGGCTCCACCGATCGCACCCCCGAGATCGTCTCGCGCCTGCCGGTCACCTTGCTGCACCTCGACTCACGGCACGGCAAGGGCGAGGCGCTGCGCCGCGGCTTTCGCGAGGCGCGGCGCCAGGGCTATGCCGCGGTGCTGACCATGGACGGCGACGGCCAGCACCTGGCCAGCGACATCCCGCGCATCGTCGCGGCCGCACGGCGCTACCCCGGCCACATCGTCATTGGTGCCCGCCTGCTCAACCGCGAGCAGCAACCGCATGCCCGGCGCCGCGCCAACGCCGTGGCCGACTGGGGCATCTCCTGGGCCTGCGCGCAACCGGTGGCGGATACGCAAAGCGGCCAGCGCTGGTACCCGCCGGCAGCACTGGAGCTGGTCGAGCTGCCGGCCGAGGATTTCGTGTTCGAGGCCGCGCTGCTCATTACGGCCTCGCGGGAAAGAGGCGTCGGCGTGGTCTCGGTACCCATCGCGTCGCGCTACCACTCCGAGTTTCGCGCCAGCCATTTGAGTCCAGCCCGCGACGTCACCCGCATCACGTTGTACACGATTGGCCGCGTCGTGCATTACGGCGACATCATTGCCAGCTATCGGCGCTCGCGGCAGAAGGCGCTGGTGCTCGGCGACGACCAGCCCGGCGACGTGCTCACCACGCTGTCCTCGTGACCGGCGCTGACGCGCGGGCCGCGACGCTCAGCCCATGCCGCCATTGACGCCGATGACCTGGCCGTTGATGTAGGCTGCCTGGTCGCTGCACAGGAAGGCCACCAGCGCCGCCACCTCCTCGGGCCGGCCGGCACGCTGCGCCGGCACCAGCTCGCGGATGCGCTCGGGCGGGAAAGCGTCCTCGGCCATGCGCCCGGCAATCACCCCCGGCGCCACCACATTCACACTGACACCGCGTGCCGCCATCTCCCGGGCCAGGGAACGGCAGGCACCGTGCAGTGCGGCCTTCGCGGCGGCGTAGTTGGTCTGCCCACGATTGCCGAGTTGCGCGGCGACCGAACTGATGGCCACGATGCGCCCGGCGCGCGCCCGCGCCATCGGCAGCAGCAGTGGCCGGGCGACGTGGAAGAAGCCGTGCAGTGAGACATCGATGACCCTGTGCCATTGGGCATCGCTCATGCCGGCCATCGGCGCGTCGTCGTGGATGCCGGCGTTGTGCACCAGCGCGTGGATTGCGCCGCCAGCCTGCAGCGCCTGCAGCGCCGATGCCGTCGCCGCGGCGTCGGTGAGGTCGAAGGCAGCCGCCTCGGCGCTGCCGCCGGCAGCTCGGATCGCCGACACGACGGCCACCGCCCGCTCCGTACCGCGGTTGGCGTGCACGATGACGTGGAAGCCGGCGCCGGCCAGCGCGTGGCAGATCGCACCACCCAGGTCGCCGCTGCCACCGGTCACCAGGGCGCGGCGCGGGAGTTCGGGATGGGACATGGCGGCCTCGCTCAAGGGGGATCCGGATACATCACGGTGGCACGGCCGCTGGCCAGCAGCCGGCCGGCGTGCGCGACGCGAAAATCATATTGTGCGCCCTCCGGCGCGGCATGCAGGCAGCTGGCGTGGACGTCCAGATGGCCGGGCAGCGCGTCGACGTATTCCGCGTGCAGGACCAGGTCGCGCACGCTGACCAGCATGCCGGCGCGCACCGCGCAATCGCCGCGCGCCCGCGCCAGCAGGGCGCCGTGCACGGCCATGGCCTGCGCGCCGTATTCGGCCATGCACACCGCGTGCAGGCCGTGCGGGCCGCGCAGCGGGTTGTCGGCCCGGGCATGGCTGGCGCTCGTGGCGTGGATGCTTTCGGCGTCCCAGTCCAGCACGGCATCCAGCAGGCACATGCTGCCGGCATGCGGGATCAGCCCGGCCCAGTTACTTTTCGGCAGCATCGGCGTGCGGCGCCATCAGGATGGAAAGGCAGAAGTGGAAGGCGACGCCCAGGCCCACGGTGAGGCCGATCGCGCGCAGGACCGGGATCGTCGCCCACGCCAGCATGCCGAACACCAGCAGCGCGGACAACACGCACACGAGCGTCGCGTGCAGGGTGCGCCGCTGCTCGGCGGGCTCGCCGGTATCACGCTCGAAGAACAGCGCGTAGTGCAGGCCGAGGCCGCCGGCGAGGATCAGCGCGACCAGGTGGAACAGGGAAATCTCGATCCCTGCCACACGCTCAACGGCCAGCACCAGAAAGGTGGCCAGGGTCATCGGTGCCAGCACGTGCCAGGCCCGGCGCGCACTGCGCAAGGCCACGCCGATGGTCAGCACCAGCAGCAGCGCAGCCCCCAGCAGGGCATGCAGGATGCGACTGCGGTAGGTCGCCACCAGCGCCTCCGAGGCGGCCTTGAGATCGAGCAGGCGCACGTCACCATGGCTGCCCTCACCCAGCGCCTGCAAGGCCGCGACATCGTGAACGCCACTCACGCTCGCCAACCCAAACCATTGTCCATCCTGCTCCACCAGCATCGCCGCCAGACGCTGGCCGAGCGGGCTGCGCTCGAACTGCGCAGGAGTCAGCGGCGGCAGATGGCGGGCCGCCTCGACATCGGCCACGAAGGGCGCAAACAGGCCTGGCTGGAACGGCAAGCCCTGCAAGGCCTGCTGCAGCTCGTACTGCAGCGTGGCCCGATCCGGCAGGCGCGCCTGGCGCTGGCGCTGCAGCGCCACCGGCGGCAGGTAGCGCGAGGGCAACTCCAGCGCGTCGACCGCATGCCGCGCAACCAGCGCATCGGCCCGCCCCTGCAGCGACTGCGACAGGGCCAGCACACCTTGCGCGGTCGGTGCCTGCAGCACCAGCAGGTAACGCACGTCCGGCGCGCCCAGTGCCTCACGCAGGCGTGCGTCGCGCTGCAGCAGGCTGGGCGGCAGCGGGGTCAATGCGGCCAAGTCGTTTTGCCAGAACGGCCCCGGGGCCACGGCCAGCAACCCCACGATCAGCGCGCCCACCAGCAGCGGCACCCAGGCCGGCCGCGGCAGGTGATCGACCCACTGCCTCGCCCGCGCCAGCCAGCGCAGGTCAGCCACGTCGTGCACCCGCCGCGGCAGCAGGTGCACCAGCAGGTAGCGCGTGCTGAAGCCGGCCACCAGCAGGCCGACAATGGTGAACACGGCCAATTGCTGCAAGCCCGCGACGCCCGAGGCGTAGAACGCCAGGTAGGCGATGCAGGCCGAGGCGATCGCGGTGAGCAGCAGCGGCCACAGGCTGCGCACGCTAGCCACGGCGTCCTCGCCGGCGCGGCGATGGCTGAGCACGCGTATCGGGTATTCCTGCGCCACGCCGAGCAGGGTGAAGCCGAACGCCAGGGTGATACCGTGCACCTGCGGGTAGACCAGGGTCAGGGCGGCGATGCCGGCCAGGGCGGCGCTCGCGATCGGCAGGGCCGACAGCAGCAACGAACGCACGCTGCGGTAGGCCAGCAGCAGCAACAGCACGAAGCCCACCGTGGAAACGCGCCCGATCCATTCCGCCTGGTGCCGGGTCTGCGCGCCCAGCACCACGCTGAAGTAGCCCGGTCCGCTCAATGCCAACTTGGCTTCGCCGCGATCCGGCAGGGCCGCGAACGCCTGCTCGATACCCGCCACCGCTGCTTCCTGGGCGCCGGGGTCGAAACCGGCGGCGGCGGTCTGCACCAGCAGCAACGCGCCATCGCGTGCGGAAAACCAGACGCCATCGCGCAGCTCCGGCGTGTGCGGCGGCGCCCAGGACTCGGCCAGCTTGAGCACCTCCAGGGTGGGATCGCGCGGCAGCAGCGGCTTCAGCAGGCTGGCGCCCGGGGAGGACAAGTCATCCACGCGCTGCTGCAACTGGTCGGCGAGGAACGCCTCGTCCAGCGGCTGGCTGTCCAGGGTGGGCGAGAGGAGGTAGCGGTATGGCAGCAGGCCCGGATCGAGGGTGCCAAGGTCCAGGTTGCCGTTCAACACCTCGCTGTAGCGCGGGTCACCCGCCAGGCTGGTGGCGAGGCGCCGGCTGAGCGCGGTCAGCTGCGCCGGCGGGGCGCCATCGATGGCCAGCAGCAACAGACGCGAGGCCGGCCCGGAACCCAGCTGATCCAGCAGCAGACGCTGGTCCGGCGTGGTGGGCGCCGGCATGAAGCTGCGCAGGTCGGTGGTGACGTGCAGGCGCTGGCCAATCAGCCAGCCCAGGGCCGCGAGCGCCAGCAGCCAGCCGAGCAACAAGCCGAACCGTGCGCCGCGACCCATGTTAGCGTGCGCCGTCGCACAATGCCTGCAGCGTCTCGACGGTGGGCTGCGTCGGCATGTCGGCCGCCAACGCACCCAGCAGGTCGATGCTGAGGTCGCCGTCGGCCTCACGCACCTGCATGCAGTGCGCCTCGCCGGCGCGGCCGTCGATGACGATGCCGGCCACGCTGCGCGCGACCTTGGCGTCGCGGGGGGTCAGGCTGAGGCGCCAGGCCGCGGACGCTTCGCCGCTGGCATGCACGGCGAACGCCTGCTGCAGGCGTTCGCCGTCACCGCTGAGCAGGGCCACGAAGCTGTCCAGCAAGACCTGCAGCTGGGGCGCCCGGCCGAGTGCAAACTGACGCGGTGCCTGTCCCGGGCGCTGCTGGGTGACCTTGCCGTCGGCAATGCTGTAGCGCTCCGCCCGCGGCGCACGCACCTCGCGCTCGAGGCGGTCGCCGCCGAGCCAGGCCAGCTCCCCGGAGACCACCAGCGGCCGGTCCAGCATGCGCAGGAAGCGCGCCTCGGCGAATGCCGTGCGCGCCGGCGCCGGGCGCCCGAGCGCGGCGATCAATGCCGTCGCGGACGTAGCAGACGCCGTGGTGGCGGCGCCGGCCGGAGCCTGGAGCTCACGCGCTGGCGCGGTCGCCAAGGCCGGCAGCAGCAGGGCCGGAATCAGCAGCGACAGCCGCCGGCGCTTCCGCAGGCGCTGGATTGGCTTGCCAGAAGTCATAGAAGTTGAACCAGTTGTAGGGCGCGACCCGCATGTAATATTCCAGCCGCTGGGCATAGCGGGCAATCAACGCGTCGAGTGCCGTGTCGCGCCCGCGCCGCGGGATCTCGACCCGCTCGGCAAACGGCTCAAACACCAGGCGGTAGCGGTTGCCGCCAAGGTACAGGCCAAAGCACAGCACGACCGGCACCCGCAGGCTGTTGGCCAGCAACCAGGGACTGGTCGGGAACGGCGCCGGCGCGCCCAGCAGCTCCGCCCGGCGCAAGACTTCACGTTCACGGCCGCGGTCCGCCAGCAGGGCCACCAGCGCACCGCTGGCGCAGGCCTCGGCCATGGCCAGGGCCATGCACGGGCCGCCCTGGGCGGCATCGATCACGCTGGCCCCGACACCCGGTGCCAGCGCCTCCAGCAGCGCGGTCAACGCCGGCGTCTGCTGCTTGTCCAACACCACGCGCAAGGCAAGCCCGGGGCGCCGGCTGCTGATGGTGCGCAAGGCTTCGAAGCTGCCCTGGTGCGAGCCGAGCAGCAGCACGCCCTGGCCACGGGCGACGAGCTGCTCCAGCTGCTCCAGGCCCTGGGTCTCGATCGCGAACGGCCGTTCGCCCTGAGCCAGCCAGAACACCCGATCCAGGATGGTCGCGGAGAAACAATGCACATGCCGCAGCACCTGCCAACGCGTCGGCGCGCGGCCGAACACGCGTCCCAGGTAATCGCGCGACGCCCGCCGCTCCGAACCACGGCGCAGATAGAAATATCCGGTAATCGGGTACAGGCAGGCGCGCGCCAGCCGGCGGCCGCCGTACAAGGCAATGCATCGGATCAACCAGATCGCAAAGCGCCCACCGCCCTCGGGACGCCCATGCCAGGGCGACGCCGCCTTCATGGCGCGGCCTCCACGATACCGCGGGCCAGAACCGCGCCGGCGCATTCGATCACGAAGGACACACGCAGGCTGTCGACGGGCGCCGTCAACCGCAGCTGCGCCAGCTGGGCCGGCAGCAAGGGGGCGATGAACTTGGCCTCCACCACGCGCGCCAGACGTTGCTGCCGCCATGCCCGCAGCGCCAGCGCCACCTGCTCCAGGAGGGTCACGCCGGGAACCAGCGGACGCTGCGGGAAGTGTCCGGCCAGGGCCGGATGACACGGATCGACGCAACATGCCTGTGTGAACGTCGTCAGGCCCGTCATTCCGGCACACCCCGGTCACGCAGCAGACGCGGCCATTGTGCCGCCAGGCGCAGCAGCATCTCCGCCAGACCCGGATGCTGGAGGTGGCGCCAGCGCCAGCGCCGGTAGCCGTACTCGAGCACGAAAAGCATGGCGGGCAGTGCATAGCCACCCACCTCCAGCCAGGTCGTGGCCCAGCGGGCATCCCCGTGCCATGCGGAATCCAGGCCCAGGCGTGCCAGCACACCGACCTGCGGCACGCACGCCAGCAGCCACGCCAGGAGCAACGCATTGGCGGCCAGCAGCGCCGCCCAGAATACGGTGAGCCGGCGCGCATAGCGCGCCACGCCAGGCTCGCGCAAGCGTGCCTCGCCCTCCACCGCGACGATGCAGCAGGCAATCAACGGCCGCGGACGCGACACGGTGCGGGCAAACAACCAGGCCAGGACCGCGTTGACCGCCACCGGCACGGCCTCCAGCAGGAGGCCGGCAAACCCGAGCCAGGCCACCAGCGCCAACGCCGCCTGCAATCCCACCCACGCCAGCCAGGGCCGAGGTTGCCGCCGCTCCAGGGCGGGCAGCATGGCCAGGGTGACGAACAGGGCCAGCGCCAGCAAGGCCAGGGCGACGTGATGGCTGAGCGCCCCCGCCAGCGCGAGCAACGGACAGGCCAGCAGCAGGGGCCAGCATGCGCGCGGTGTCATCGGCCCCGGCATGGCGGCCGCCATCAGCACTCCCGCCCGCGCCGCAAGACCGGACTGAAACCCGCTACGGCATCGCGACTGCGGCCGACCGCGGCGCCGAAGCTCGCGGAGCGCGCCGTCGAGGTGTCACGTTCCTGTGCAGCTCGGCCCATCAAAGCGTCACGCAGCCACGGTCCGGCCGCCTCCCGGTGAAAGCGGCAGCCTGCCATCTGCGCCTGCAACGGGACGTGACGAAGCCGACCATGCTCAATGCACGCGGTGCTGTTCGATGTGCGCGGACAGGCTGCGCAAGCTGGTGAAGATCCGGCGGTTTTCCGGGTTGTCTGAACGGAGCTGGAAGCCGTAGTGCTTGGACACGGCGAGGGCGATCTCCAGGGCGTCGATCGAATCGAGCCCCAGCTCGCCGCCAAACAGCGCAGCCTCCGGCTCGATCTGCGCGGCATCGAGGTCTTCCAGATTCAGGCACGCCACGATCAAGGTGGCCAATTCGTGCTCGGCCGTGGTCTGCTCCGCCATGCTTTCCTTCCATCGGCAGGTATGTTGCCGCCCCCGGTGGCGGTGCGCATGCAGTGTACCATGGCGGATTTCTTGGCCAGAATGGCAGGCTATGGATTCAGGCCGCAAAAATCCCCTCTTGACCACCCCAACACGCCACGCTCCGCGGGTCTCCTACCGGGACCACACCGCCAACGAGGTGCTCGACGACCCCACGGTGCTGGCGGTCTTCGGCTTTGGCCATCGCGCCACGGCGGCGCAGGATCCACGTTGGCTGCAGGTGCCGCTGGAACCGCTGCAGTACAGGGCGCCGATGGAGGTGTGGCAGGTCGACGTGCCAGTCGGCAGTGGCCGCGACGGCGCCCTGCGCTGGTCGGCGGGCGGCGGCTGGCTGTTTGCCGCCATCGACGTCGACGAGCGCGAGCACGGCGGCCCAGAGCACGCGGCGGCGCATGCCTATGCGCGTCTGTGCGCGTTTCTCGGCAGCCGGTCGGAACGCCACGTGCTGCGTCTGTGGAATTACCAGGCGGCAATCAACCAGGGCCATGGCGACGCTGAACGCTACAAGCTGTTTTGTGCCGGGCGCGCGCAGGGCATGGGCGAGTTCTTCGCCGACGTGTTTCCCGCGGCCAGTGCGCTCGGCCATCACGGCCCGCCGCACCTGTTGCAGGTGTACCTGCTGGCCTGCGATCAGGCCGGGACACCCGTGGAAAATCCCCGCCAGGTCAGCGCCTGGCGCTACCCGAGGCAATACGGCCCTGCCGCGCCGCGGTTCGCGCGCGCCACGATCCTGCCGGCGCATGACGCGCTGGCCATCTCCGGCACCGCGGCCGTCGTCGGGCACAGCTCCGCGCACCGGGACGACCTGCTGGCCCAGGCCGACGAGATCCTCGTCAACCTGGACGCCCTGCTGGCCAGCACGCACATGCCGGCCGGATTCAATGCGCGCTCACCGCTCAAGGTCTACGTGCGCCATGCGGAGGATGCCGCGGCCGTGCAGGCACTGCTGCAGCAACGCCTACCCGGAGTACCCCTGCTGCTGCTGCAGGCAGACGTCTGCCGTAGCGAGCTGCTGGTAGAGATCGACGGCTGGCGCTACCGCTGAATGCGGCGCGCGGCCTGGGACCGCCCTATCTCTTCGTCGGACGTTTCCAGCCGGGTACGGTGTGCTGGCGCTCACGCGAAACGGTCAGCTCGCCTGACGGCGCGTCGCTGGTGATCACCGATCCGGCGCCGATCGTGGCCCGCGTACCGACGGTCACCGGTGCCACCAGTGCGGTATTGGAACCGATGAACGCGCCATCGTCGATCGTGGTGCGGAACTTGTTCACGCCGTCGTAGTTGCAGGTGATGGTGCCGGCGCCGATGTTGACCTCGCGCCCTACGGTCGTATCCCCCAGGTAGGTGAGGTGATTGGCCTTGCTGCCCGTGCCGATGCGCGTGTTCTTGGCCTCGACGAAATTGCCGACGTGTACCCCGGCGTCCAGCTCGGTGCCCGGACGCAACCGCGCAAACGGGCCGATGACACAGGGACCGTGGGTGACCACGCCCTGCAAGTCGCAATGCGCACGCACCACGGTGCCGGCGGCGAGCTGCACATCCTGCAGACGGGTGAATGGGCCGATGGACACGTCGTCGCCCAGGCGGACCCGGCCCTCCAGCACCACGTCCACGTCGAGCTCGACGTCGTGCCCGGTCTCCACCACGCCGCGCACGTCGAGCCGCGAGGGATCGGCAAGGCGTACACCGCGATCCAGCAACTGCCGGGTCGCGCGATGCCGATAGGCCGCTTCCAGGCCGGCCAGCTGCACCGCATCGTTGGCCCCAAAGGCCTCCTCCGGATCGAGGCACTCGACACTGAACGCCGCCTGGTCGTCGTCGGCCGCCATGCGGAAGATGTCGGTGAGGTAGTACTCACCCTGTTCGTTGTTGCGGGTGAGCCGACCCACCCAGCCCCGCAGCGCACGGGCCTCGGCCACCAGGATGCCGGTGTTGACCCGGTCAAGCGCGCGCTGCGCGGTATCGGCATCGCGCTCCTCGACCACCATCTGCACGCGACCGATACCATCGCACAGCACGCGTCCATAACCATACGGCACTGCCAGGCGCGCGGTGAGCAGGCGAAACACGCCGTCGGCGTCCAGCAACTGGCGCAGGGTGGCGACGCCGATCAGCGGCACGTCGCCATACAGCACCAGCACCTGCGCCGCGTCGGGAATTGCCGCCAGGCCGAGCTGCACGGCGTTGCCGGTGCCGAGGCGCTCGGGTTGCAGGATCCAGTCGAGGTCGGGCTGGTCGGCAAACGCCGCCTGCACCTGATCGCCATGGGCGCCATGGACAATATGGATGGCCACCGGCTGCAAGGCACGTGCGGCATCGAGCACATGGGCCAGCAGGGGGCGCCCTGCCAGCGGCATCAGCACCTTGGCGCGGTTGGAACGCATGCGCGTGCCCGCACCGGCGGCCAGGATCAGGACGTGGAGGTTGGAAGTCTTCATCTCGCTTGACCACCGGTCGGTAGCAGCCATGCAGGATAGCAGCCGCTGCCGCGCCCGCCACGGCAGGCGTACTCAGGATTTGTCGGGCATCGCCGGCAAATGCTCCAGCTGCGGCGTATAGGCCTTGACGAAGGCGTTGCGCAGCACGCCGACGACGGCATCCCAGGTGCCCAGCCGCTTGTCGTCGATGCGGCCGCTGATCGGCACGCGGGTGGCAAACTGGTCTTCCCTGTGGTTCTTGAAGATCGAGGTGACGGCCTGCGCCGCCGCTTCCCAGGCCAGGCGCAGCGGATTCCCGTGCTCCTGCTCCACGTCCTGCTTCCAGCTGAAGATCCTGACCCCGTGCAGCAGGGGTTTGGCGTAGCCCTCCAGCAGGCCATCCCTCGCCTCGAGTTGCATCACGAAGTCACCATTGCCGGCGGCGAAGTCCAGCTTGGCGTAAGCGCGCGCCAGGTCATTGAGCCGAACCAGTTGGATGCCGGTGATGCGCAGATCCAGCTTGAAATCGCCGCGCTGCTCGAGCGGGTCGAAGCTGGCGCTGGCCTGCAATGGCGCATCCCCAAGCACTCTGGCGCTCGCCTGCATGGTGGCCACGCGACGGCCTTGCCGCCGGTCGCCGTTGCCGAGGTTGCGTACCGTACCCTCGACGTCGGTCATCTTCAGGTCGACTGGCGGCTTGGAGACGAAGTTGCGGAACGTCACCACGCCGTCATGCACCGTCAGCTCGTCGAGCTGCATCGGCATCAGCTTCTGCAGCTGCACGCGCCAGTTCACGCCCTTGCCCACCTGTTGCTCGGCATCGCTCCCACCATCGACGAAATTGAGCGTGGGGTGCGCAAAGACGACCTTGCCGCGGAGCCGGCCACGCAGGAGCGCGTGCCAGCTGAGCGAGATGTCGGTCCGGGTGGCGGCAAACAGCGGCACCGGAACCTTGCCGCTGACCTTGTCCACGCGCAGTCCGTCCAGCGTGTATGCCCCGCGCCAGAGCGCGATGCCGACCTCGGCAACCTGGCCGTGGTAGTCGCCCATGTGGTCCATGTGCCGGTTGAGATAGTCCTTGACCAGATACGGCAGGGCCAGGCGCAAGGCCACCAGCACGACGATGACGACGAGCAGCCAGGCAGCCGTACGGCGGAAAAGCAAGGTCATGACACGCTCCGCGGACGCCCACTGACCACGCTAGCCGCTGCTTCGTCAAGGCCACGTATCGGGCGGGACGACGCCAGGGCATGGACCGGCCGCGCCGGAGGCTGGTGCCACGTCGATGCACACAAAAGTGCAACAATGCCCATGCCAAGCTTGCGTCGTCCCCCATGGAGGCAAACAACATGCAGCGCCTGAGCTTGCCCGGCCTTTTCACCACGGTGTTGCTGGCCGTCGCCGCGCTGTCGGTGACGGCCGCCGCGCCTGCCCATGCGGCGCAGGAAGCCGCAACCGCTGCGCGTGTCTCGGTGACCTACATAAACCCGGAAAATTTCGCCGAAAACCGCATGTTCGGCATGCAGGACCGCTTCAACCACGTCGACTACCTGACCGAGTTGAAGGACTATCTGGTCAAGCGTGGCGAGAAGATCCTGGCGCCCGGCCAACGGTTGCACGTGGACATCACCGACATCCAACTGGCTGGCGCCTACGAACCCGGGCGAGGGCCGCAAACAGACCACATCCGCATGATGCGCGACATCTACGTGCCCCGCATCGACCTGACCTTCCAGCTGACCGACCAGGACGGCAAGGTGCTGCGCGAGGGCAAGCGCGTGTTGCGCGGCCTCAACTATCTGCGGGACGGCCAGAATGCCCCCGGGGCACGCAGCGGCGAATCGCTGTACTACGACAAGGCCTTGCTGGAACGTTGGTTGCGCGGCGGGCCGGACAAGCTCTGAGCCGGCAAGCCCGGCGCCTCAGTGACGCAGGTTGCGGCGCAGGCGCTCCAGCTCCTGCAGCTGCGCCATGGCCTGGGCCAGCTTGATCTGCGCCTTCGTGACGTCAAGCTCTTCGCCACCATTGGCCAGCGCGTCCTCGGCCTGCTTTTTCGCCGCCAGCGCGGCGGCCTCGTCCAGGTCGGCGGCGCGCGCGGCCGTGTCGGCCAGCACGGTGACCACCTGCGGCTGCACCTCGAGCATGCCACCGGAAACGTAGAACTGCTGGCGCTCGCCATTGGCGAGCAACACATCCACATGCCCGGGCTTGAGGCGCGTGATCAGCGGCGTGTGCCGGGGCGCAATGCCTAGCTCGCCCGCTTCCCCGGTGGCAATCACCATGGTGGCGTCGGCCGAATAGATTTCGGCTTCGGCGCTGACGATTTCGACACGGATGGTTGCCATGGTTCTCTCTCGCTAGGCTCGTTCGACGGGAATCGGGAGTGGGGGATCGGGAATGGTCCGGAGCGGTGCGGCCGCCTTTCCGATTCCCTGCTCCCGATTCCCGATTCCCCGTTTTTCAGGCGGCCTTCTTGGCGCCCATGTCCTCGGCCTTCTTGATGGCTTCATCGATCGTGCCGACCATGTAGAACGCCTGCTCCGGCAGGTGGTCGACCTCGCCGTCGATGATCATCTTGAAGCCGCGGATCGTTTCCTTGAGCGGCACGTACTTGCCCGGGGCGCCGGTGAACACCTCGGCCACGTGGAACGGCTGGCTGAAGAAGCGCTCGACCTTGCGCGCGCGGGTCACGGTCTGCTTGTCGGTCTCGGAGAGCTCGTCCATGCCGAGGATGGCGATGATGTCCTTGAGCTCCTTGTAGCGCTGCAGCGTGCCCTGCACGCGACGGGCCACGTCGTAGTGCTCCTGGCCGATCACCAGCGGATCGAGCTGGCGGCTGGTGGAGGCCAGCGGATCGACGGCCGGGTAGATGCCCAGGCTGGCGATGTCGCGGGACAGCGCCACGGTGGAGTCCAGGTGCGCGAAGGTGGTGGCCGGCGACGGGTCGGTGTAGTCATCGGCAGGCACGTACACGGCCTGGATCGAGGTGATGGAACCGGTCTTGGTCGAGGTGATGCGCTCCTGCAGCACGCCCATCTCCTCGGCCAGCGTCGGCTGGTAACCCACGGCCGAGGGCATGCGGCCGAGCAGTGCCGACACTTCCGTACCGGCCAGCGTGTAGCGGTAGATGTTGTCGACGAAGAACAGCACGTCCTTGCCCTTGCCGCTGGCGTCCTTCTCGTCGCGGAAATATTCGGCCATGGTCAGGCCGGTCAGGGCCACGCGCAGGCGGTTGCCAGGCGGCTCGTTCATCTGGCCGTAGACCATCGCGACCTTGGACTCGGGCAGGTTGTCCAGCTTGACCACGCCCGCTTCCTGCATCTCGTGGTAGAAGTCGTTGCCCTCGCGGGTGCGCTCGCCGACGCCGGCGAACACCGACAGGCCGGCGTGCTGGGTGGCGATGTTGTTGATCAGCTCCAGCATGTTCACGGTCTTGCCGACGCCGGCGCCGCCGAACAGGCCGACCTTGCCGCCCTTCGCGAACGGGCACACCAGGTCGATCACCTTGATGCCGGTTTCCAGCAGGTCGTTGGCCGCCGCCTGGTCGCTGTAGGCCGGCGCCTCGCGGTGGATCTCCCAATGATCCTGCGCATCGATCGGGCCGATCTCGTCGATCGGGTTGCCGAGCACGTCCATGATACGGCCCAGGGTGGCCTTGCCCACCGGCACCTTGATGCCGGCGCCTGTGTTGCGTGCCTCAAGGCCACGCTTCAGGCCCTCGGTGGAGCCCAGCGCAATCGTGCGCACGATGCCGTCGCCGAGCTGCTGCTGCACTTCCAGCGTGATCTCGGTGCCGTCGATCTTCAGTGCGTCATACACCTCCGGCACCTGGTCCCGCGCAAACTCCACGTCGACGACCGCGCCGATGATCTGAACAACTTTGCCCTGGTTCATGCCGATAACTCCAGTTGAATTCTTTCAGGTTGTCACCACAGCGCCGTCGAAGCGTCGCTTTATTCAAGAGTGCAACCACGGATGGTTGCTGTTTGATCTTGCTTTGCGATCACGGATGATCGTACTGGTTCAACTGCGGCCAAGGATGGCCGCTTTTGATGTCGCAGATGGTGAATGGTCCGTTGCTATGCACTGCAAACTCCAACTTTCGTGATCATGGAAGATCACACCAATACACTTACACCGCGGCCGCTCCTCCTACGATTTCACTGATTTCCTGGGTGATCGCCGCCTGGCGCGCCTTGTTGTAGCTCAGCGTCAGCTCGTCGATCACCTTGTTCGCATTGTCCGAGGCGCCCTTCATCGCCACCATGCGCGCGGCGTGCTCACTGGCCAGGTTCTCCAGCGAGGCCTGGTACACCACCGATTCGATGTAGCGGTCGAGCACGTAGCCCAGCACGGTCTCGGCGTCAGGCTCGTACAGATAATCCCAGGTGTGCGCACGCTCCAGCGCGACGCCAGCGTAGGCCGACTCGCCGGCAGCCTGGTGCGCCTCCATTTCCGCGGCCACCAGCGGCAGCGGCAACAGCGCGTCAATGGTCGGCTTCTGCACCATGGTGTTGACGAAATCGTTGTAGGCCAGGAACACCCGCTGCACGCCGTTGCTGCGATAGGCATCAAGCATCACCTTGACCGCGCCGATCAGCTTCTCCAGCTTCGGCTGCTCGCCCAGCTGGCCGACGCTGCCGATCAGGTTCACGCTCTTGATGTGGCTGAAGAACTGCACCGCCTTCTGCCCGATCGCCACCACGTCCACCTGCACGTGCTGCTGCTGCCAGTCGTGGATCTGCGGCAGCAGGCGGCGGAACAGGTTGGAGTTGAGGCCGCCGCACAGGCCGCGGTCGGTGGCCACCACGATGTAGCCGACGCGCGCCACCGGATCACGCTGCACCAGGAACGGATGGCTGAAATCAGTGTTCGCCTGGGCGATGTGCGCGATGACCTTGCGCATCGCCCGTGCGTAGGGCCGCGACGCCTTCATCAGGTCCTGGGCCTTGCGGATCTTCGAGGCCGAGACCATTTCCAGCGCGCGCGTCACCTTGCGCATGTTCTGCGTGCTCTTGATCTTGGTTTTGATCTCGCGTCCGCTGGCCATGGTCTACTCGCTCGCTTTACTCGCTCGGGGGAATCGGGAATGGAGAATCGGGAATCGTTTGAAGCGGAACGCGCTGCGCTGCTGCTGTTCCGATTTCCAGCTCCCGATTCCCGATTCCCGGCTCAATCACCAGCTGCCGGTCTTCTTGTAGTCGTCCAGGGCAGACTTGAATTCGGCCTCTATGTCCTTGTCCCAGTTGCCGGTGGCGACGATGCGCTGCATCAGCTCCTCGTGGTTCTGGTGCATGAAGGCGTGCAGGCCGGCCTCGAAGGCCAGTACCTTGTCCACCGCCAGGTCGTCCAGGTAACCCTGTTCGGCGGCGTACACCGACACCGCCAGCTCGGCGATCGACAGCGGCGCGTACTGCTTCTGCTTCATGAGCTCGGTGACGCGCTGGCCGCGGTCGAGCTGGGCACGCGTCGCCGGGTCCAGATCCGAGGCAAACTGCGCAAACGCAGCCAGCTCGCGGAACTGCGCCAGCGAGAGCTTGATGCCGCCGGACAGCTTCTTGACGATCTTGGCCTGCGCCGAGCCACCCACGCGGGATACGGAAATGCCGGCGTTCACGGCCGGGCGGATGCCGGCGTTGAACAAGTCCGTCTCCAGGAAGATCTGGCCATCGGTGATGGAGATCACGTTGGTCGGCACGAATGCGGACACGTCGCCAGCCTGGGTCTCGATGATCGGCAGCGCGGTGAGCGAGCCGGTCTTGCCCTTGACCTCGCCGTTGGTGAACTTCTCGACGTAGGCCGCGGACACGCGCGAGGCGCGCTCGAGCAGGCGGCTGTGCAGGTAGAACACGTCACCGGGGTAGGCTTCGCGGCCTGGCGGGCGCTTCAGCAGCAGCGAGATCTGGCGATAGGCGACGGCCTGCTTGGACAGGTCGTCATAGACGATCAGCGCATCCTGGCCGCGGTCGCGGAAGTATTCGCCCATGGCGCAGCCGGCGTACGGCGCGATGTACTGCAGCGCCGGCGACTCGGAAGCCGAGGCGACCACCACGATGGTGTTGGCCAGCGCGCCGTGCTCTTCCAGCTTGCGCACCACGTTGGCAATCGACGAGCGCTTCTGGCCGATCGCCACGTACACGCATTTGATGCCGGAGTTCTTCTGGTTGATGATCGCGTCGATCGCGAGCGCGGTCTTCCCGGTCTGGCGGTCGCCGATGACCAGCTCGCGCTGGCCGCGGCCGATCGGGATCATGGAATCGACCGACTTGTAGCCGGTCTGCATCGGCTGGTCGACCGACTGGCGCCAGACCACGCCCGGCGCGACCTTCTCGACCGGCGCGGTCAGCTTGGCACCGATCGCACCCTTGCCGTCGATGGGATTGCCCAGCGCGTCGACCACGCGGCCGAGCAGCTCGGGGCCGATCGGCACCTCGAGAATCCTGCCCGTGGTCTTGGCGGTATCGCCTTCGCGCAGGTGCGTGTAGTCGCCAAGCACCACCGCGCCGACCGAATCGCGCTCCAGGTTCAGCGCCAGGGCAATGGCATTGCCAGGCAGCTCGATCATCTCGCCCTGCATCGCGTCGGCCAGGCCATGGATGCGCACGATGCCGTCGGAGACGCTGATCAGCGTGCCCTCGTTGCGCGCCTCGGCACCAAGCTTGAACTGCTCGATGCGGTTCTTGATCAGTTCGCTGATCTCGGATGGATTCAAGGTGGTGCTGGACATGGTCGTCATCCCGAATTTTTGGTAGCGAAATTCTGTTCTGGAGCGCGGCCCCGGCAGGCCGGTCTTGCGGTCGCGAAGCCGGTTTCGCGCTGACTCAAATTGCCAAGCCGGCCGACAGGCGCGCCAGCCGGCCGCGCGCGGAGCCATCGATCACTTCGCTGCCGGTGTCGATCACCGCGCCAGCCAGAAGGGCCGGATCCACGTGCGACTCCAGCTCGATCTCGCGCTGGAAGCGACGCTTCAGCGACGCGCGGATCTGTTCGACCTGCGCCTCGCTCAACGCCATCGCGCTGGTCACCTTGACCAGCAGCTGCGACTCGGACTCGCGCTTGTACGCCTCGTACAGTCGCGCCACTTCCGGCAGCACGGCCATGCGTCGCTGCTCGGCCATTTCGCCGAGGAACTGCGCAAACGGGGCATCCGCCGCGACGTCCGCCGGGCGATGCAGTGCCACCAGCTGCGCGGGCAGCACGCGCGGGTCGTTGCCCAACGCGGCGATGCGCGGATCAGCCGCCACGTCCGCGGCAAATGCCAGCGCCTTGGACCAGGCCTCCAGCGAGGCCGTGTCCCGCGCCACCTCGAAGGCCGCGCGCGCGTAGGGTCGAGCCAGGGTTGCAGTCTCCATGGCCGGTCAGATCTCGGCGACCAACTGGTCGAGCAGCGCCTTGTGCACTGCCGGGTCAACCTCGCGCTGCAGGATCTTCTCCGCACCACGCACGGCCAGGCTCGCGACCTGGTCACGCAGCTGCTCGCGTGCGTTCTGGGTCATGCGCTCGAGATTGGCCTGTGCCACGGCCTGCTGGCGACCGACCTCCTGCTGCGCATCGGCGCGCGCCTTTTCCATGACCTGGTTGGCCTGCTGCTGGGCCTGGCCCAGGATCTCGTTCGCCTGCTGCCGGGCCTTGCGCACCTCGTCCGCCACCTGGGTGCCGGCCTGCTTCAGCTCGACACGTGCACGTTCGGCAGCCTCGAGGCCATCGGCAATCTTCTTTTGGCGCTCGCTGATGGCATTCAGCAGCGGCGGCCAGATGAAGTGCATGCAAAACCAGATCAGCAATGCAAAGGCGATGACTTCGCCAATGAGCGTGGCATTGAGGTTCATGGATACGCTACCCGTGGTTCAGCAGGAATGGACACGAAGTCGATCGGACCAGACGGCATCAGCCGCCAGCCGCAGTCCTGACCGCCTGCAGCAAGGGGTTGCTGAAGGCGAAGAACAGGCCGATGGCCAGTGAAATCAGGAACGACGCGTCGATCAGGCCGACCAGCAGGAACATGCGCGACTGCAGCACCGGCATCAGCTCCGGCTGCCGTCCTGCCGCCTCAAGGAATTTGGAACCCATCACGCCCATGCCGATACAGGCGCCGAGCGCGCCCAGACCGACCATGAGTCCCGCGCCGATGGCGGTAAATGCCTGGATGTTGCCGATGAGCTGTTGCAAAGTTTCCACGGGATTCTCCTGCAGGGGAAAGCGGTTGATCGAAAGTGTGTGAAATCAGTGATGCTGCTGGGCCATGGCGATGTAGACCACGCTCAGCACCATGAAGATGAACGCCTGGATGAGGATGATCAGCAGCTCGAAGATGCCCCAGGCCAGGTAACCCACGACACCCAGGCCGAACAGCACGGCGCTGCCCGCGCCGATCATGCCGGCCAACAGCATGAACACCAGCTCGCCGGCATACATGTTGCCGAACAGCCGCATGGCCAGGCTGACCGGCTTGCTCACCATCTCGATGAGGTTCATCAGCAGGTTCAGCGGCGCCAGCCACGGTCCGAAGGGTTCGGTGAACACCTCCTTCATGTAGCCGCCAAAGCCCTTGGCCCGGAAACTGTAGAAGATGGTCAACACGAAGATCGTGAGCGACATGGCAAACGTCGTCGTGATCTCGGCGGTGGGCACGGCGCGGAAATGCTCCACTCCGAACAGGCTCAAGGCACGCGGGATGGCGTCGATCGGCAACACGTCCATCAGGTTCATGAACAGGACCCAGAGGAACACGGTCAGTGCCAGGGGCCCCAGCAGGCGCGAATCGCCATGGAACACGTCCTTGACCTGACCGTCGACAAACTCGACCACCAGCTCCACGAACGCCTGGCCGCGCGACGGCACGCCGGACGACGCACGGCGGGCAAAGCTCCATAACCACAGACTGATGATCACGGCAAAAATCAGCGACACCGCAAGCGTGTCCACCTGCAGGGTCCAGAAGCCGCCAGGACCCACCTGGACGGTCAGGTTGCCGAGGTGGTGGGTGATGTACTCGGAGAGCCCCATGGGCGCTTCGGTGCTCATGCCTGTTCCTTGAATCGCAGTGCGAACAAATTAACCGCCATGGCCGCTCCCATGCCCGCCAGTACCGCCAGGGCGGGCATCCGCCAAAGCGCCAGCAACACATACAAGCCCACGATGAAAACCATCCATTTCAACGCCATGCCGACCAGCAGATCGACCAACGCCATGCCTGCACCAACCCGTTGCCGGCCGGCGAACAAGCGCAGGCCCAGCACCGCCGTTCCCAGCACGACCAGCATCCCGCCCAGTGTCACCGCCGATGCCGCGCGCACGCCCTGCAACAAGAACAGCGCGGCGGCCGCCAGGACCAGCACCAGCTGCCACGCCAGCACACGCGTCGCCAAACGGCGACTTGCAGCAATGGAGTTGATCATCTGGACTCATCCGCCAACCGGACCCGGCCTGGACGCTGCACCGAAACCAAACTGGAAACCGCGCCACAAAGCCTTTGAAGTTTAACAGCACGCGTCTGCTTTCACAAACTGGCGAGGCCGCCGCGGCGGCCACTTGCGCCGGCGCGCTGGCAGCCTGAAACGACCATGCGACGGGATCGCCAGGGTGCGGACATCCCGCAGCCGGGCATGAAAAAGCCGGACCTTGGGCCCGGCTTTTTCATGCGGCAAAACGACACGCCGCCTGCAGCTGTGCCTGCTTACTTGGCAGCCTTCTTGGCAGCGGCAACCGGGGCGGCAACTGCATCGTTGGCGGCCTGGCGCTGCTCCTGCAGCAGGGCGTTCAGCGACTCGGCGGTCTTCTGCGTGATCGCCAGGATTTCCTGCGACAGGGCAACCGAACGCTCGGCGCTCTCACGGCTCAGGGCGGCGCCCTTTTCCCACAGGCTGCGCAGGCCGTCGACATCACGGGTATCCATGGCTTCGGCCACGAACTCGGCGGAAACCTGGCTCTGCACCTCGAGCGCCTTGAGCTGCTTGCCGGCGACGGCCTCCAGGCTCTTCAGCGCCAGGGCCTGGGCCTTGAACGCGTTGTCGGTGAACTGCTTGGTGAAGGTGAACAGCTGGTTGTTGAGTTGCTGGGTCATGGTGGTGTCCTCACAAGGGTGGGTTGTTGAGGCACACTCTAGCAAGTTCTTTTGTGCAATGCAACATATTCTGCCAGCCGCCGTCTTGTATTTAGTTAAAATTCATTATTGTCAATGAATTGCGTCGTCAACCACATTCGTTGCGCCGCCGCATACGCGGGCATCAAGCCGGCAGATCCCCACGTTCGCCACGGTAGCGGCAGCCCGAGGTGCAGGTTTCGCGCACCACGACCTCGGACAGCAGTGGCAGGCTCGGTTGCAACCTCTCCCACAGCCAGATGGCGATGCGTTCGCTGGTGGGATTGTCCAGACCTTCGACCTCGTTGAGATAGTGGTGGTCGAGCAACTCATGCAAGGGCCGGAACGCCTGCTTGATGTCCGCGAAGTCGAGCACCCAGCCGCTGTCGGCCGCTAGCGGTCCAGCGACATGGATCTCCACCACGAACGAGTGGCCATGCAGGCGCGCGCACTTGTGTCCGGCCGGCACATGCGGCAGGCGGTGCGCCGCCTCGAAGCTGAAGGTCTTGAAGATGTCCATGCCCGGCATGGTACAGCCCGCCGTGCGCGTGCCGTGTTCAGGGTGCCTGCGGTGGCACGGGCCCGGCCAGTGCCTGTCGGGCGAAACTTGGCAGGTCGATGTTCGATCCGCACACGATCACCGCCACCCGCTGGCCTTCAAGACGCTGGCGTAACGGACCGCACAGCGCGGCCGTGGCGGCGGCAGCGGCCGGTTCGACGGCGAGTTTCATGTCGGCGAACAGCAGGCCCATGGCGTGCTGCATGGCCGCGTCGGGAATGGTGACGATGTCGTCGACGAAGCGTCGCGCCAAGCCATAGGTGTATGGCAAGGCGTACGGCGCGGCCAGGCTGTCGGCGATGGTGTCGACGCGTTCCAGCCGCTGCGGCGCACCGGCGCGGAAACTGCGGCTCATGCTGTCGGCGCCAACCGGCTCGACACCGTAAACCTTGCATTGCGGCTGCATCTGCTTCACTGCGCAGGCAATGCCGGCTATCAGTCCGCCGCCACCGATGGGCACGATCACCGCGTCCAGATCCCGCGCCTGCCGCGCCAGTTCGTAGCCCACCGTGGCGGTGCCAAGCACGGTCAACTCGCCCTCGAACGGGTGCACGAAGCTGCGGCCTTCCTCCTTGCGGATGCGCTCGACCTCCTCGAACGCGGCATACACGTCGTCGGTCAGCACGACCTCAGCGCCATAGGCACGACACGCGGCAACCCGCGCCGGATTGGCCGTCTTCGGCATGACCACCTTGGCGCTGGTGCCGACCACGCGCGCGGCAAAGGCGGTGGCGATGGCATGGTTGCCGGCGCTCACCGCGGTCACCCCACGGCTCCTCGCCCCTTCGTCCAGTGCCAGCGTGTTCAGCAGCGCGCCGCGGGCCTTGAACGTGCCGGTGTACTGGAACAATTCGAGTTTCAGCAGGACCTGGGTGCGCGGCCCGGCGGCCGCGGCAATGGAGTCGCCACGCCACGCCCACACCGGGGTTTCGCGGATGCGCTCGCCAAGGCGCTGGCGGGCCTGGCCGATGTCCCCGGGCGTCGGCGTCTTGTCGGATGCTGCATTCATGCCTGAACCCGCCTTCCGCCGCTGACCATGTCCTGCCATCGTATCGCGATCATGCGGAGTGGAGTGGCTGCATCGTGGCTGCGCCGGCATGCGTGTGACCATGGGCACACGCATGCTTCACCTGCCTGCGTGCACACTTGCCGTCTCGCCGCGGGTCCCGGACAACGGTGGCAAGATGCATGCTCCGGGTGATCAGCGCCGCCCATCGACGACGCCACGTCCCTTCCCTGGTATGGAGCACCTGACCGTCATGGCTACACCCCGTTCGGATGCGTTGGTTTTCTTCGGCGCCACCGGCGACCTTGCCTACAAGAAGATCTTCCCCGCGCTGCAGGCACTGACCCAACACGGCGAACTGGACATGCCGATCATCGGCGTGGCGCATTCGGGCTGGAGCGTCGCAAAACTGCGCCAGCGCGCGCACGACAGCCTCGCCCAGGCGGCCCAGGACAGTGGTGGCAGCGTCGACGAACAGGCATTCGCGCAGCTGGCCAGCCACCTCGACTATGTCGACGGCGACTACAACGACCCGGCCACGTTCACCAAACTGCGCCACGTGCTTGGCGCGGCCAAGCGGCCACTGCATTATCTGGCCATTCCACCCAGCTTCTTCTCCACGGTGGTGACGAACCTCAAGCAGGCCAGCTGCGCGGGCGATGCGCGCGTGGTGGTGGAAAAGCCCTTCGGCCGCGACCTGGCCTCGGCCCGGCAGCTCAACCGCACCCTGCACGAGGTATTTCCCGAGTCGTCGATCTTCCGCATCGACCATTACCTGGGCAAGGAGCCGGTGCAGAACCTGCTGTACTTCCGCTTCGCCAATACCGTGCTGGAGCCGGTGTGGAACAACCGCTACGTCGACAGCGTGCAGATCACCATGGCCGAGAGTTTTGGCGTGGCCGGTCGCGGTGCGTTCTACGACAGCGTCGGCGCCATCCGTGATGTGCTGCAGAACCACCTGCTGCAGGTCACCTCACTGCTGGCGATGGATGCCCCGGTGGGCAGCGACCCGACCTCGCTGCGCGCGGAAAAGCTGCGCCTGTTCCGCGCCATGCGCCCGCTCAATCCGCGCGACGTGGTGCGCGGGCAATTCAAGGGCTACCGCGGGGTCGCAGGCGTTGCCGCCGATTCGGACATCGAAACCTTCGTGGCCCTGGCGCTGCACATCGACACCTGGCGCTGGGCCGGCGTGCCTTTCTACATCCGCGCCGGCAAGCACCTGCCGATCACCACCACCGAGGTGGTGGTGGACATGAAGCCGCCACCGCTGTCGATCTTCGACCCGATCACCCCGCCATTGTCGAACTACTTCCGCTTCCGCCTCAGCCCCGACGTGGTCATTGCCGAAGGCATGCGCGTCAAGCGCGCCGGCGAGACCATGCAGGGCGAGCCGGTGGAGCTGGTTGCGCGGCATCGCCCGGGACCGGTCAAGTCGCCCTACGAACGCCTGCTGGGTGACGCCCTGCGCGGCGACAACGCCCTGTTCACCAGCGACGAGAGCGTGGAAGCGGCGTGGGCGGTGGTGGACCCTGCCCTGAAACACGAGCATGGGGTGGAACTCTACGAGCCGGGCAGCTGGGGCCCGGCCGCGGCCCAGCACATCGTGAGCAGCGCCGAGGGCTGGCACGACCCCGCTGCCGAGGCCACCAAGCCATGCTGAGCCGCGGCGCTCCAGACGACTGCTGCGTGTTCCTGGTGGACGTCGACAACACCTTGTTCGACAACGACCGTTTCGCCGCCGACCTGGGCGCACGCCTGCAGGACGACTTCGGTGCGGACGGCCGCGACCGCTACTGGCATCTGTACGAAGCGCTGCGCGACGAAGTGGGTTACGCCGATTACTTCGGCGCCCTGCAACAGCTGCGCCTGGAGCGCGAAGCCGAGCCGGCGATCCTGCGGCTGGGCGAATGGATACTGACCTACGGCTACGCCGACAACCTGTACCCGCAGGCGCTGGAAGCCGTCACGCACCTGCAGGCGCTCGGCACCACGGCCATCCTGTCTGACGGCGACGCCGTCCTGCAGCCGCACAAGATCCGGCGCAGCGGGCTCTGGGAAGCGTTGCATGGCGAGGTGATGGTCTTCGTGCACAAGCAGGACATGCTCGATGCGGTACAGAAGCGCTATCCGGCGGGCCACTACGTGATGCTCGACGACAAGGCGCAGGTACTGGCACAGATGAAGCGGCTCATGGGTGCACGGTTGACCACGGTGTTCGTGCGCCAGGGCCACTACGCGCAGCAAGCGGGGCCGGATATCGAGCCCGCGCCGGACCTCCAGGTGGAGCGCATCGGCGACATCCGTGGTTTTGCGTCCGACGGCTTCGGGCGCGCCGCAGCGGCCGTGCCGCTGGCCGGCATTTGATCGCAGCGCCTGCACGCTGCAAGGAGATACCCATGCAAGCCACCCAAGCACTCCACCAGATGGGCCAGAGCCTGTGGCTGGACAACATCACCCGCAGCCTGCTGGACGACGGCACGCTCGCGCGCTACATCGCCGAGGACTCCATCACCGGCCTGACGTCCAACCCCAGCATCTTCGACAAGGCCATCGGCAGCGGCAGCGCCTACGACGCCGGCATCCGCGACGGCTTGCGGCGCGGCCTGTCCGGCGAGGCCCTGTTCATCGACCTGGCGCTGGACGACCTGCGCGGCGCCGCCAAACTGTTCGAGCCGGCTTTCACCGCGAGCGGACACATGGACGGCTGGGTATCGATGGAGGTCTCGCCGCTGCTGGCCGGTGACACTGCAGGCAGCATCGCCGCGGCGCGGCGTATCCACAACCAGGCGCAGTGCGCGAACCTGCTGGTCAAGATTCCCGGCACGCGCGCAGGCGTACCGGCGATCGAGGAGAGCATCTACGCCGGCGTGCCGACCAACGTCACCTTGCTGTTCTCCGCCGCGCAATACCAGGCTGTGGCCGAGGCCTACATGCGCGGCATCGAGCGGCGCCTCAAGGTCGGGCTCGATCCCCGCGTGCACTCCGTGGCCTCGCTGTTCGTCAGCCGCTGGGACGTCGCCGCCAACCCCCAGCTGCCGGAGGAACTGCACAACCAGCTCGGCATCGCCGTGGCCCGGCAGACCTACCGCGCCTACCGTGAACTGCTGGCCTCGCCACGCTGGAAGAAACTGGCTGCCGCCGGTGCCCCGGTACAGCGCGTGCTGTGGGCCAGCACCGGCACCAAGGATCCAGCTGCCCCCGACACCATGTACGTCGACGCCCTGGCGGCACCGGACACGATCAACACCATCCCGGACAAGACCCTGCTCGCGTTCGCCGATCACGGCACGGTCGGCAACGCCATGCCGGTCGACGGCGGTGATGCCGACGCGGTGGTGGCCAGGATCGCCGCCTCCGGTGTGGACATCGACGCGCTCGCCGAGAAGCTGCAACGCGACGGTGCCGCCGCCTTCGTGAAGTCCTGGAAGGAGCTGCTGCAGCGCCTCGTCGACAAGGCCGGTGCACTTGATTCCGGCGCTTCCGGCAGGAAATCATCGTGAGCACAGTGGAACTCGCTGCGCGCCCGCAGTGGCAGGCACTGCAACGGCATGCCGCGCAGATCGGCCACCGGCACCTGCGCGAGTTCTTTGCCGACGACCCGAAGCGCGGCGAGCGCTTCAGCGCCGAGGCTGCCGGGTTGTACCTGGACTATGCCAAACAGCGCGTCGACGCCGAGACCATCGGCCTGCTCGACGCGCTGGCACAGGCCTGCGGCCTGCCGCAGCGGATTGCCGCCATGTTCCGCGGCGACGCCATCAACACCAGCGAGGACCGGCCGGCGCTGCACGTGGCCCTGCGTGCCCCCAGGGGCGAGAAGATCCTGGTGCGCGGACATGACGTGGTGCCCGACGTGCATGCCGTGCTCGACCGCATGGCCGCGTTCAGCGAGGGCGTGCGCGGCGGCGAGCGACGCGGGCACACCGGCAAGCGCCTGCGCAACGTCATCAGCATCGGCATCGGCGGCTCCGACCTCGGCCCGGTCATGGCCTACGAGGCGCTGCGCGCCTACAGCGACCGCGACATGACGTTCCGCTTCGTATCCAACGTCGACGGCACCGATTTCAGCGAGGCCACGCGCGACCTCGATGCCGCCGAAACCCTGTTCATCATCTGCTCCAAGACCTTCACCACGCTGGAGACGCTGACCAACGCCCATGCCGCACGGCGCTGGTGTCTGGCCGCGCTGGGCGACGAGCAGGCGGTCGCCAGCCATTTCGTGGCCGTCTCGACGAACGCGGACGAAGTGGCGAAGTTCGGCATCGCCGCCGAGAACATGTTCGGCTTCTGGGACTGGGTCGGCGGCCGCTATTCGATGGACTCGGCCATCGGCCTGTCCACCATGCTGGCGATCGGCACGGCACGCTTCGAGGAGATGCTGGCCGGCTTCCATGCCATGGACGAACATTTCCGCAGCACGCCGCTGGCGCGCAACCTGCCGGCCCTGATGGGGCTGCTCGCGGTGTGGAACAGCAATTTCCTGGGCGCGACGACGGTGGCCGTGCTGCCCTACGAGCAGTACCTGAAGCGCTTTCCCGCCTACCTGCAGCAGCTGACCATGGAGAGCAACGGCAAGCACGTCACCCGGGAAGGCGCGCCGGTCGGCTACAGCACCGGGCCGATCTACTGGGGTGAGCCGGGCACGAACGGCCAGCACTCGTTCTACCAGCTGCTGCACCAGGGCACGCGCCTGGTGCCCTGCGATTTCATCGGCTTCGCGCAAACCCTGAACCCGGTGCCGGTGCATGGCGAAGGCGGCGGCGACCAGCACGACCTGCTGCTCGCCAACCTGATTGCCCAGGGTGAGGCGCTGGCCTTCGGCAAGACCGCGGCGCAGGTGCGCGCCGAAGGTGTCGCCGAGGCGCTGGTGCCGCACCGCACGTTCGAGGGCAACCGGCCAAGCACGACCATCCTCGCCCGGCGGCTCACGCCGTACGCGCTCGGCACCCTGGTGGCGCTCTATGAGCACAGCGTATTCGTGCAGGGCGTGATCTGGGACATCGATTCCTTCGACCAGTGGGGCGTGGAGCTCGGCAAGCAGCTGGCCAAGGCCACGATTGCCGAGCTCACCGCCGCCGAGCCTCCGGCCCTGCACCACGACGGCTCGACGAACGAGCTGATCCGGCGCTATCGCGCACTGCGCGACGACGCCACAACCGCAGCCACGACCAGCAATAGACCATGAGCCAGAAAATCAGCCCCCTCGCGGGCAAGCCCGCACCCAAATCCATCCTCGTCGACGTGTCCGCGCTGCTCGCCGCATACAGCGAACTCGCGCCTGACCCGTCCGAGCCCACGCAGCGCGTGGCCTTCGGCACCTCCGGCCACCGCGGCAGCTCCTTCACGCGCAGCTTCAACGCCGCGCACATCCTGGCCATCAGCCAGGCGATCTGCGAATACCGCAAGGGCCAGGGCATCGACGGGCCGCTCTTCATCGGTGCCGACACCCACGCGCTGTCCGGGCCGGCGTTCGAGAATGCATTGGAGGTGCTGGCGGCGAACGGCGTGGAAACCATGGTTTCCCGCGGCGGCGAGTTCACCCCGACGCCGGCGGTATCGCACGCGATCCTGGTCTACAACCGCGGGCGCAGCAGCGGTCTCGCCGACGGCATCGTCATCACTCCGTCGCACAACCCGCCGGACAACGGCGGCTTCAAGTACAACCCGCCCAACGGCGGCCCGGCGGACACCGAGATCACCGGCTGGATCCAGCAGCGCGCGAACGCGCTGCTGGAGGCGAAGCTCGCCGGCGTCAAGCGCATGCCATACGCCCAGGCGCGCAAAGCGTCCACCACGCACGAACACGACTACCTTGACGCCTACGTCACCGACCTCGCCCAGGTCGTCGACTTCGACGCGATCCGCGCCGCCGGCGTGCACATGGGCGTCGATCCGCTAGGCGGTGCCGGCGTGCACTACTGGGCGCCGATCGCCGAGCGCTACGGACTGGATCTCACCGTGGTCAGCGATGTGGTCGACCCGCAGTTCGCGTTCATGAGCGTGGACTGGGACGGCAAGATCCGCATGGACCCCTCATCGCGCTATGCCATGCAGCGCCTGATCGGCCTGAAGGACAAATACGACATCGCCTTCGCCTGCGATACCGACCATGACCGCCACGGCGTGGTCACGCGCAGCAGCGGCCTGATGGAGCCGAACCATTACCTGTCGGTGCTGGTGGATTACCTGTTCCGGCACCGGCCGCAATGGAGCGTCCAGGCTGCGGTCGGCAAGACCCTGGTCAGCACCGCGCTGATCGACCGCGTGGTCAAGCGCCTGGGGCGGCAGTTGTACGAGGTGCCCGTCGGTTTCAAATGGTTCTCGGCCGGGCTGTTCGACGGCTCGCTCGGCTTCGGCTGTGAGGAAAGCGCGGGCGCCTCGCTGCTGCGCCGCGACGGGACGGTATGGACCACCGACAAGGACGGCCTGGTGCCAGCCCTGCTCTCGGCCGAGATCACCGCACGCATCGGCAAGGATCCCGGCGAACTCTACGCGCAGCTGACGGGCGAGCTCGGCAAGCCGTTCAGCGACCGCGTCGAGGCGGCGGCGACCCCGGCGCAAAAGGCCAGGCTGGCCAAGCTTTCCCCCGGACAGGTGACGGACACGCAGCTCGCCGGTGAGAAAATCGAGCAGGTCCTGGACAAGGCCCCCGGCAACGGCGCGGCGATTGGCGGCATCAAGGTCGTGGCGGCCAGCGGCTGGTTTGCGGCGCGCCCATCTGGCACCGAGGCGATCTACAAGATCTACGCCGAAAGCTTCAAGAGCGGGAGCCACCTGCAGAGTCTGCTCGGGGAAGCGCAACGTATCGTGGACGCCGCGCTCGGCTGACGAGATCGGGGTCGGGGTGCACTTTCGACGCCAGCACCGGTCGATGCGACCGCCGCTCCCAGCGAAAGTGCACTCTGACTCCGGTTTCGGGAACATCGCCCGGCGATGGGCACCTACAATAGGCAGTTACCCGCCACCGAATCCACCCGGAGAAACCCATGTCCAACGTCCTCGACCAGCAATGTGTGAATACGCTCCGCTTCCTGTCGGTGGACATGGTGCAACGGGCGAACAGCGGGCATCCGGGCCTGCCCCTGGACGCGGCGCCCATGGCCTACGCGCTGTGGACCCGGCACATGAAGTACAACCCGAAGGATCCGCACTGGGTCGACCGCGACCGTTTCGTGCTCTCCGCCGGGCACGGCTCGGCCCTGCTCTACAGCCTGCTGTTCGTCACCGGCTATGACGTGTCGCTGGACGACATCAAGCATTTCCGCCAGTGGGGCAGCAAGACCCCGGGCCATCCGGAGTACGGCCATACGCCAGGCGTCGAGGTCACCACCGGGCCGCTGGGACAGGGCTTGGCCAACTCCGTCGGCATGGCCATCGGCGAGGCCAATCTGGCCGCGCGCTACAACCGCGACGGCCACACCGTGATCGACCACCACACCTGGGCCATCGTCAGTGACGGCGACCTGATGGAAGGCGTGGCCTCCGAGGCCGCGTCGCTGGCGGGGCACCTGCAGCTTGGCAAGCTCATCTGCCTGTACGACGACAACGAGGTGACCCTGGCCGCCGGCGCCGACATCACGTTCTCCGAGGACCGCGGCAAGCGCTTCGCGGCCTACGGCTGGCAGACCATCCGCGTCGACGACGGCAACGATCTGGACGCGCTCAACGCCGCGCTGGACGAAGCGCGTGCCGATACTGCGCGGCCATCCCTGATCCTGGTGCGTACCCACATCGGCTACGGCTCGCCCAAGCAGGACAGCTACAAGTCCCACGGCTCGCCCCTCGGTGTCGAAGACGTGAAGCTGACCAAGCAGAAGCTGAACTGGCCATTGGCGCCGGACTTCTTTGTGCCGGACGATGCGCTGGCACACTACCGTGAAGCCGTGACACGCGGGCAGCAGGCGCAGTCCGCCTGGTCCGCGCGCATGGACGCCTATGCCGCCGCTTTCCCCGATCTCGCCGCGGAACTGCGCGCCCGCCTGCAGGGCGAGCTGCCGGCTGGCTGGGATGCCGACATCCCGGTTTTTCCCGCGGACGGGAAGGGCCTGTCCACGCGCGTCGCCGGCGGCAAGGTGATGAACGCGTTCGCGGGTAAACTGCCGGCCTTGACCGGCGGCTCGGCCGACCTCGACCCGTCCACGTTCACGGCCTTGAACGGCCTGGGCGACTTCAACCCGCCGCTGCAACCAGGCATGGACAAGGAAGGCTCCGACGGCGGCGGCTGGAGCTACGCCGGCCGCAACCTGCATTTCGGCGTACGCGAGCATGCGATGGGCGCGATCGTCAACGGCCTGGCGGTGCATGGCGGCTTCCTGCCGTACGGCGCGACCTTCCTGATCTTCTCCGACTACATGCGCCCGGCGATCCGTCTGGCGGCCCTGATGGGCCTGCACGTAGTGCACGTCTTCACCCACGACAGCATCGCGCTTGGCGAAGACGGCCCCACGCACCAGCCGATCGAACAATTGGCGAGCTTGCGCGCGATCCCCAACCTGACGGTGATCCGCCCCGCCGACGCCAACGAAACCGCCGAAGCCTGGAAGGTCGCCGTGCACTCCAAGGGTCGGCCCGTGCTGCTGTCGCTGAGCCGGCAAAACCTGCCGACCATCGACCGCCAGCGCTACGCCAGCGCAGCCGGCCTGCAGCAGGGCGCCTATGTGCTCGATCCGGAACAGGGCAAGGATCCTGAGCTGATCCTGATCGGTACCGGCTCGGAAGTGGGCCTGATCCTCGCCGCAGCGGAGCAGCTGCGGCAGGACAAGGTGGCGGTGCGCTGTGTGTCGATGCCGAGCTGGGAACTGTTCGACGCGCAGCCCCAGACCTACCGCGACAGCGTGCTGCCGCCCGCGGTCGGCGCCCGCCTGGTGGTGGAGGCCGGCATTGCCCAGGGCTGGGAACGTTACTACGGCCCGCAGGGTGGCATGCTCTCCATCGAGCACTTCGGCGCCTCCGCGCCCAGCGACGTGCTGCTGCGCGAGTTCGGCTTCAGCGCGGACCACGTGGTGCAGAAGGCCCGGGCCTTGTTGAAGCGCCGCTAGCCGGGGATTGAGTGCAGGGGAGCAAGGGGAAACCCCGGCCTGCCTGGTTTCCCCCACCGTCCAGGCTTCCTTTTGGCCAGCCATCCGGCGCCCGTTCAAACTTATTTCTTGTACTGACTATATCTATACCGCTTAGTATGGTATTGTGCGCCGCGCAACGCTTCCGCCCAAGGCTCTCCCTTGCATATCAGCCTGCCTCAAAGACGCTCCGCCGCACGCTGCAGCAACGCATTCCTGCTGGCAGGCATGCTCGCGCTCGCCGGCTGCGCGGTGGGCCCCGATTACCGGCGCCCGCCGGCGCCTGACGTCGAACGCTACACGGCGCAGCCGCTGCCGGCAACGACCGGAGCCAGCAGCGACGGCGCCAGCGACGTGCAGCGTTTCCAGCACGGCCGTGACGTGCCGGCCCAGTGGTGGACACAGTTCGGGAGCCCCGAACTGGTCCGCCGCGTCGACCGCGCCCTGGCCCACAGCCCGAGCATCGCCTCGGCGCAGGCCGCGCTGCGCCAGGCGTTGGAAAATGCCCGCGCCGCCGGCGGAACGCTGTGGCCGGGAGTCGACGCCGGCATCGGCGCCACCCGGCAAAAGCAGTCCGCGGCATCGTTTGGCGGTGCCTTCAAGTTCCCGCCGCTGACCGTTTACAACGCGTCGGTCAACGTCAGCTACGGCCTCGACCTGTTTGGCGGTACGCGGCGCACGATCGAGAGCCAGGAAGCGCTGGCCGACGTGCAGCGCGCCCGCACCGACGCCACTTATCTCACGCTGGCCGCGAACGTGGTCACCGCCTCGTTGCAGGAAGCTTCGCTGCGCGAACAGGTACGGGCGACCGAGGACATCATCGCGGCCCAGCGTCAGAGCCTGCAGATCGCCGAGCAGCAACAGCGGATCGGCGCCAAGTCGCTGTCCGATACGCTGGCGGTACGCACCCAGCTGGCGAGCACCGAGGCCAGCCTGCCACCACTGCGCGCCCAGCTCGCCGCCACCCGCAACCAGCTGGCGACCTACCTCGGCACCACGCCGGCGCAGCTGCAACTGGTCCCGCTCGAGCTGGACGGGATCAAGCTGCCGACCGACATCCCGGTCAGCCTGCCCTCGCGCCTGGTCGAACAGCGCCCGGACATCCGCGCCGCCTCGGCGCAACTGCATGCCGCCACCGCCCAGGTCGGCGTGGCCACCGCGGCGCTGCTGCCGCAGATCACCCTGTCGGCCAGCGGCGGCTCGCAGGCCCTCGATGCCGGCGAGTTGTTTGCCGCCGGCACGCGCTCGTGGTCACTGGGGCTCGGTCTGACCCAACCGCTGTTCCACGGCGGCGAGCTGCGGCACAAGAAACGCGCTGCCCAGGCCGGCCTGGACCAGGCAACCGCCGACTGGCAGCAAACCGTGCTGGCGGCGTTCCAGAACGTGGCGGACGCGCTGCAGGCCTTGCAGTTCGACGCCCAGGGCCTGGCGGCGCAAACCACCGCCGAACACGCTGCCGCGCAGCAGCTGGATCTGACCCGCAACCAGTTCAAGCTTGGCGCCACCGGCTATCTCGCGCTGCTGCAGGCCGAACGCAGCCATCAGCAGGCACGTCTGGCCATGATCCAGGCGCGTACCGCACGTCTGGCCGATACCGCGGCGCTGTACACCGCGCTCGGTGGCGGCTGGCAGGCCACCGGCGACGTGGCCAACCAGCAACCCTAGGTTCCCGCACTCCGCCCCGACTGCCCATCCGACCGCCCGCACCACACACAGGAGTACCGCGCATGTCCACGCGCGCTGAACACAAACCCAGTACCAGGAAACGCATGCTGTGGATGATCGTCGGCGTGCTGCTGCTGATTGCCCTGATCGCCGGTATCAAGGTGTTGTTGGTGATGCGCATGCTGCACAACATGCCCAAGCCGACGCCGGCGACGGTGAGCACCGTCACGGCCAGTGAGCAGGCCTGGCAGCCGGCGTTGCAATCGGTGGGCTCGCTGCGCGCCGTCAATGGCGCCAACCTGGCCATGGATGTGGCCGGCGTGGTCACCGCGGTCAACCTGAAGTCTGGCCAGGAGGTGAAGGAGGGCCAACTGCTGCTGCAGCTGCGCGACAGCGACGACGTCGCCGCCCTGCACCAGTTCGAGGCCGCAGCCCAGCTTGCCAAGCTCACCTTCGACCGCGCGCGCCAACAGCTGGCGGCCCAGGCGATCAGCCAGGCCGACTACGACACCGCGGCGGCCGATTTCAAGGCCAAGCAGGCCGCCGTGGCCCAACAACAGGCGCTGGTGGCCAAGAAGCAGTTGCGCGCCCCGTTCTCCGGACGTGCAGGCATCATCACCTTGAGCCCGGGCGACTACCTCAGCGCCGGGACCGCCGTGGCCACGCTGCAGCAGCTCGATTCCTTGTTCGTCGACTTCAACCTGCCGCAACGCGAGCTGGGTCGCCTGCACGTCGGTCAGCGTGTGCACCTGACGCTCGATGCCTATGCCGGGCGCACGTTCGATGGCGAGATCAGCGCGATCAACCCGCGCGTCGACCCCGAAAGCCGCAACGTGCAGGTCGAGGCACGGGTGCCCAATCATGACCAGGCCCTGACCCCGGGCATGTTCGCCAAACTCAGCGTGGGCGTCGGCGAGCAGCGGCCGCGGTTGACCCTGCCGCAAGCCGCGATCGTCTACAACCCCTATGGCGACACCGTCTACGTGGTGCAGCCGTCCAAGGGCAAGGACGAGCAGGGCAAGCCGCTGCCGGCGACCGTGCAGCAGACCTTCGTCACCCTCGGCGACACCCGCGGCGACCAGGTGGCGGTCGTCAAGGGCCTCGAGCCCGGCACCGTCGTGGTGACCAGCGGCCAGATCAAGCTGAAGAACGGGGCACCGATCATCATCGACAACAGCGTGCAGCCGGCCAGCAACATGCAGCCCACACCGCAGGAACAGTGAGTCGAAAAGATGAAGTTCACCGACCTGTTCATCAACAAGCCGGTGCTGGCGATCGTCGTCAGTGCGCTGATCCTGGTGCTGGGCGTGCGCGCCATCACCAGCCTCAGCGTGCGCCAGTATCCACAGACCGAGAACGCCACGGTCACCATCAGCACCGCCTACTACGGTGCCGACGCGCAGACCATGGCCGGCTTCATCACCCAGCCGCTTGAGCAGGCGGTCTCGCAGGCGCAGGGCATTGACTACCTGTCTTCCAGCAGCGTTTCCGGCATCTCCACGATCACCGCGACGCTGCGCCTGAACTACGATGCCAACCGCGCGCTGACCGAGATCACCACCCAGGTCAACTCGGTGAAGAACCAGTTGCCGCCACAGGCGCAGCAGCCGGTGCTCAACGTGCAGACCGGGCAGACGGTCGACGCCATGTATATCGGCTTCTACAGCGACGTGCTGCCGACCAACAACATCACCGACTATCTGGCCCGTGTGGTCAAGCCCAAGCTCGATGCGCTCGAGGGTGTGCAGACTGCGGAACTGCTTGGCGCACGCCAGTTTGCGCTGCGCGCCTGGCTGGATCCGGCCAAGATGGCCGCGCACGGAGTGACCGCGAGCGACGTCAACGCCGCGCTGGCGGCAAACAATTACCTGGCCGCGGTGGGCTCGAGCAAGGGCCAGGCGGTGACCGTGGACCTCACCACCGACAGCAACCTGCACACGGTCGACGAGTTCAAGCAACTCGCGATCCGCGACGTCGACGGCGCCATCGTCCGCCTGCAGGACGTGGCCACGGTCACCCTGGGTTCGGAAAACTACGACTTCAACGTCGCCTTCAGCGGCAAGCGCTCGGTGTTCATCGGCATCAAGGTGGCGCCTGATGCGAACGTGCTGGATGTGGCCAAGCGCGTGCGCGACGCATTCCCGGAGATCCAGCAGCAACTGCCGAATGGTTTGACCGGAATCATCGTTTACGACGGCACCGACTTCGTCAACAGCTCGATCCGGGAAGTGGTCAAGACCCTGGTCGAGGCGCTGCTGATCGTCACCATCGTGATCTTCCTGTTCCTCGGCAGCCTGCGCGCGGTGATCATCCCGGTGATCGCCATGCCGCTGGCGCTGATCGGCGCGTTCTTCGTCATGCTGGTGCTGGGCTACTCGATCAACCTGCTGACCCTGCTGGCACTGGTGCTGGCCATTGGCCTGGTGGTGGATGACGCCATCATCGTGGTGGAGAACGTCGACCGGCACATGAAGGACGAAGGCAAGCCGCCGCTGCAGGCGGCGCTGCTCGCCGCGCGCGAGCTCGGCGGCCCAATCATTGCCATGACCGTGGTGCTGGTCGCGGTGTATGTGCCGATCGGTTTCCAGAAGGGCCTCACTGGCGCGCTGTTCACCGAATTCGCCTTCACCCTGGCCGGTGCGGTGGCGGTGTCCTCGATCGTCGCCCTCACCCTGTCGCCGATGCTGACGTCCAAATTCTTCCGTGCCGAGCAGGAAGGCGGCCGCTTCGTGCAATTCATCGACCGTCAGTTCGACCGCGTGCACCACGGCTACCAGCGCCTGCTGCACAACGTGTTGTCGACCTGGCCGGTGGTGATCGTCATGGCCGTCCTGTTGCTGCTGGCCACCGTTGCCCTGGGCATCACCGCGCAATCGGAACTGGCGCCGGAAGAGGACCAGGGCGTGGTGGTGGGACAGATCGTCGGCGCGCCAAACGCAACCGCGCAACAGATGAACGTGTACTCCGCGCAGATGTTCAACCTGGCGGCGCAGTTGCCGGAATACGAGCAGATGTTCCAGATCACCGGCGTGCCCACGGTCAACCAGGGCATCGGCGGCGTGGTGTTGAAGCCCTGGGACGAGCGCCACCGCAGCGCCCACGAACTGCAGCAGGTGTTGCAGCAGAAGTGGAACGGCATTGCCGGCGCCCGTGTCGCCGCGTTCCAGTTCCCGTCGCTGCCGGGCGCGCAAGGCCTGCCGATCCAGGTGGTGATCACCACCACGGAGCCTTTCGCCAACCTCAACGAGGTGGCCAGCCAGGTACTGGACAAGGCACAGGCCAGCGGCAAGTTCTACTTCATCGATTCGGATCTGAAGGTCGACAAGCCGCAGGCCACGGTGAGCCTGGACCATGACCTGATTGCATCGCTGGGCATGACCCAGGCCGACGTGGGCGCCTCGCTCGGCGCGGCCCTGGGCGGCGGCTACGTTAACTATTTTTCGATTTCCGGCCGCTCCTACCGGGTCATTCCCCAGGTGCTCCAGGTCGACCGGCTGAATCCGGACCAGGTACTCAACTACTACCTGCGCGTACCGGGCGGCTCCCTGATCCAGGCCAGCACCGTAGCCAGGATCACCCACCAGGTGGTGCCACAGTCGCTGAACCGCTTCCAGCAGCTGAACTCGGCGACCATCTCCGGCGTCTCGGGCATGTCGCAAGGCGACGCGCTGGCCTATCTGCGCGACCTGGTGCACGAGGTGGCGCCCAGCGGATACAACGTCGACTACGCCGGCCAGTCGCGCCAGTTCGTGCACGAGGCGGGCGGCTTCGGCGCCACGCTGCTGTTTGCGGTGATCATCGTGTTCCTGGCCCTGGCGGCGCAGTTCAACAGCCTGCGCGATCCCATCGTGATCCTGGTCTCGGTACCGCTGGCCTTGTTTGGCGCGCTTATCTTCGTCAACCTGTTCACCAGCCTCAACATCTATACCGAGGTTGGCCTCGTCACCCTGATGGGTCTGATCAGCAAGCACGGTATCCTGATCGTGCAGTTTGCCAACGACTCGCAGCGTGCCGGCATGTCCAAGCGCGAGGCGATCGAACACGGCGCGGCCGTCCGGCTGCGGCCGGTGCTGATGACGACCGCGGCGATGGTGCTCGGTGTCATGCCGCTGGTGATTGCCGCCGGCGCCGGCGCCGCTGGCCGCTTCAACATGGGGCTGGTCATCTCCGCGGGCCTGGCCATCGGCACGCTGTTCACCTTGTTTGTGGTACCGGCGTTCTACATGCTGCTGGCCCAGGATCACCACAAGGATGCCGCCGAGGGCGCCACGCCGGCGCCACGGCTGCCAGCCTGACCTGCAGGTCCACGGGAAGCTGACCCGGCGCGCTGGCCAGGATGTCGTGGCCGGCGCGCTGGACGCGGCCGCGGCCCCCGCGCGACGCGGTCGCAACTACGCGACAATAGAGCGCTGCCGATCGTCCAGGAGTACCGCATGAGCCCGTCGACCTTGCGCATTGCCACGCGCAAAAGCGCGCTTGCCCTGTGGCAGGCGGAACACGTCGCCGGATTGCTGCGTAGGAGGTATCCGAAGCTCAAGGTGGAGCTGGTGCCGATGACCACCCGCGGCGACGAGATCCAGGATCGCTCGCTGGCGTCCCTTGGCGGCAAGGGCCTGTTCCTCAAGGAGCTCGAAGTGGCGATGTTGGAGGGGCGCGCCGATCTGGCCGTGCATTCGCTCAAGGACGTGCCTGCGCATCTGGATGCGGAGTTCACCCTTGCGGCCATCCTGCCGCGCGCCGACGCCGCCGACGCGTTCGTCAGCAACCACTTCCAGACCCTGGCGGAGCTGCCTGGCGGCGCGCGCGTGGGCACTTCCTCGCTGCGCCGGCGCGCGCAGGTCCGTGGCCTGCGGCCGGACGTGGAAGTACTCGACTTGCGCGGCAATGTCGGCACCCGGCTGGCCAAGCTCGATGCCGGCAACTACGACGCCATCGTGCTGGCCTGCGCCGGACTGCAGCGCCTGGGCCTGGCCGCGCGCATCCGGTCGCGCCTGCTGGCGCCTGCCTGGTTGCCGGCACCCGGCCAGGCCGCGATTGCCATCGAGGCCAGCCAGGCCGACAGCAGAGTGATGTCCCTGCTGGCGGCGTTGGACGATGCGGACACCCGCCTCACGGTCAGCGCCGAGCGCGCGCTGAATCGCGCGCTCGGCGGCAGTTGCAGCATACCGATCGGCGCCTGGTGCACGCACGAGAACGACACCCTGCACCTGCAGGGCCTGGTCGGCGATCCGGAAAGCGGCCGCGTGCTGCGCGCCGAGGTCAGCATGGATGCCGGCCACGCCGACGAACTCGGCCAACGGGTGGCGGACCTGCTGCTGGCCCAAGGCGCCGGCGCCATGCTGGGAACCTGAACACCAGCGGCGGGCGCCCCAATGGTCACCGCGGGCGACGCCAGCCACACGACCGATACGACACGGCCGCCGGACCCACGGGTGCGGCGTCCGTCGCGAGCGGGGCTGTCAGAAGTTGTAGACCAGATTGGTGGTGGTCAAGGTGTCGGTGCGCTTGACGCCTGGCAGGACATTGCTGTGGTGGCGGACCTGCAGTGCGACCTTCAAGGCCAGCTTGCGTGTCATGGTCACCGACAAGCCAGCGTCGTTTTGCAGATACTTGTCTTTGGAGCCGACTTCCATCAGCAGCTTGTCCTCGAACGCGGTGTTTTCAGTGAGCTTGTAGCGGTAGCTCACCAGGCCGCGGCCAACCGCCTCGTTGACCGTAGGCTGGTGCTGGCGTACCACCTCGCCATCCACCAGCATGCTGACCGTGGCCGGCTGATAGCGCTTGTAGCCGGGGCCGACTTCGAAGGACAGCTCGGTACGGGCAGTCTTCAATGCGATATAGCCATAGCCCAGCGAGACCACGCCCTGCCAGAGGTTCGCACCGAATTCATCGTGCTCGTAACGGGCAGCGCCCACGATGTAGCTGCGCGGATCGAGCTTGAGACCCACCGACGCACCGCCGTCGTAGCGGTTCGCCGTAGTGTTGAACTGGGTCACCGTAGCCCCGGACGCATCGACGATCTTCTGCTGCGACTTCGAACGCAGGGCGTCCAGGAAGAATGCATTCTTCCAGCGATCGTTTTCCTGGTTGAGGCCAAGTTTTGCATCGACATTCTGCGAGCGCGTATTGCCGGTGGTCGAGGCAAAACCGAATTCACCGGAACCTGTCCAGCCGCCATTCTGGGTCGCGGTGGAGGCATCCTGTGCCTGGGCGGCAAAGCTCGCGCAGACGGCAAGCAGAGCAGCGGCAAGTAGGCTTCTGTTCATTGCGAACGTCCTTGGACATATGTCGAATAGACGCACACATTAATAACGAGTGTTGAACTTGCAATGAACGGTAGGGCGGCGCACTCTGCGGCCAGGCGTTCGTGCCGCGCCCATGCACAAAAGGAAAGGCCCGCCGAAGCGGGCCTTTCTGGTGTGGGCTGCAAACCCAAGTCCACGTTAAACCTCAGGCCACCTGGACTTCTTCTGCCTGCAGGCCTTTCTGGCCCTTGGTCACGATGAAAGTGACGTGCTGGCCTTCCTGCAACGACTTGAACCCGGTGCCCTGGATCGCACGAAAATGCACGAACAGGTCATCACCGCTTTCCGGGGTGATGAACCCAAAACCCTTGGCGTCGTTGAACCACTTGACTGTACCGCTTTGACGATCCGACATGTAACCTACCTTTGAAGCGTTTGGACGATTTGCCGCCGACTGCAAACGCAGCGTGGGCCGCAATACCATGCAGCAACCTGCCGGTCATCCGGCAGTCGTGCCGGCGCAGCATACACCAGAAACACCGATATTCCCGGCGCGTGGCCATGGCCGCTGTGTCCGCGCACCTCGCCGGGCTGCCGGACCGGAGCGGCACATCGCCTACAATGCGGCCATGAAGATTGCTTCATGGAACGTCAATTCGCTGAACGTACGCCTGCCGCACCTGCTCCAGTGGCTCGCTGCGGCGCAGCCGGACCTCGTCGCCCTGCAGGAAACCAAGCTGGAGGATGCGAAGTTTCCCGTCACCGAACTGGCCGCCGCGGGTTACCAGGCCGTGTTCTCCGGCCAGCGCAGCTACAACGGCGTTGCCCTGCTGGCCCGGCAGACCACCGCCAGCAACCTGGTCGACGTGGTCACCGACATCCCGGGTCTGGACGATCCGCAACGCCGGATCCTGGCTGCCACCATCCCGGCCTCGACGCTGGGCGTGGCCCGACCGCTGCGCGTGGTGAACCTGTATGTGGTCAACGGCAAGGCCGTCGGCGATACCAAATACACCTACAAGCTGGAATGGATGGCCGCGGTGAAAGCCTTCCTGGCCAATGAGCTGGCGCGTCATCCCGACCTGGTGGTACTCGGGGATTTCAATATCTGCCCGGACGACCGCGACGTCTACGACCCGGCGGCATGGGGCGACGCCATCCTGTGCTCGCCGCCCGAGCGCGCCGCGCTGAAGGCCATCACAGACCTGGGCCTGCATGACAGCTTCCGCGTGCTGGAGCCGGAGGCCGGGCATTACAGCTGGTGGGACTACCGGCAGGGCGCCTTTCGCCGCAATATGGGTTTGCGTATCGACTTGATCCTGGTTGCCGAGGCACTCAAGTCAATGATCACGAGTGCCGCCATCGACCGCGAACCGCGCCGCTGGGAACGCCCGTCCGACCACGCACCCGTGACCCTGGAACTCGCCCGGATAGCCGACCCGAGATGACCGCCAAGACCGAATGGCCCAGTTCGCTGGACGAAACCGAGCTGCAGGAGCTTGATCGCTACCTGCGCAGCCACTCCGCGCAGGGCGCCCTGCTGCTCGATGGCGTGCATGGCCTGCTCAGCGCCCTGGCCGTGGGACCATTGCCGGTGTTGCCCGACGAATGGCTGCCCGAAGTACTGCATGAGCCGTTCGCCGACGAGCAGGAGGGCAACCGCGTGTTGGCCCTGCTGGCCAAACTCAATGATTCCATCAGCGCCGAGCTCGATGTGGATGCCTATACGCCCATCGTCGGCGAGGTGGACATGGAGGCGGGCCCCACTGTCTCCGCTGCCGGCTGGTGCGAGGGCTTCAGTCGCGGCATCGATCTGCGCGCCGACCTGTGGGAAGTACGGCTGACCCAGGATCCGCACCTGATGGAACTGCTGGGACCGGTCATGGCGTTGGCCGTGGACGAGGGCATCCTGCGGGCCGAAGTCCAGTTCGAGAAGCTCGGCGAGGATGAATACGACGAATGCCTGGCGCAGGTACCCGACGTGCTGATGGCGGTCAATCACTACTGGGAAGCCAAGCCGGTCACCGAGGACGAGATGCGCACCCTGACCCTGGTCGCCGATGCCGGGCAGGAGCCGGTCCAGGCAGTCCAGCCGCCACGACACCGCGCAGGCCACTGGCTGCACTGAGCACGGTGCGGCCGCGCCAGGAACGGCAGACGCGTCGGTATGCGCCGCTGGTGGTCACCCATCCGCACGACACCCGACAAACGGCGACACCCACGCGCCGCCGGCGCCATACCGGGCGCCCGGCGAACTCCACTCCACTGGCGGCACGGAACGTGCTTGGCCTGGCCACGGGAGGCTCGTCGGACGGGGCTGCTTGAGCCACGCATGCCATGGCCGATGTACTGACCTGAGCCCATCGGGCGATCTGTCGGTGCCTATGGACGGCTTTGTGAAATTTTGTTAAGTTCACATTAACCGGTTGTGTTACAGACTACTTGTGCATTACACCTCGAGCTGGATGCATTGGGTCTAGACAACTCATTGATTGATATCATGACAATACTCACGCTCAGCATGCTCACCGGGATCCTGGCCGCCATCGCCGCAGCCTTGAAATACGTTCCTGCAGGACATGTCTACAGCGTGCATCGTGGCAAGCAGCCGCCGCGGCTATTGCAGCCTGGCCTGCATTGGGTCGTTCCCGGCCTCGACCGCGTGGCCAACCGTATCGATCTGGGTGGACAGACCCTGCACTTTGAGGATCCCGGAGTCGGCACCCAACCCCTGCAGGGCACGGTGTACTGGCAGGTGCTGGAGCCCGAGCGCGCCGACCCGGTCATGGCCGAGGCGGAACAGCTCATCCGCAACAGCGTCCTGACGGCATTGCGCAACGAGACCATGGACGAGGACGGGCATGGCCGCCTGGGGCGCGTGCTGGATGGCCGGGTCAAGCAACAACTCAATCACGAGCTGCGCCAGCGCGGAATGATGGTCACCCGGGTGGAGTTGGCGACGGCTGCCTGAACCTTGCCGAGCTTGCGCCAGGCGCCGCAGAGCGTCGCGCCAAGGGGAGCGCTTCGAGCCATCCTGGATGAGGATGCGGCCCGCTTCGGCGGGTCTCCTTTTGTACCCCAGTCGGTGTACCCGCGCCAACCGTACCGTTAAGGTAGCCGGGTCGCGGCGACGAGGCTTGCAACAGCGCATGAACCTGGACCACCTGGAACCCCTGCTGCGCGCCGGCATCGACAGCCTGGGCCTGGCGCTGGGCGACGACATCGTCCGGCGCCTGCTTGACTACCAGGCCTTGCTGGCCCGCTGGAACCACACCTACAACCTGACTGCCGTACGTGACCCGCAGCAGATGGTCGTGCGCCACCTGCTCGATTCCCTGGCCGTATTGCCCTACGTCCGTGGCCCGAGGCTCGCCGACCTGGGTACCGGTGCGGGGCTGCCCGGCATGCCCCTGGCGATCGCCATGCCCGGGATCCAGGTCTCGCTGGTGGACGCCAATGGCAAGAAGGTCCGCTTCCTGCGTGAGGCAATCCGCACCCTCAAGCTCGACAACGTCAAAGCGGTGCAGGATCGGATGGAGAACCTGGGCGGCGAATTCGATTGCATCACCTCGCGTGCGCTCTCCAGTGTCGGCGACATGCTGGGCGCGGCGGGGCACCTGCTGGCAACCGACGGCATCTGGCTGGCGCTGAAGGGGCAACGGCCGGAGGCCGAGCTCGCGGCCCTGCCTCCCGGTTTCGCCGTGCGCGCGGTACACGCGCTGAGCATTCCCGGCCTGGGCGCCGAGCGTCACCTGCTGGTACTGGCACGCGCACCGCACTGAGCACGGCTTGCGGCAATGCTAATCTAGTCGCCTTACGTGCACGCTGGCGATCCTTCCATGGCCCGCATCATCGCTGTCGCCAATCAAAAAGGCGGCGTCGGCAAGACCACCACGGCGGTCAACCTGGCTGCGGCCCTGGCAGCGGCTCGGCGCACGGTGCTGTTGGTGGACCTGGACCCGCAAGGCAACGCCACCATGGCCTCGGGCGTGGACAAGCGGGAAGTCGCGGCCAATGGCTGTGCCGTACTGTTGGAGGAGATGCCGATTGGCGCGGCGATCGTCGCCACGGCGGCGCATTTCGACCTGCTGCCCGGCGGCTCCGACCTCACCGCGGCCGAACTCAAGCTGATGGATGCGCTGGCCCGGGAGCACCGGCTGAAGGACCAGCTGGCGCCGGTCGCCGGTCGCTATGACGTGATCCTGATCGACTGCCCGCCATCGCTCAACCTGCTCACCCTGAATGCCTTGACCGCCGCACACGGCGTGCTGATTCCGGTGCAATGCGAGTATTTCGCCCTGGAGGGGCTGTCCAGCCTGCTGGAGACGATCAAGGCCGTGCGTCGGCGCCTGAATCCCCACCTGCAAATCGAAGGACTGCTGCGCACCATGTACGACGTCCGCAACAACCTCGGCAACGAGGTGTCCGCCCAGCTGACCCAGCATTTCGGCGACAAGGTGCTGCGTTCGGTCATCCCGCGCAACGTGCGCCTGGCAGAGGCGCCGAGCCACGGCCAGCCCATCCACCTCTACGACCGCAGTTCGCGGGGTGCGATCGCCTATATCGGGTTGGCTGGCGAATTGATCCGCCGCGAACGCCAGCAGCGGCCGGCCGGCCCGGGCACCGGCGCTCCGCCGCCAGCGGCACGCGACGAGCACGTGCTGGCGACCCCGACTCCCAACCATCTGGACTGAGCATGGCCGCTGCAAAAAAACGTGGGCTGGGGCGTGGGCTCGATGCCTTGCTTGGCGGCGATGCCGAAGCCACCACCCGTACCGAGCCGGAAGGCGAGCTGCGCCTGCTTCCCATCCAGCACATCGAACCAGGCAAGTACCAGCCGCGCCGGCACTGGGACGAGGCGGCGCTGGACGATCTGGCAGCTTCGATCAAGGCCCAGGGCCTGATCCAGCCGGTCGTGGTGCGCATGTTGGGCAGCAACCGCTACGAACTCATCGCTGGCGAGCGGCGCTGGCGGGCGGCGCAGCGCGCCCAACTGCAGGAACTGCCGGCCCTGGTGAAGCAGGTTGCCGATTCCGCCGTACCGGCAATGGCACTGATCGAGAACATCCAGCGCGAGGATCTCACCCCGCTGGAGGAAGCCGACGCATTGCAGCGCCTGATCGGCGACTTCGGCCTTACCCACCAACAGGCTGCCGATGCCGTGGGCCGTTCGCGGGCGGCCGTGTCCAACCTGCTGCGGCTCATCGAACTGCCTGGTTCGATCAAGCAGCTGCTGGACACCGGGGCGCTGGACATGGGCCACGCGCGCTGCCTGCTGACCCTGCCCCTGTCCACGGCTGAGACCCTGGCCCGGGTCGCGGTCGACAAGGGCTGGACCGTGCGCCAGCTGGAACAGGCCGCACGTCGCGCCCAGGACGGCAAGCACGACGACAGCAGGCGCAAGCCCCGGCGCGACCCCAACATCGCCAGCCTGGAGCGCGAGCTCGGCGAGCGGCTGGCCACGCGCGTGGACCTTGCGCCAGGCCGCGGCGGCCAGGGCAAGCTGGTAATCCACTACCACAGCAGCGACGAGCTGGAAGGCATCCTGGGCCGGATCCACTGACCCACCGTCGCGCCACGGCAAGCGCGATCGCCGCACTGCCCCCGCGCAGGCGATAATGTGCAGCGGCAAACCCGTCGCTGCCCGCCATCCGCCGGCGGAGTGCATGCCGCGCGCCGCCGCCAAGCCCGCCTCACACCAGGGTCGTCCCATGCTGGAACTCTCGGTCATCGTTCCCGTATTCAATGAACGTGACAACATCCCGCCGCTGCTGGCAGAAATCGCCGGCGCCCTGCGTGACCATATCGCCTTCGAGATCATCTATATCGACGACGATTCCAGCGACGACAGCCGCGCCGTGCTCGAGGCCGAGCGCGCCAGGTATCCCGAGCTGCGCATCCTGCGCCACCTCACCCGGAGCGGGCAGAGCACCGCGGTATGGAATGGCGTGCGTGCCGCCAAGGCGCCATGGATCGCGACCCTGGACGGCGACGGCCAGAATGATCCCGCCGACATCCCCAGGCTGCTGGCCGCGCGCGGTGCCGCAGCCGCCGACGTGAGGCTCTTTGCCGGCTGGCGTACCACGCGCCGCGACAGCTTCAACAAGCGCATCTCCTCGCGGATCGCCAACGCCGTGCGCTCACGCATGCTGCGCGACGCCACCCCGGATACCGGCTGTGGGCTCAAGTTGTTCGAGCGCGAAACCTTCCTGCGTCTGCCCTATTTCGACCACATGCATCGTTACCTGCCGGCCCTGGTCAAACGCGCCGGCTTCACCTGCCAGAGCGTGCCGGTCGGCCATCGTCCGCGCACCGCCGGCGTCTCCAAGTACGGCATGCTGGACCGGCTCTGGGTGGGCCTGGCCGACCTGCGCGGTGTGGCCTGGCTGATGCGCCGCGCCAAGGTCACCCGGGTCGAGGAATTATAGACGGCCAAAGCGGGAACGCGCGGCGGTAGCGAAGCGTGCACGCGCGACGTATGCTGGAAGCCTTCGCGCAAGGAGGTGTGCGCATGACTATCGTCGTACAGAGGGTGTATTCGGCTGCCGCGGATACGGACGGCTATCGCGTGCTGCTTGACCGTCTGTGGCCGCGCGGCCTGAAGAAGACCGACGTGGCCTACGACCTCTGGGCCAAGGATCTCGCCCCATCCAACGAATTGCGCAAGTGGTTCGGCCACGATCCGGCGCTGTGGGACGAATTTCAACGGCGCTATGCCGCCGAGCTCGACCAGCACGTTGAGCATTGGCAGCCACTGGCGGAGCGCTCACGCAAGGAGACCGTGGTCTTGCTGTTTGGCGCCCGCGACGAGACGCACAACAACGCCGTGGCGCTGAAGGCCTATCTGGAACGTTGGCTGCGCACGCACCACGCCCGGTGAGTTCCCGCCCGTCCGCGGCACCTATGCCTCCGGCTCCCGCGCCGGCGCCGCCGGCCAGGACGCCAGGGCCGCGCGCGCCTGCTGCCGCCCGCGCTCGATCAGCTCGCGTGCGCGGTAGAACTCATACACGTTCGCGATGTCGCGTGGCAACTGGATCAGCAGGTCCGGTTCGTATACCGCCAGGCGCAGGCGCGACAAGTGGGCCTGCATCAGGTCGATCGACTGGTTGAGCAATTCAAACGTGCCGTGCGCCGGGATGTGCGCCGGGACATGCGGTACCAGGTGTCCGGCCCAGCGCGCCAGGCGCTGACGGTAGCCGCGCGGCTCCTCCGGCGCGGGTTCCTCGGCTTCCTCCGGCATGCTGCCACCCGCCACGCCGTCCAGGGCCACGGCAACCAGGTAATCCGCGCTGGCGCGGATCAAGGGCGTCACCGGCACCGGATTCAGCAAGGCCCCGTCCACCAGACGCTCGCCATTGAGCAGGTATGGCCGGAACACCGTTGGCAACGCGGTGGAGGCGCGGATCGCGTCGAACAGCGAGCCCTGTGTCAGCCATACCTCACGGCCCCGGTCCAGATTGGTGGCCACCGCGGTGTAGGCCACGGGCAAGTCCTCGATGCGCATGTCACCGGTGAGATGGCGCATGGTATTGATGATGCGCTCACCCTTGATGAAGCCACCGCCGCTCAGGGTCCAGTCAACCAGGCGCAGCACGTCGAAGCGCGCCAGGCCGCACACCCAGTCCCGGTACACCGGCAGCTTGCCCATGGCGTGAATGCCACCGACCAGCGCGCCCATCGAGCTGCCGGCGATGGCGACTATCTCGAAGCCTTGGCGCTCGAGCTCCTCGATGACCCCGATGTGCGCAAGCCCCTTGGCTCCTCCCGAGCCCAGCGCAAGGGCGACCGTGGGTTTGGTTCCCGATTCGGGCGAAGTGGTGAGCGACGTGTGCATGGCCAACGCCTGCAAAGCTGACCCCGTCACGCAGCATCGTCAAGGGCGAGCCGAAGCCGCGGCGAGGACCGACCCCGCGCACGATGCCTCACGCGCCGTTGCCACGCAAGCCCACTATCATGTGCCGAATGCGTGACTTTCCGCACCCCCGCATGCCGTTCCATCACCGTGCCTCGGGGATCCGGTCATGACTTGGCAGGCCTGGGCCACCGTGGCGGTGGTGGTCGGCGCCATGGCCTTGTTCGCCAGTGAAAAGCTGCGCATCGACCTGGTTGCGCTGGTGGTGCTGGGCACCCTGGTGGTGCTCGGCATCGTCACCCCGGTCGAGGCGCTGTCCGGCTTCAGCAACGAAGCCACGGTGACGGTGGCGGCGATGTTTGCCCTCAGCCTGGGCATCGAACGCTCCGGCGTGCTCGATCCGCTGACCCGTTTGTTGATGCGTATCCGCAAACCCTGGCTGCTGACCCTGGCCATGATGCTGGCGATCGCCCCGCTCGGCGCCTTCGTCAAGAACATCGCCCTGGTCGCGACCTTCCTCCCCCTGGCCCTGCGCGTGTGCCAGCGCACCGGCACCTCGCCGGCCGGCGTACTGATGCCGATGGCCTATGCCGCGCAGATGGGCGGCGTGTGCACCTTGATCGGTACCTCGTCCAACCTGCTCACCGACTCGCTGGCGCAGCAGAACGGGCTGGCCGCGTTCGGCGTATTCGAGTTCACCCGCCTAGGCGTGCTGCTGGCAGTGGTCGGCATCGCCTACCTCATGCTCATTGGCCGGCACCTGCTGCCCAAGGAGATTCCAGCCGACCTGCCGCAGAGCACCGACGCCGGCAAATACGTGACCGAACTCGAGGTGGTGGATGGCTCGCCACTGCTGGGCACCCGGATCGCCGAGGCCAGGCTCGGCGATCAGTACGGGGTGTATCCGCTGGAGCTGCTGCGTGGGGACCAGCGCATGTGGACGCCCCGCGAACAGGAACTCAAGGCGGGTGATGTCCTGCTGGTCCGCGGCGACTGGGAGAAAATCGAGGAGTTCCGGCGCCGCGCGAAACTGCGCAACGCGCCAGAACGGCGCTATACCGAAGCCGACGACCAGCACCGGCGCCTGATCGCCGAGGTGATGGTGGCCCCGGCCAGCCCGCTCGAGGGACAGCGGATTTCCGACATCGGCCTGGACTGGCGCTACCGCAGCACCGTGCTGGCGGTGCACCGGCGCGGGCAGGTCCTGCGCGACAAGATCAGCGAGATCCAGCTCGCGGTGGGCGACGTCCTGCTGATCCTGGTGGAAGACGAAAGCGCCATGCCCGAACTGCGCAAGAACGACGCCTTCATCGTGCTCAGTGAACGCGAAGATGTGCGCGGCATGTCGCGCAAGGCGTGGCTGGCCGCCAGCATCATGGCTGGCGTGGTCATCGTGTCCGGCCTGCACTGGCTGCCGATCCCGATGGCGGCGATCTGCGGCGCGATCATCATGGCGCTCACCGGCTGCTTTGGACGCAAGGACGTCTATGAGGCCATGGACTGGAAGATCATCGTGCTGCTCGGGGCCATCCTGCCGCTCGGCATCGCGATCGAGAAGACCGGCTTGTCCGCGGTGCTCGTGGACGAAGCCATGCGCCTGGTCGGCGGCCATGGACCACTGGCGGCCCTGCTGGTGGTCTATCTGCTCACCGCGCTGCTGACCGAGCTGATGGGCCACAATCCCTCCGTGGTGCTGATGGTCGGCATCGCGGTGTCCATCGGCCATGCCATGGGCGTCGACCCGCGGCCGTTCGTCGTGGCCGTGGCGTTTGCCGCCGCCACATCGTTCGCCACGCCGGTCGGCTACCCGACCAACACCATGGTGTATTACGCGGGCGGCTACCGCTTCACCGATTTCATGAAGGTCGGCATCCCGCTGATCGCGATCTTCTGCGCCTTGTCGATGTGGCTGATCCCGATATTCTGGCCGTTCCATCCCTAGAAGCTCGGTGGTGGAAGCCCTCCGGGCTGCAAGCGCCGTCCGGCACGCGGCGCCGTCAGCTGTCCTGGTAACTGCCCAGTGCAAGCTGCAGCAGGATTTTCATCTCCTCGCGCAACGGCAACGGTGCGACCACCTCGGCATCGGCGCCGTACTTGAGCACGTCCATCAGCAGCTCCTTGGACTTGGCATACGGCACCTGCAATTCATAGCGCCCATCGGCCAGCCAGGTGCCCTTTTGCTGCGCATGCCAGCGTTCGTCGGCCACCCAACGCGCCGCATGCGCCGAGAAGCGGATCGTGGCCCAGGCCTTGGGCAGGCCGGAGAAGATGCCGTAGGCGGACGCCAGCAGCTGGTCCAGGTCGGCCTCCGGCACATCCCTGCAGGCCTGCTCGATGGTGTGTGGATCCACGATACGGTCGACGGCGAAGCTGCGCAGCGCCTCGCGATCGTGGTCCCAGGCGTCCAGGTACCAGTTGTCGCGGTAATGCGTCAGGCGTTGCGGCGAAACCTGGCGCTGGCTGTCCGCATTGGTGGTGCGCGCCCGGTAGCCGAAGCGCAGGCGGCGCCGTTCGAGCACTGCGCCAGCGACGATGCGGAACACCTGCTGATCCAGCCGGCGCTCACCCCAGGGAATGACGCGGATACGTTCAATCGGCAGGGCCTTGCCGCTGCCCTGGTCGGCGAGCAGGTTCTCGATGCGCGAGCGGAACGGGGCCAGGGCGCCGGCCAGCACGCCGGGCCCAGAGCGACTGATCAGCTCGTTCAGTGCCAGCAGCGCCGCCAGCTCATCCGAGGTCAGCCACAGGCCGGGCAGCTCGAAGCGCTCGCCCTCGCCAAGCGCATAGCGGAACGCCGCCTGCTCGGTACCGGCGCTCTCGATCGGCGCACCCAGGGCGTCCCGGATGAAGGCCACGTCGCGATACAAGGTGGCCCGGGAACAACCGAGCTCGCCCAGCAACTGCGGCAGCGGCACCGGGTAGCGTGCCGCCTTCAACAAACGGTGCAGACTGAGGATGCGCTCGTATCGGTCCATGGCGTCGTTGCCGGCTGCGGGGCCGGCCCATTGTGCGGCAAGAGCGGCCGGCGTGCCGCCTCAAGTCAGCCCATAGCTCCGCAACAGGGCCTCGGGTTCAGGCTTGCGCCCGCGAAAGGCGACGAAGCTCTCCAGCGCCGGCCGGCTCGCGCCAACTGCCAGCACTTCGCGGTGGAAGCGCTCGCCACTGCCGCGGTCGATCACTCCGTGCTCGGCAAAGGCGGCGAACACGTCGGCACTGAGCAGTTCGGCCCACAGGTAGCTGTAGTAGCCGGCAGCATAGCCGCCGGCAAAGATGTGGCTGAATCCATGCGGGAAACGTTGCCAGGCTGGCGGGTGCAGCACCGCGACCTCGTGGCGCACCGCCTCCAGGATCTCAAGCGCGCGCGCACCCCGCTGGGGATCGTATTCGAGGTGCAGACGGAAATCGAACAGCGCGAACTCGAGCTGACGCACCAGGAACAAGCCGGCATGGAAATGCCGGGTCGCCAGCAGGCGCTGGAACAACTCGTCCGGCAGGCGCTCACCGGTCTGGTGATGGCGGGCAAACAAGTCCAGGGCCTGCCGATCCCAGGTGAAGTTCTCCATGAACTGGCTTGGCAGTTCGACCGCGTCCCACTCCAGTCCGTCGATGCCGCCAATGGCCGGCAGGTCGATCCTGGTCAGCAAGTGGTGCAGGGCGTGGCCAAACTCGTGGAACAGCGTCTGCACCTCGTCATGGCTGAGCAGTGCCGGCGAGCCGGCCGTCGGCGGGGCGAAGTTGCAGGTGACGAAGGCCACCGGCAATTGCCGCTGCGGGCCATCGGCGAAGCGCGCGCGGCACACGTCCATCCACGCCCCGCCGCGCTTGCCGCTGCGCGCATACAGGTCGAGGTAGGCACCGGCAAAGACCCGGCCATCGGCGTTTAGCAGCTCGACATAGCGTACGTCGGGGTGCCACACGTCGACGCCTTCACGCGTGGCAAGGCGTATCCCGTACAACTTCTCCACGAGCGCAAACAGGCCGTCCAGCACCGCTGGCAACGGAAAGTAGGCCCGCAGCTGCTCCTCGTCGAGGGCATAACGCCGTTGCCGCAGTTTTTCCGCCGCATAGGCAACGTCCCAGGGTTCGAGATTGTCCAGTCCGAGTTCGGCCTGGGCAAACTCGCGCAGCGCGGCCAACTCCCGGCGGGCCGTGGGCAATGCCCGCGCGGCCAGGTCATGCAGGAACTCCAGCACCTCCGCCGGCGAGGCCGCCATCTTGGTGGCCAACGACTCCTCGGCCGCATTGGCGAAGCCGAGCAGTCGTGCCGATTCATGGCGCAAGGCCATGATCTTTTCGATGCGCGCTGTGTTGTCGAACTCGCCGGCATTCGGACCCTGGTCGGACGCCCGGGTCTGGTATGCCCAGTACACGCGTTCGCGCAGGCCGCGCGCCTCGGCATGAGTCAGCACGGCGTGCACGCTCGGCTGCTTCAAGGTCACCAGATAGCCGTCCAGATCCTGCTCGTGGGCATACTGGCGCAACACCTCGCGGCCCGATTCGGGGATGCCGGCCAGGTCGCGCTCGTCGGCGATGTGCTCGCGCCAGGCCTCGGTTGCATCGAGCACGGCATTGGAGAACTCCGTGGACAGACGCGACAACTCCACCGCGATGGCGGCAAAGCGCGAGCGCGCAGGTTCCTCCAGCGACACCCCGGACAGCCGGAAGTCGCGCAGCGTATGTTCCACCAGGGCCCGCTCCGGCCGCGGCAAGCCCGCAAAGTCCTCGGCCTCGGCCAGCCCTTGTATCGCCGCATACAACTCGCGGTTCTGTCCCAGCTCGACGGCGTGCTCGGCGAGCAGCGCCTCGGCCGGTGCATAGACCTCGCGCCAGGCCGCGCTGTCGGCGACCGCGTGCAGATGGCTCACCGGTGCCCAGGCGTTGGCCAGGCGCTGCTCCAGCCGTTGCTGGGCCAGGAGCAAGTCGGCAAAACTGCGTGGTGCACCCGGGGCCAGCATCGCTGCGGTCGCCTGACGGAAGTCGCCCAGGATCGCCTCGATTGCGGGCATGACGTGCCCGGGCTGGATGCGCGGGAACGCCGGCAGCGGAGTGTTTTCGAGCAAGGGGTTGTCCTGGTTCATGGCAGCTCCGCGAAAACCTGCAAGATGGCGTTCGCGGGCGGCGAACGCAAGCCTGCTGCCGGCCGCTTCAACACCGGCACCAGCTGGTGTGCGACGCCGGTACGCCCGTTATCATGGCGCCATGAACACCTTGCGCGCGTACCGTGGCAGTACCCCCCGTCTCGGCGCGCGGGTCTACGTCGATCCTGCGGCCAGCGTCATCGGCGACGTGGTGCTGGGCGATGATGTCTCGATCTGGCCGGGTGCGGTGTTGCGCGGTGACGTCCAGCACATCCACGTCGGAGCACGCAGCAACATCCAGGATGGCGCGGTGCTGCACGTCACCCATGACGGCCCCTACACTCCCGGTGGCAATCCCTGCGTGGTCGGCATTGGCGTCACCATCGGCCACGCCGCCGTGGTGCATGCCTGCAACATCGGCGATTACTGCCTGGTCGGCATGCATGCGACCGTACTGGATGGCGCGGTCGTCGAGCCATGCGCCATGATTGGCGCGAACAGCCTGGTCACCGCCGGCACGCGGGTGGGTACCGGTGAACTGTGGCTGGGCTGCCCCGCGCGCCGGGTGCGCCAGCTCACCCCTGACCAGATCGAGCAGCTGCGCTACTCAGCCGACCATTACGTGAAGCTGAAAGACGAGTACCTCGCTGCCGCCAGGGAAGTCAGGCCGTAGTCGCCAAGTCACGGGCCGCATCTACACTGTCAGCGCGCTGGATTCCTGGGCCTGGACAGCCAGGTGCCGGCGCAGCTGCTGGAACACAGGCTCGGTAACCGGGTGCGGCCCATGCCAGATGGCAAACGAGTCGGCCGCCGTTTCCACCAGCATGCTCAGGCCATCCACGGCATGCCCCGCCCCGGCTGCACGGGCCCAGCCCAGGAACGGCAGGGCAGCCTTCGCATACGAGACGTCATAGCAGAACACCTCCGGCCCACCGAGCGCCAACGGCAGGTCCAGGCTGTGTCCGAGCAGGCCTGCAGAGGTGGCATTGATGATCAGATCGAAGTGCCCGGCACCGGACAACCGCGTCAACGGGATGGCCTGCACCCGATCCGGCTGTCCCAGCGCGTGCACCAGTCGCTCGGCCGTGGTCGCCGTGCGGTTGGCAATGGTCAGTGCGCCCACGCCGGCATCGAGCAGGCTGAACGCCACTCCCCAGGCCGCGCCGCCGGCGCCAAGCAGCAGCACCGTGCTGCCCTCCAGCACCTGCCCATGGCGCTCGCGCAAATCCCGCACCAGGCAGGCACCATCGGTGTTGTGGGCGGCCAGACGGCCGTCCGGCAGGCGGCTGAGGACGTTGGCGGCGCCGACCCGTGCGGCGCTCACGTCGCGTTCGGCGGCGAGGGCATAGGCCGCGTGCTTGTGCGGCACGGTGACATTGGCGCCGGTACCGCCATCGGCAAAAAACTGCCCGACCGCAGCCCCGAACGTTTCCGGCGTCGCATCGATGGTGCCGAATTCCAGCTGCATGCCAAACTGTCGCGCAAAAGCCTGATGGATACGCGGCGACAGGCTGTGCGCGATGGGATGGCCGAACACGGCAAACCTGGTTGACGCCACGGTGTTCTCCAATGCATCCACGCCCAAAGCGACGCGGAGCGGGCCAGTCTACAAGATCATGGCATCACAGACCGCGTGCGCTGTCGCAATCCCTGCGACCGGCACGGCGCACGCTCGGGCCACAACCCCGGGAGCGCAATCCATGTCCATGCAACGATCACCCCGCGCCGGCACGGCCACCCACCGGCAAGACCTGCTTGGTCCACTCGGGTGGTGGCTGAGTCTCGGCTGCCTGGCGCTGGCGACCGGCCTGCTGCCGGTGCACAGTATGCTGCTGGGCTGGAGCGTGCCGTTCTGGCTGCTGCTCACCCCGCTGCTGCTGATGGTGGTCGTGGCCCCGGAATCGCCCTGGCAGTGGCTCGACCGGCACCGCCCCGGGCGCCTCGCGGTACGCGAGCGCATCTGGAACTGACATCCGCGCCCCACCGGACACCGGTTACGCAGCCGGTCGCGTATCTGCGCTGGTCACGCACTCAGGCCTTGCCGTTTGCGCTCCATGCGGCGCAGGAACTCCTGCATGATCTGCAGGTACAGCTTGTCGCCGAGATAGCCGTCCTCAACACCCGCATCGATCGACGGGTTGTCGTTGACTTCGATCACCACCGGACGGTCGCCGATCTGTTTCAGGTCAACCCCGTACAGGCCGTTGCCGATCAGCGCCGTGGCCTTCAGCGCCAGCTTGACCACGGCAGCGGGCGCCTGGCTGACCGACACGGTCTCGTAGCCGCCGGTCATGTCCGCACCTTTGGCGCTGTGGTTGTAGATCTGCCAATGCCCGCGTGACATGAAGTACTTGCACGCATACAGCGGTTGCCGGTTCAGGATGCCGATGCGCCAATCAAACTGGGTATACAGATACTCTTGGGCCAGCAGCAGGGCACTGTGCTGGAACAAGGTACTGGCAGCCCGCTCCAGCGCTTCATCGTCCTCCACCTTCACCACGCCGCGTGAAAACGAGCCGTCCGGAATCTTCAGCACCAGCGGCAGGCCCAGCTTCTCGACCACCCCGCGGATGCCCTTGGGATCGTCGCGATAGAGGATCTCGGTGCGCGGCACCGCGAGCTTGTGTGACTCCATCAGGTCCTTGAGGAAGATCTTGTTGGTGCAGCGCAGGATCGATCCCGGATCGTCGATCACCACCATGTTTTCCTTTTCCGCCCGGTGCGCGAAGCGGTAGGTGTGATTGTCGGACGCGGTGGTTTCGCGGATGAACAGGCCGTCGTATTCGGCCAGGCGCTGGTAATCATTCTTGCCGACCGCATCGACCTCGATGCCGAGCTGGTGGCCGGCGCTGACGAAGGCCTTCAGCGCCTTGCGGTTCGAGGGCGGCAAGGCCTCGGCCGGATCCACCAGCATGGCCAGGTCATAGCGGTACAGCTTGCGCGCCCGTGGCTTGCGCCACAGCTTCTTGGAGAAGCGGTCCAGGCTCTCGGCGAAGGCGTCTTCCTGCGCGTCATCCAGGGTGTGCAGCCCGACCGGCTTGATCGATGCCACCTGCCACACGCGGTCGCGCACGAACTCGATGCGCAGCAGTGGGCACGGAAACGACTCGAACACCTGCCGCGCCAAGTCCTGCAGCGCCGGGTAGGCGGTCTCGCCAAAATACACCAGGGTGCCGAAGTCGGTGGTGTCCCGGCCGCCGGCGGGAAGGAAGTTGGTGAGCTTGGCGTTCAGGTCGCCAATATCCACGCCATACAGCGACCGCCGCCGCAGGTCATTCACCGTACGCACCGAGGGCAGCACCTTGTGCCCGCGCGCCTCAGCCAACAGGGAGACGTAGTAGCCCGTGCCCAGGTACTTGTAGCTGCGGCACAGGTTCAATACATGGGTGCGCTCGTCGTCGCGCAACGCCGGCAAGCGCAGGTAATCCATGGCACTCATGACGTCACCGGACGGGTAATACGAACCCCAATCCGCGACCCTCTCCACCACGATGACCAGACGGGTCATGACAGCCTCGACCAGGGCGGCATGCGCCGGAACATCCGGGCCTGGCCGCAAAACGCGCAGTTTCGCACACCACCGGGCGGACACAAGCCCGTATGCCGTCCGGCAACGACGCCGCGGATCCGCACGCTGGCAGGCTGCACGGGGTGGGCGTCCGCCGGCTGGTTTCGCTGCGCCGGGAAGTCCCCCATGCCGCTCGCGGCTGCTAAAGTTCGCGAATGTCCTCCTCCCCTCCGACCGCCAACAAGGTACTCAGCAGCCTGACCCGGCGTGACCCGCAGCCGACGGCGCAGGTTGCCTCGCCCTACGCCGGCGTGCGCGTGCGCCGCGGAGAAAGCACCGACCTGGACGAGCTGCTGAAGCTGGAGGAGCGCACTTTCGACAGCGATCGCTTGTCGCGAGCGCAGTACCGCCGGCACCTGGACAGTGAGTCGGCGCAAGTGCTGGTGGCCAGCGCACCCCACAACCATTTCCTTGGCGCCGCGGTGCTGCTGTTCCGCAAGCGCAGCGCCGTGGCCAGGGTGTATTCGCTGGCCACCCAGCCGCAGGCCCGCCACCAGGGCGTGGGTACCGCGCTGCTGCAGGCGGCCGAACGCGCGGCCCGCCGGCGCGGCTGCCGCGCGCTGCGGCTCGAGGTGCAGGTTGACAACGCCCAAGCCATCAAACTCTACGAGCACCTCGGCTTCGAACGCATTGGCGGCCATACCCGGTACTACGAAAACGGTGCCGATGCCTGGCGTTACGAAAAGCTGCTGGCCTGACCCCGCAGCCACCGCACCGCCATGGCAGAACTTCCGATCCGCTGCACCATGGCCTCCGTAGTGGTGCTGCGGCCCGCACAACCCGAGCCGCAGGTCCTCTTGTTGCGCCGCGCCGGTAGCTACCTGCATGGTGTGTGGAGTTACGTGGCCGGTCACCTCGAGGCTGGCGAGGCCTTGTGGCAGTGCGCGCTGCGCGAACTGGTCGAGGAGACGGGACTACGGCCGCGAGCCTTGTATTCGGCCGATTGCTGCGAGCAGTTCTACGACGCGCAAAACGACTGCGTGCAGCTCGTACCGGCATTCGTCGCCATGCTCGAGGCCGATGCCAGCGTGCGCCTGAACCACGAGCACGATGCCTTTCGCTGGCTGGGCTTCACCGCAGCCCTGCCCGAGCTGCCCTTCGACGGCCAGCGGGAACTCTTTGCCCGTGTCCGGCGCGAATTCGTCGAGCGGACGCCGCCCGCGTCGCTGCGCCTGCCGCTGCCCGCCAGCCATTGATCCGCACTCATCGATCCCATCGTTGCGCCAGCAGCTGCTCGGTGGCGGCATCCGGGCGTGCAACCAGGGCGCCGGTGCGCATCAGGCTCACGCTGTAATGCCCTTGGTCGACCAGAGGCAGGAAGACGCCACTGCCATAGACCGTATCCACACCTGGCATCCAGGCGGGGTGGCGGCGCCGCAAGTCGACGATGTCGAAGCCGCCTTCCGGAGCCAGATCGACGACGGTGCGCGGTGCCGTGGCCTCCTGCTGCATGTCATCGTAGCGACCCGACAGCCGATCGAGCCGGTACAGCGGCGGCACGCCGGCAAGCATCGTCGGCAACTTCCACTTCAACACGATCGCCTCGACGCGCCAGGCGTCACCGAGCACGATGGCGTGTCGCGTCGTGCCGTCAGGCCAGGTCAACGTGAGCGCCCAGTTCTGCGGCGACAGGATCCGGGCGTCCACATCCACCACCGGTGCCTCGTCCGTGAGCACGCGATAGCCGCGCAGGGTCAAGGCACCCCCCGCAAGAAGCAGGCTCAAGGCCACGCAAACGGCGCAGCCCAGCGCATGCACGCCGGCCGCAAACGACCGGCGCTCACGCAGGCGTTGCCGAACGCGGAGCAATTGCACCAGTGCCAGCAGCAAGACCAACCCGGCCAGCAGCAACAACAACGTGGTCGGCAGGCGCAGCAGGTTGCTCCAATCCATCACGGCTCCTCGGCGCACGGCGCACCTGTGGCCCATGATACGACCCGCGTGGCGCGGTGCAGTTGCGGCCGCGGCCGCTATACTCCAGTTGCGCCGATGCCTGCGGACCGTGCCCCGCGCCGGCGATGCCGAGGCTGCATGCGAGGTCATCTTGAATACAGCAACACCTGCCCGTACGCGACGATGCGCATGGTGGCTGCCGGTACTGGCTGCCGTTGGGCTGAGCGCCTGCGGCAACAAGGGACCGCTGCGCCCGGCGCCGGCGCCGACGATGGCGGCCGATGCCAGCGCGCCCGCGACGGCCAGCACCATACCGCTTCGGCCATGACGTTGCGCCTGGACTTCTGGATGGCCATGCTGACCCAGCAACCTGGCACACGCCAACGACCCTGCCCACTTGCCAGCCGCACTGCCAAATCCATCCCGACAGGTGGTCCGAAGGAACCTTGCCATGCCCGCTATCGTGACTGACCAGGTGCCCGACCCGGCAGCCGTCGCCGCCTACCTGCGTGCGCACCCCGGCTTCCTCGGGGACTACCCAGACCTGGCCGCGCAACTCACCATGGGCCGCTCCGAGGGTCCAGTTGCCTCGCTGGCCGCCTACCAGCTGCAAAACCTGCGTGACAAGAACACTCAGCTGGAGCAGCGCCTCGCCGAGCTGGTCAAGGTTGCCGCCGAGAACGAAGCGCTCATGGAACGCGTGCACGCCCTGACCGTGGCGTTGTTGCGTGCCAATACCCTCGAGGTCACCTTGCGCACCGTCTTTGCCCGGCTGAGCGCCGACTTCCACAGCGAGCAGGTACGCCTGCTGCTGTTCGGTCGGCAACCCGTGCTGCCGCGTGGCGACTGGCTGGTGCAGATCCCGGAGCGACTGGACGACGTGCCGGAATTCGTGGGGTTCCCGGACAGCGCGGAACCGGTATGCGGACGCCTGTCAGGCGAAAAGTTGTCGCGCCTGTTTGCGGGCGAGGCCGCCACGATACGCTCGGCCGCGGTGATGCGCCTGGGCAACTGCGGCATCCTGGCCATCGGCAGCATGGACGTGGGACGGTTTCAGCCGGGCATGGGCACGCTGTTCCTGAAGATGATCGCCACCACGATCACCGCGGCGCTGACGCGCTCCTACGACGTGGCCTGACGTGTCGGTCGACACCCAGCTTTCCGCCTGGCTCACCGGACTGGCGGTTGAGCGTCACGCGTCGCCGCATACCATTGCTGCCTATCGCCGCGACCTGGCCAAGCTGCGCCAGTTCATGGCGGTGCAGGACATCGCCAGCTTTGCCGCGCTGGACGAGCATGCGCTGCGTGCCTTCATTGCCGCCGAACACCGTCGCGGGCTGGCGCCGAGGAGCGTCCGGCGCCTGTTGTCCTCTTGCCGCAGCCTGTTCCGCCACCTGGGGCGGGAAGGCCTGCTGGATCACGACCCCGCGCTTGGCATACGTGGGCCAAAGGTGCAGCGTACCCTGCCCGACGTGCTCGACGTGGACGAAGCGGCAGCCCTGATGGACAGCCCGGTGGACGGCGCTCTGGCGGTACGCGACCGGGCCATGCTGGAGCTGTTTTATTCCTGCGGCCTGCGCCTGTCCGAGTTGGCCGGCCTGCGTTGGGTCGACATGGACCTGGACGATGGCGAGGTTCGCGTCCATGGCAAGGGCGACAAGACGCGCATCGTGCCAGTCGGGCGCTTCGCGGTCGCGGCCCTGCGCGCCCTCGGCACGCAGGAGGGCATGCGCCCCGACATGCCGATTTTTCGTGGTCGGGGCGGCGCCGCCATCAGCCAGCGGGCGGTACAGCTGCGGGTCGACAAGCTTGCCCGCCTGCATGGGCTGCCCAAGCACGTGCACCCGCACATGCTGCGTCACACGTTCGCCAGCCACCTGCTTGAATCGTCCGGTGACCTGCGGGCAGTGCAGGAACTTCTCGGCCATGCCGACATTGCCACCACCCAGATCTACACCCACCTCGATTTCCAGCATCTGGCCAAGGTCTACGACGGCGCCCATCCACGGGCGCGACAGAAACCCTGAGCGCCTCAGTGGACACGCGTGGTCGGGGTGCCGCACCGGTGCCGGCGCCCGACGCTGGGACGCGAGGATGCTGCGGCGTTGAACCCCCGTCGCGCCGACCCCATGTGTTCGGTTCACGTTGCAAGCAGGATCACCATGGAATCCTTCCACGCCACCACCATCCTTTCCGTGCGCCGCAACGGCCGTGTCGTCATCGGCGGCGACGGCCAGGTCACCCTGGGCAACACCGTGGCCAAGGGCAATGCCTGCAAGATCCGGCGCCTGGGCAAGGCTGGCAACGTGCTGGCCGGCTTCGCTGGCGCCACCGCCGACGCCTTCACCCTGTTCGAGCTGTTCGAGCAGAAGCTCGAGAAGCACGGCAGCAACCTGGCGCGGGCCGCCGTGGAGATGGCCAAGGAATGGCGCACGGACCGCCGCTACGGCAAGTTGGAAGCCATGCTGGCCGTGGCCGACCGCGACGCCTCGCTGCTGATCTCCGGCAACGGCGACGTGCTTGAGCCGGAGCATGGTCTGCTTGCGATCGGCTCGGGCGGTCCGTTCGCCCAGGCCGCGGCATTGGCACTGCTGGACAACACCGAGCTGGATGCCCGCGCCATTGTCGAGGCGGCGCTGAAGATCGCCGGCGACATCTGCATCTACACCAACCACAACACGACGATCGAGGAACTCGATCCCGGCAGCGCGGCCTGACCGCGCACTTCGGAGCCGCGGCGCGGCAGCAACGAGGCTGCCGCTGCCGAGCCATGCCCGAGTCGTACCACGTCCTGTCACCTGCCTTGCCGAGGCTTGCATGTCCGAATTGACCCCACGCGAAATCGTCAACGAACTCGACCGCTACATAGTCGGCCAGCACGACGCAAAGCGTGCCGTGGCCAACGCGCTGCGCAGCCGCTGGCGGCGCATGCAGCTGGCCCCGGACATGCGCGACGAGGTGACACCGAAGAACATCCTCATGATTGGCCCCACCGGCGTCGGCAAGACCGAGATCGCGCGCCGCCTGGCGACGCTGGCCAACGCCCCGTTCGTCAAGGTAGAGGCGACCAAGTTCACCGAGGTCGGCTACGTCGGCAAGGAAGTGGACTCGATCATCCGCGACCTGGCCGACGTGGCTTACAAGCTGACCCGTGAGCAGGCGGTGCGGCGCGTGCGCAGCGTGGCCGAGGACCATGCCGAGGATCGCATCCTGGACGTCCTGCTGCCACGCCGGCAGACCCCGACCGACTGGAGTCATGACGCCGCCAACGCCGGTGGCGAACTTGCCGAAACCCGCCAGAAGCTGCGCAAGCAACTCCGCGAGGGAGCGCTTGACGAGCGCGAAATCGAGCTGGACCTGGCGATGAACGTCGGGGTGGAAATCATGTCGCCTCCGGGCATGGAGGAGATGGGCGCCCAGTTGCGGCAGATGTTCCAGAATCTTGGCGGCGGCAAGACCCAGCAGCGCAAGCTGGCGATCAAGCTGGCGCGCCCGCTGCTGATCGACGAGGAGGCCGGCAAGCTGCTCAATGACGACGAGATCCGGGCCCAGGCGATCGAGGCGGCGGAGCAGAACGGCATCGTCTTCATCGACGAGATCGACAAGGTCGCCCAGCGCAGCGACTACGGGCACTCCGGCGTCAGCCGTGAGGGCGTACAGCGCGACCTGCTGCCCCTGGTGGAAGGCTCCACGGTGTCGACCAAGTATGGTCCGATCAAGACCGACCACATGTTGTTCATCGCCTCGGGGGCGTTTTCTCTGGCCAAGCCCTCGGACCTGATCCCGGAATTGCAGGGTCGCCTGCCGATCCGGGTTGAGCTCTCCGCACTCAGCGTGGACGACTTCAAGCGCATCCTCCGCGAGCCGCACAATGCGCTGACCAAGCAATACACGGCACTGCTGGCCACTGAAGGGGTGACCCTGAACTTTACCGACTCCGGCATCGACCGCCTGGCGGAAGTGGCGTTTGCTGTGAACGAGCGCACCGAGAACATCGGCGCCCGGCGTCTGCACACGGTGATGGAGCGGCTGCTGGAAACCATATCTTATGAGGCCGCAGACAAGTCCGGCGAAAAATACGTCATTGACGCCGAACAGGTAGATAAAAACCTGCAAAGTCTCGCCGAGAACGAAGACCTCAGCCGCTACATCCTGTGAGCCGGCGGCAAGCTCCCAATCTGCTAAAATGCACACTGTGAACAACGTCGTCGAACTCAAGACCACCGGGCAACGCGTACAACTCCGGACCGCCCTGAAGGACCAGACCCTGGTCCGGCTGTGGCGGGCCGAACTGGAGCAGGGCAGCTTTTGTGGCTACGTCTGTGGCGTGGGCCGGGAGTTCTTCCTGCTCTGGGTGGTGGGTGACTGCGTGACCTACGACGGCATGTACGTGATGCGCCACCGCGATGTGACCGAGCTCGAGGCACCGGACAAGCACCATGCCTTCCTCAGCCGGGCACTGGCGCGGAAACATCTGCAGCCCAAGCTCTGGCCGGCGTTCCCGCTGGAGAACGTGCGCGACGTGGTCGAGGCGGCCGGGAAGGCGGCGCCGGTCATCGGCGTGCATGTCGACAGCGAGGACGATTGCGAGGTGTGCTACATCGGACGCTGGGTCAGCGCGGATGACGACGGCTTCTACATGCAGGAGCTCAGCCCGGATGCCGAATGGATGCACGAGGTCTCGTTCTTCAGCTGGGACGAGGTGTCCACGGTGAGCCTGGAAGACGGCTACGCCCTGTCCCTGCTGGACGTTGCCGGGCCGCCGCCGCCACTGAAGCGCAACGAGTCAGGCGAACAACGCGTGCATTGACCCGCAGCCTGGTATTGCGCGTCCAGAATGTTCGACCGACGGCATGCCCATCGGGGCTAGTCGTTATTTGCCGACGCAGAACGAACTGAAGATTGCACCCAGCAGGTCGTCGCTGCCATAGAGGCCGGTGATCTCACCGAGCGCGTGCTGCGCCAGGCGCAGCTCCTCGGCCGCCAGTTCGCCGGCATGGCGGGTGGCCAGCTGCGCTGCGGCGGTGGCCAGGTGCGTGGCAACCGACGACAAGGCCAGCACATGCCGTCGTCGTGCGCTGAAGGTGCCATCGTCGCCGCCCAGGCGACGCAACTCGACGCGCAAGGCATCCAGCCCCGCGCCGGTCTTCGCCGACAACCACAGCCAGTCCACCGCGCCACGTCGCTCCTGCCGCGGTTCGCCGCCCTCGCGATCAATCTTGTTGACCAGGACCATGCGGCGCACCCCGTCGCCCAGCGTGGCCAGCAGTGCCTGATCGGCAGCCGCCTGCCGCGTCTCGGTGACCAGCAGTACGGCGTCGGCCGCAGCCAGCTCGGCACGGGCCCGCGCCACGCCTTCGCGCTCGACCTCGTCGTCGGTGTCACGCAGGCCCGCGGTGTCGACCAGCTCCAGCGCGACACCCTCGATACTGAGCTGCTCGCGCAGCACGTCGCGCGTGGTGCCCGCCACCGGGTTGACGATCGCCCGGTTGCTGCCACTCAAGGCATTGAGCAGGCTGGATTTGCCGACGTTGGGACGGCCGACGATGGCAACACGCGTGCCGTCGCTCAGGCGCAAGCCGCGTTCAGCCTCACGCAGGATGCCGGCAACGGTTTCGCGCACGGCTTGCAGCCGCGAACCCAGCACCGGGTCGGCGAGAAAGTCGATCTCCTCTTCCGGGAAGTCCATGGCCGCCTCGACGTGCACGCGCAGTGCGATCAGCTCATGCAGCAGCGTATCGACCCGCTGTGAGAACACGCCATCCAGGGACTGCAGCGCAGCGCGCGCCGCCGCCTGCGAACGCGCGGCGATCAGGTCCGCCACTGCCTCGGCCTGGGCCAGGTCCAGCTTGCCATTCAGGAACGCGCGTTCGGTGAATTCCCCGGCTCTCGCCAGTCGGGCGCCCAACCCGCATACGCGGCGCAGCAGCAAGTCCAGCACGACAGGATTGCCGTGCCCCTGCAGCTCAAGCACATGTTCGCCGGTATACGACGCCGGGGCGGGGAAGAACAGGAGCAGGCCGCGGTCGATCAACCCACCCCCTGCATCGCGCCAGGTCGCAAAATGTGCGTGGCGAGGCTGCGGGGGGCGCCCCAGCAAGGCCTGCGCAATATCCGGCACCCGTGGCCCCGATACCCGCACAACACCAATGCCGGCTTGACCCGAGGCGCTGGCGATGGCCGCGATCGTGTCCTGCGGCACCTTTCCGTCCGCGGCCCACGAGTGCGCCGATGCCGCTGGAGGTTGGTGTTGCGTCACTGGTGGACGTCCATGCTGCGGCGCGCTCAGGCCGTCTTGGCAACGGCGCCCTCGCGATCGACGTGATGCGTGATCCACCATTGCTGACCGAGGCCGACGATGCCGTTCACCGCGTAATACAAGCACAGGCCGGAGGGGAAGAAGGCAAACACCACGGTGAACAGCAGCGGCATCACCTTCATCATCTTGGCCTGGGTCGGGTCCATGCCCGCGGCCACCGGATTGAGCCATTGCGTACCCAGCATCACGATCGCATAAATGATCGGCAGGATGTAATACGGATCCGGCGCGCTCAGGTCGGGTATCCACAGGAACGCGGCGTGGCGCAGCTCCAGCGAGTATTCCAGCACGTAGAACAGGCCATAGAAGACGGGCAGGGTGATCAGCACCGGCAGGCAGCCGCCCATCGGGTTGACCTTCTCCTTCTTGTACAGCTCCATGGTGGCCTGCTGCATTTTCTGCTTGTCGTCGCCGAAGCGCTCCTTGAGTGCCTGGATGCGCGGCGTCAGCTTGCGCATCCTTGCGCTGGAGCGGTACTGCATCGCGGTCAACTTCCAGGTCAAGCCCTTGATCAACAGCACCAGCAGAATGATCGCCACGCCCCAGTTGTGCGCCAACCCATGCAGCAGCGACAGCACCGCGTGCATCGGCACGGCGATGATCTTGAGCATGCCGTAGTCGATGGTCAGATCCAGCCCAGGCGCAATCGCGTCGAGCTTGCCCTGCACGTTCGGCCCGACGTAGAGGCGGGCTTGGGCATCGACGCTCTGCCCCGGCGCCACGTGCAGGGTCGGGCCGACCGCCCGGATCAGGTAGCGCGGATGCGCGCTGCCGGCATCGACGGTCTGCGTAACGTATTGGGCGGTCTGGTTCGCGGGTGGGATCCACGCAGCGAAAAAGTACAGGCGCAGCATGGCCAGCCAGCCGCCAGTGATCGAGCGGTTGAGCTGGTCCTTGGGTTCGGCGAAGTCCTTGAACGACAACTTTTCAAACTTCTCGCCGGTGTACCAGGCGGCACCCTGGAAGCTGCGGTTCTCCGGGTCGATGTAGTTCTTCAGCCAGCTGCTCGCCCTTGGCGGTTCGGCGCGCAGCAACTGTTCATAGGCGTTCCCGGCCCACGGCTGTGCGCTGCCGTTGTCGATGCGCTGGGTGACGTCGATGACGTAGCTGCCCCGTTTGAACGCATAGGTCTTGGTCACCTTGAGGCCGCTGTCACTCTGCCAAGTCAGGCTGACCTCGAGCTTGTCCTGGCCAGGCGCCAGGGTGTAGCTCGTCTGGCCCGGCTGGAACAGCGCCAGGTGATTGGGCTGGTTGGCCGGCGCCGTGTCGCTGCTGCTGACCAGGCCGCTTTGTGCCACGAAATAGGTGGGGTCGTCTGCATTCAACAACAGTGTGGCCGGCGGCCGCGGATCAGCGTGCGTCGGCGCACGCCGCGGATAAGCCGGCAAGGACGCGCGCACGATGCTGCCGCCGCGGGCATCCAGCACCAGGTCCAATACGTCGGTGCTCACCGCGATTTGCTGTGACGCGCCGCCCGCTGGCGCGGCGGAGGCCTGGGCCACACTTGCCGCGGCGGCCGGCGGTGCCGGCTCGCCGGGAATGGCCACTGGCACGCTGCCGTCCGCCGGGCTCGCGCTGGCAGACGCAGCAACCGCCGGTGACGTCACCGGCGGTTTCACGGCGTAATCGCTTTGCCACGCCAGGAACAGGAGATAGGCGACGGCCAGCAGGGCGAACGTGAGGAAGGTGCGCGTTTGATTCATCGCAAGGGCAAATCCGATGGCGGCACGAGGCGAGACGCGGCAACGTGGCAGGATGGGCGTGGCCAACGCTCGATTGTGGCGGCCCCCCGGTGTCGCATCAATGGGGGAGAGACGACGTGGGCCCGGTATCGGCGCTCAGCAGTTTGCCCCACAACTCGTCGATCTGGGCCAACAATTGCGCGCCCTCCATGCCCGCCGCCTGTGCCCGTGCCATGACCACCACGTCCACCGCCGGCAGGCGATGACGCACCCGGCGAAACGACTCGCGCACCAGGCGCTTGAGCCGATTGCGCTCGACTGCGCGTCGGGAAACCTGTTTGGAGATTGCCAAGCCCAGGCGCGCCATACCCAAAACATTCGGCGCGTAGCGCAATTGAAAGCAGCGAACTCCGAGCCGCCCGCGGCTGCTTCTCAGTGCCGCGAAATCGGCGCTCCGACGAAGCCGTGCCTGGCGCGGCAAACCGGCGGGCGCCAAGGTCATGATGTCGCGCTACGGCGTGAGCCGCTTGCGACCCTTGGCACGTCGCGCGTTGATCACGGCGCGCCCATCGGCGGTCGCCATGCGCGCACGGAAGCCATGCGTCCGGGCGCGCTTGATTTTGCTGGGCTGGAAGGTGCGCTTCATGTTCGCTCCGAACAGAATGGGCTCAAAAGGTCGGGAAGTATGTGGCGTCGAGGCCAGCGCTGTCAAACCACACGCCTTCCATCGGCCGCGGCAATTTCCCGTCCTGGGGTAGCCGGTGGCTGCTGTTAGACTGATACGACTTTGCGTGCAAACGACCGAGCCGGTGGCTGACGAGTATTCATGAGCGAGTTGTGGCGGCGCTGTCTCGAGCGTCTCGAAGGCGACCTGAGCCCCGAGGACGTGCACACGTGGCTGATGCCACTGCAGGCGCGCGACGAAGGCAATGGCCTGCACCTGTTTGCGCCCAACCCATATACGCTCGATGCCGTGCGTGAACGCTACCTCGCCACGATCGAGGCCACGCTCCGGCAGTTGAGCGGACATCCCTGTGCAGTACATCTGCAGGTTGGCTCCAGCGCTCCGGCAGCCCCAACCACAGCGTCTGCCGCGCGACAGATATCGGCCCCCGCGGCAGTCGCCGCATTCAGCGCCAACCTCGATCCCCATTACACTTTCGACACCTTCGTCGAAGGCAAGTCGAACCAGTTGGGGAAAGCCGCCGCGATGCAGGTCGCCACCAACCCGGGCCGGGCGTACAACCCACTGCTGCTGTACGGCGGCACCGGGCTGGGCAAGACCCACCTCATGCATGCTGCCGGCAACCTGATGCGCGAACGCAATCCGGCCTGCCGCGTGCTGTACCTGCGCTCAGAGCAATTCGTAGGCTCGATGATCGAAGCCTTGCGTGCCAAGAGCATGGACGCGTTCAAGCGCCGCTTCCGCTCAGTCGATGCGCTGCTCATCGACGATATCCAGTTCTTCGCTGGCAAGGACACCACCCAGGAAGAGTTCTTCCATACCTTCAACGCCTTGTTCGAGGCCAAACAGCAGATCATCCTGACCTGCGACCGCTACCCCAAAGAGGTCGACAAGCTGGAACCCAGGCTCAAGTCCCGCCTGGGCTGGGGTTTGTCGGTAGCCATCGAACCGCCGGATTTCGAGACGCGGGCAGCGATCCTGTTGGCCAAGGCGCATGAAAAAGGCGTGGTGGTGGGTGAGGACGTGGCCATGCTGCTGGCCAAGCGCATCCGCTCCAACGTTCGCGACCTCGAGGGCGCGTTGAACACCTTGGCGGCGCGAGCCAACTTCTACGCCCGGCCGATCACGCCCACCTTTGCCCAGGAAACCCTGCGCGATCTGCTGGCCACCCACGCCCAGGCGGTAACCATCGCCAACATCCAAAAGATTACCGCCGAATACTTCAATGTACGTTTGCAGGACCTGCTGTCGAAGCGCCGGGTGCGTTCCCTGGCACGACCGAGACAGATGGCCATGACCCTGGCCAAGGAGTTGACCGAGCACAGCCTGCCGGAAATCGGCGAGGCCTTCGGTGGACGCGACCACACCACGGTCATGCACGCGTGCAAGACCATACACAAGCTCATGGATACGGACCCCCGGATGCGCCTGGACTTCGAGCAACTGATCCGCACACTGACTGGTTGAGGCGAGCGCGCAGCGGGATGAGGTGGATGCGTCCAGGGAAAAGCTGGGGATAAACGTACAATAAGTCGGGCCAGCAAGTTATCCACAAACCGTGCACAGCGCAATGCTACGAGACCGCACAGGGGCAAAACGTGTAACTTACTGATATCAAAAAATAAATTCAACGTAATCGCTTTTCCACAGACACTACAACAACCAAAACCTCTTACTCAAGAAAAGAACAGCTCATAGAGGAAGGCCAGGCCATGCAATTCAGCATTCAACGTGAAGCACTGCTCAAACCACTCCAGCAGGTGGTTGGGGTCGTTGAGCGGCGACAGACGCTGCCTGTCCTGGCCAACGTCCTGGTCAAAGTTGCCGCGGGCAAGGTGGCAGTCAGTGCGACGGATCTTGAAGTGGAGATGATCGCTTCGACTGACGTGGACAAGCCCGAGGACGGTGAGGTCACCATACCGGCCCGCAAACTGTTCGACATCGTCCGAGCATTGCCGGATGGTGCGCAGTTGGAAATCAAACTCAAGGGAGAGCGGATCGGATTGCAGGCGGGCCGAAGCCGCTTCACCTTGACCACGCTGCCGGCTTCCGAATTCCCGACCATTGATGGCATTGACCTGGTCGAGAAGGTAAGCCTGCCTGAAGAGGTGCTGCATGACCTGATGGAGCACACGGCATTTGCCATGGCAAACCAGGATGTCCGCTACTACCTCAACGGTATGCTGCTCGATCTGCAGGAACACACCCTACGATGCGTAGCCACCGATGGCCATCGCCTGGCCATGAAAGAAACCCAGTTGCAGACGACGGTGAGCACGCGGCGGCAAATCATCATTCCACGCAAAGGGGTCAACGAGCTGGTAGGTCTGCTGGAAAGCGATGGAGGCATGGTCGAGCTTGAGTTCGGCCGCAATCACCTGCGGGTACGGCGCGGTGACGTGACCTTCACCACCAAGCTGATCGATGGCAAGTTCCCGGATTATGAAGCAGTGATTCCGCTCAGCGCGGACAAGACTGCGGTCCTGGCGCGCGACGTACTGCGTGGCGCTCTGCAACGCGCAGGGATTCTCTCCAACGAGAAATACCGCGGGGTAAGGCTGGAGCTCTCGCCCGGCAAGCTGCGTATCGTGGCGCACAATCCCGAGCAGGAGGAAGCCGTTGAGGAAGTTGAGGCCGAGACCCAGGTCAGCGAGCTGGCGGTCGGTTTCAACGTGGGCTATCTGCTCGACGCACTCGGAGCGCTGCAGGGTGAGAAGGCACGTCTCAGCCTGCGCGACGCGCAATCGAGTTGCCTGGTACAGGAAGTGGATGACGAGCGCGCGCAGCACGTCATCATGCCCTTGCGGCTTTGATACCCAGCCGCGGCAGCGTCGGAGGACGCCTGACTGTACATGAGGTCAGTATGCGAAGGCTGATCTGGCGCGGTGTTGTGTGCGTATGAACTTGCTCGTATTGCGCATCCAGAATTTGCGTTGCCTGGACCTGGTCGAATTGGAGCTGACGCCGGGCATCAATGTTTTCCTGGGCAACAACGGCGCCGGGAAAACCAGTGTGCTGGAAGCGGCCTTCCTGCTCTCCCACGCCCAATCCTTTCGCAGCGGCGGCAAGGAAACACTGATACGTCGCGACGCCGGCGAGCTCTCAGTGTATGCGGAACTGCAGCGTGCAAACGGGTATATCAATCGCCTGGGACTGGGTTGCGCCGATGGGCGCTGGTCGGCGCGCGTTGACGGGAATACGGTATCACTTGGGCAACTGGTGCACGCCTGCGCCGTGGTCTGTTTCGAGCCGGGAACGCATGCCCTGGTGGCTGGTGGGGGGGAACACCGGCGGCGATTTCTCAACTGGGGACTGTTTCACGTGGAACCGGCCTTCCTGGATACTTGGCGCCGTTACGAACGGGCGTTGAAACAACGCAACAAGCTTTTGCGCTCAGGTCAGGCTACCGATCCACCGCTATTCACGCCTTGGGAAAGGGAATTGGCCGAAGCGGGTACGGCCATCGACCAGCAGCGCGCGGCATACCTGCAACGTCTGCAACCGTTGCTACAGGAAAGTGTATCCAAACTGCTGCCCGAGTTGGGTTCACTGGAGCTGCGCTACCGACGTGGCTGGCCGGACACTGCAGACCTGCAGTTGGCGCTGGCCGAGCAGCGCGACAGGGATGGCGCGAGAGGGCACACGACCCTGGGTGTGCATCGAGCCGACTGGAGCCTGGTGTTCGAGGGTGCGCCGTTGCGTGAGCATCTTTCCCGGGGCCAGGAAAAATTGGCTGCACTTGCGTGTGTCCTTGCCCAGGCCAGACTCTATGCTCTCGAGCGCGCGGAATGGCCTGTCGTATGCTTGGACGACTTTGCCTCCGAGCTTGATGAAGAGCACCAGGAAGCCGTCGTGGCTGAGCTCATGACAGCAGGAGCCCAGGTGCTTCTAAGTGGAACCCGAGTGGCCCGTAGCCTTTCAGCGTCGTCGTCGTCACGGTTTCACGTGGAACGGGGGCAAGTCGCGCGCCTGCTATAATTGTCGTTTGCGCCGCACTTTACTGGACCGGGCAGCCAACCCGTCATGCACAGTCCGGTGGCGCTCGCCCAAGAGCTGAGCCATACATGACTGAATCCACCTACGATTCTCGCAACATCAAGGTACTGCATGGACTGGACGCGGTACGCAAGCGCCCGGGCATGTACATCGGTGACACGGACGACGGCACCGGCCTGCACCACATGGTGTTCGAAGTGGTGGACAACTCCATTGACGAGGCCTTGGCCGGCTATTGCGACCATATTACGGTGACCCTGCATGACGATGGTTCCTGCAGTGTCGAGGACAATGGACGCGGCATCCCGGTGGGCATCCATCCGGAAGAAGGGCGCTCGACGGCAGAGGTGGTCATGACCATCCTCCACGCCGGCGGCAAGTTCGACGCCAATTCCTACAAGGTGTCGGGTGGGCTGCATGGTGTGGGCGTGTCGGTGGTCAACGCGCTGAGCGAGCACCTGTGGCTGACGATCTGGCGCAACGGCTTCGAACACCAGCAGGAATACAGCCACGGCACGCCCTTGTACGCGCTGCAGGTCAAGGGCGCATCGAGTCGCCGGGGCACCCTGGTGCGCTTTCGACCCAGCCAGGAAACGTTCGGCAACAACCTCGAGTTTCGCTACGAGGTGCTGGTCAAGCGTTTGCGGGAGCTCGCGTTCCTGAATTCAGGCGTTACCATCGAGCTTGTCGACGAGCGTGGAGAAGGGCAGCACGAGGTCTTCGCCTATCAGGGTGGCATTCGTTCCTTTGTCGAATACCTGGCCAAGTTGAAGACGCCATTGCACCCGAATGTCATCAGTCTGTTTGCTGAGCAGGACGCAATCACGGTCGAGGTTGCAATGCAATGGACTGATTCTTATCAAGAATCCATGTATTGCTTTACCAACAACATTCCCCAGCGGGACGGCGGCTCGCACTTGACGGGCTTTCGCGCGGCCCTGACCCGCTCGCTGCAAAACTATGTGGAAAAGGAGGGTCTCGCCAAGAATGCCAAGGTGGCATTGTCAGGCGACGACATGCGCGAGGGCATGATTGCAGTGCTCTCCGTCAAGGTGCCCGATCCAAAGTTTTCTTCACAGACGAAGGACAAGTTGGTTTCCTCGGAAGTGAAGACGGTGGTCGAGCAGGTGGTCAACGACAAACTCGGCGAGTTCCTGCTTGAGCACCCGGCCGAGGCCAAGGCCATCGCCTCCAAGGTGATTGATGCCGCGCGTGCCCGTGAGGCGGCGCGGAAGGCACGGGAAATGACCCGGCGCAAGGGTGCGCTGGATATCGCCGGCCTGCCGGGCAAGCTTGCCGATTGCCAGGAAAAGGATCCTGCGCTGTGCGAATTGTTCCTGGTCGAGGGCGACTCCGCAGGCGGTTCAGCCAAGCAGGGCCGCAATCGCAAAACCCAGGCCGTGCTGCCGCTGAAAGGCAAGATCCTCAACGTCGAGAAGTCGCGTTTCGATCGCATGTTGGCTTCAGCCGAGGTCGGCAACCTGATCACCGCGCTGGGTACAGGCATCGGCAAGGACGACTACAACCCTGACAAGCTGCGCTACCACCGCATCATTCTGATGACCGATGCCGACGTGGACGGCTCGCACATTCGCACTTTGCTGCTGACCTTTTTCTACCGTCAGATGCCGGAGTTGATTGAGCGCGGCCACATCTATATTGGGCTGCCACCCTTGTACAAGATCAAACAAGGCAAGCAGGAGATCTACATCAAGGACGATGCCGCGCTGCATGACTACCTCATTTCCAGTGCCGTGGACCACGCCGAGCTTGTTTTCCAGCCCGATGCGCCGCCAATCAACGGCACCGCATTGGAAAAGCTGTTGCGTGATCATCAACGGGCGCTTGACCAGGTGGCCAAGTTGGCGCATCGCTTCGACCCGGTGATGCTCGGTGCCTTGCTGGAACACGCCCCCCTGGAAGCCGCTCTGTGGAGCGATGCACCAGCCATGCAGGCGTGGCTGGACGGAGCGATGGCGCGGCTGGCCGCCAATGGTCTCGGTCGTGCGCACTACCAGATGAAACTGCGCGCCGCGACGGCGGACCAGGCGGGCGGTCTGGAAGTGCAACGTGAGCAGCACGGCCTGGTCCACGCCTGGTTGATGCCGCAGACGTTCTTCAGCAGCGCGGACTATCGACCCATCCTTGACGTCAGCCGCGAGCTGCACGGCTTGATCCAGGATGGCGCCGTCGTGCGCCGTGGCAACGCCTCGCGCGGAGTGCTGGATTTCGCCGCCGCCCGCGACTGGTTGATGGAAGAGGCGAAGAAAGGCCGCAGCATCCAGCGCTTCAAAGGCCTCGGCGAAATGAATCCCGAACAACTGTGGGAAACCACAGTCAATCCGGATACCCGACGCATGCTGCAGGTCGGCATCGAAGATGCCCAGATTGCCGATGAAATGTTTTCCATGCTGATGGGCGAAGCGGTGGAACCGCGACGCGAATTCATCGAGACGAACGCGTTGAAAGTCTCCAATCTCGACGTCTAAATCCGATGTCGCGATGCAGCTTGAGCTTTGGCGCACTTTCCGTTTAACTATGTGCTCGGCTCGCCAGTTAGAGCCGTCTACTTACACGCACGGGTGATTGCATGAAGAAGAAGCTGTTGACCAGCGCATTTGCAGCGGTGTTGTGCATGGGCGCCGGCTTGGCCACGGTATACGTCACGCCTGCAACTGCTGCGCAATCATCGAAGAGTGACAAGCCCGAGGCGCTGTACCCCAATGCGACGCGCAAGGAGCCCAAGCTCGATCTGACCAGCCCGCGCGACCAGAAGGCTATCAACGACGGTCTCGAGGCGGCGAACGCCGGGGATGACGAGAAGGCCGAAAAGGATCTGCAGCCGATCATCGACAAGAGCAAGAGCAAGTACGCGAAAGCGATGGCCTTGCAGGGGTTGGCCGGCGTCAAGTACAAGAATGGCGATATCAAGGGCGCCATCACCATGTTGCAGCAGGCCATCGATCTCGGGGTGATGCCGAACGATACGTACTTCCAACTCCTGTACATGCTGGCGCAGTTCCAGATGGCGGATCAGGACTATCAGGCCTCGCTGAACACACTGGCCAAGTGGCGGGACGAAGGCAAAAAGGAAACCGCCGACTCCTACGCGTTGGAAGGCAATGCCGACTATCGTCTGAAGAAGTATCCGGAAGCCATCGCGGCCATCCAGAAGGCCAAGTCACTAGGTACCAAATCTGAACCCAGCTGGGATCAGATTCTGATGGCGAGCTATGCTGAAAGCGGACAGACCGACCAGGCCGCGAAACTGGCCATGCAGGCGGTGGCTGACGCGCCAAACGATGCAACAGCCTTGAACAATGCCGTTGCCATCCTGACCGAGGCAAAGCAATACCCGCAGGCCATCGATCTGATGGAGAAGGCGCGCGCCAACGGCACGCTCAAGACCCAGACGCATTACGTGAACCTGGCGAAGCTGTACCTGATCACCGGGCAATCCAGTGACGACCCCAAGCCGAATGCGATAAAGGCGGCACAGGTTCTCGACGACGGCATGACCAAGGGTATCGTTGACAAAAACACCGAGAATTACACGTTGCTGGGCGAGGCTGCGCAACTTGCCGACAACAATGCGCAGGCGGTGGACAACTACGTCAAGGCGTCCGCCACCGCGAGCAACGGTGATGCCGCTTTGCGCGCAGCCCAGGTGTTGATCACCGAGAACAAGTACACGGATGCCAAGAAATACGCCCAGGAGGCACTGGACAAGGGCCTCACCGACCACAAGGGCAATGCCTACATGGTGCTTGCCGCGAGTGAGCGCGGGTTGAAGCACAAGGCCGAGGCAATCGCCGCCATGAAGAAGGCGGCCGAGCAGCCAGAAACTGCCGCCAGGGCCAAAGAGTGGCTGAAACAACAGGGTGGCGGCCACTAAATGGACGGCCATACCGGCTGACCCGCAGCATACCGGATGGACGTCCATTCGTGACGCCCAGACAGGGGAAAAAAGCTATACATGAGTTGCAGGTTGTTGTAGTATCGGTTGTCTTATCCTCGCGTTTCCTCGGTGGCGCGTACCACCCGCAAGTCAGGGGTGGCTGCGTGTCACGGCTCGTGGTGACGTCCTTATCCCGCTCGATCAGCTTCAGACAGTGACAGATGGCCTCTCGTAACGATGAAAACAGGCGGTTTAGTTGGAAGCGCACCTGGGCATTGGCCGTGGCGGTCGGGTTGCATGCCTTCGCGTTTCTGCTGATGGTTGCGCCAGTCGCGCCAGAGCAACCGGCGAAGGTGAAGAAGGAACAGATTGTCCAGGTGAACTTCATCGAGCCGCCGCCGCCGCCGCCGCCACCGCCGCCGCCGCCGCCGGAGCCGCCAAAGCAGCCGCCACCGAAGGAGCCGCCGCCGCAGCCGCCGCCGACTCCGACACCCCCGCCTGTGGCGGAGGTTTCGCAGAATCAGGTGCAGGCCGTGCCGCCAGCGCCACCGAAGCCCGCACCGCCGCCTGTGGCAGATACCCAGGCCAGCCAGGATTTGAGCTACAACAGTCAGATCCAGCCCAAATATCCGCCGCAGGCGGTTCGGGCTCGGCATGAAGGGACGGTCATCTTGCTGATCTTGGTGGGTACGGATGGCTCACCCAAGGACATCAAGGTCGAGAAGTCCAGCGGCTATCGGGAGCTCGACCGCTCAGCCATGGATGCGGCAAAACAATGGCGCTTCAACCCGACAGTCCGTGATGGAAAGAAGGTTGAGGGCTACGCACGTGTACCAGTGACTTTTAACCTCAACCAGATGTAACCCAATCGGCTGTAACCGGCGGTGATCGATTACAGTTACAGTTCACGCTTGACTTCCTTAGGGTAGCGTTATGTTCCTACAGACTCCTGATACGACCGGTGCCGCGCCAGCATTGGGTGGCAATAGCAACGCTGAAGCCATGAAGCAGATGGGCTTCGGTGACTTGATGCAACACTTTGACTGGCTCGGTTGGGTCGTCTTCGTCACCTTGATCATCATGTCGTTTCTGACGTGGTATTACATCGTGGTGAATACGGTCCGCAACATCGTGGTGAGCCGGCGCGCGGACAAGGTGATCGACGGGTTTTGGGCGACGTCCAATACCCAGGAAGCGATCCGAGAGCTGGAAGCACAGCCGAAGAGCGAGCCGTTCTCGAAGATTGCCCTTGATGCGGCAGCGGCGGTTGCCCATCACCAGCATTCCCAGGCCACGGCAACTGCCGATGGACGGGTGGCTAGCGCGCTCAGCCGCTCCGAGTTCATTGACCGGGCGCTGCGCCAGGCAATTGCCCGCGAGAGTCTGCGTCTCGAAGCCGGCTTGACCCTGCTGGCAACTGTGGGCTCAGCCGCACCGTTCGTCGGTCTGCTCGGTACGGTCTGGGGCATTTACCACGCCTTGATCCGTATCGCCGCATCTGGCGACGCATCCATGGCCGTCGTGGCTGGTCCTGTCGGTGAGGCATTGCTGATGACCGCGTTCGGCTTGTTCGCCGCCATTCCCGCGACCTTCGCGTTCAACGCTTTCAACCGGGCGAACCGGGTGACGTTTGCACGCTTCGACGAGTTCGCGAATGACCTGCACGATTTCTTCGCCACGGGTTCGCGCGTCGAAAGTCAGAATTGAGGGCTTAACCCATGTCGATGAGTGCCGGAGGCAATGCCAGTGGGATGATGGCGGAAATCAACGTCACCCCGCTGGTGGATGTGATGTTGGTGCTGCTGATCATCTTCATGATCACTGCTCCCTTGATGACCCATTCCATCAAGATCGACCTGCCGATTGCCAACCCGCATGCCAAGGAAGACGCGCCGAAGACTCCACCATTGGATTTGGCGATCAAGCAGGATGGCAGCTTGTATTTCAATGACCAACCGATAACCAGTTCGGAACTACGGGCCACGCTGGCTGTCGCGGCACAGAAGATCCCGCAGCCCGAATTGCAGATTCGGGCTGACCAGAACACCGAGTTCAAGCTGGTCAGGGCGGCGCTGAATGACGCCAAGAGCCAAGGCATGGTCCATGTCGGGTTCATGACGATCGGCAAGCCCCACCAGGAGTAAGCGTCATGGCCAAATTAAAGAAGGTCGAACATGCAGGCCCGATGAATGAGATCAACGTAACACCGTTGGTCGACGTTCTGCTGGTGTTGCTGATCATCTTCATGATCACGGCACCAATCCCGGCCTTGAAGATCAAGGTTGACCTGCCACAACCCAATCCGAATCCGCCTACGACGAAACCTCTGGATCCCATCCATTTGCGGATTGATCGTGCTGGTTCGTTTTACTGGAACGATGTACCAGTGGATGATCAGGGCCTGCAGGCACAGTTGGCCGTTATTGCCCAACAGAAGGAGCAGCCCGAGATCCAGATCGGACCAGATGATGCTGCGGCGTACAAGTACGTTGCCCACGTCTTGGCTGCAGCCAAGACCTATGATCTGGTAAAGATCGGCTTCGCGGGCGGCTAGTCAGGAAGGGGCGCTGTCGGATCGAACCCAAGGGAAGGAAAATGGCCTGCAGATGCAGGCCGTTTTCGTTTGGGTTGAGGAACCGGCGGCATGGGATGCCAGTATCGCCTTGTCCGCGACGGGCCCGTCACTACATCCCTCGAATTGGCCGTTTCCCGTGGCGTCCAGCCGACCCCGTGAAGCGCCCGGCCGCCACCTGCCAATGCAGGCACGGTTTTGTCCAGCTTGTATTCCCGCCGGTGCGCAGCATTGCCTAAAGGATGCTACTGGCTCCCGCACCAAACGCCGTGAACAAGCGGGTGTAAATCGACTTGGCGGACAGGGCGACGTCCGGAAAGTCGCCGACTGCGGTGTAGCACGAATAGAAGGCCGGATCGGAGATCGGCAACGGGCGGCAGCCGGGATTGAGTTCGTAGCTGGTCGCGTAGCGGAACGGCCATAGGTCAAAGATCGGCAGGTGCGAGGACACCTCGGCCATGGCCTGGTTGACATTGGTGAGCACCGGGACGCTGGGGCGCCGCGGCGCGATTACCCAGGAGTTGTCGGGCGTGGTGCTGCGCAGGATCGATGCCCGCACCTGCCGGGCGAACCGCCGGTCGTGGACGATGACCCCGGCTTCAGTGTTGTAGTGGTCCGAGCGTGGGTCGAAGTTGTGCGAGCCAACCATGGCAAAGGCCTCGTCCACCACAATGGACTTTGCATGCAGGCTGAAGCGCTGTCCTTCGCTTAGCAAGGGTGCAGGGCTGTGCCGCTGGCCCCGACTGCCAAACAACCCCCGCCCGCCGGTTTCCGCTGGTTCCCCCCGGACCGGTCTGCGCTGCGCACTGCCCTCGACCACCGGGGGTCGCTCCGCAACCTCACTGTTGGCCTCGAGATAAGCGTCGACGGCGACGGGCGCGTGCGGCTTGAGCTCATAGATCTCAAAGCCGTAGCGCTCCAGATAGCGCTTGCGATGCTTGTATGACATTGAATAGGTAACGAAGGCGTCCGTCGAGGCAAGCGAGTTGGTCGACACCAAGATCCGTGGCGGTGGACGAGTTTCGTGCAAGCGCTCGAAGATCTTTCCAGCGCGCTTGCTGATGACCAGGTAGGGCGTCTGCAGGACCACCTCGCGCTTGGCCTCCCCCACCATCTGCACGACATGCCGGGTGAAAGCGACAGCCGCAGTCTGGTCCGGATTGTCAGTCTTTGCCGGCATGTCGCTGAAGAACTCGACGTCGCCGGTGCGCAAACTCTGCGCCAGGACACGCGTCTCCAACCATTGATCGTCGCTGGCTTCGAGCCGCACACGCGCCACGCGCTCCGGGCGCGCGTAGACCGGGGTGACCCAGCCCGCTGCATGTGGATGGGTTGCGATGTGGCGATTGACGTCGCGCAGACGTGTCAAGCCGACCGACCGGCGGTGGTTCCAGAACAATCGAAAGCTATCGGCCATGCGCCGTACTGCCGGACCGCCCACCATGACGTCGCGGTCGATATAGTCGAAAGTGGGGTCCCAGTCGAAGTAACGGTCCTGGTAATTGCGGCCACCGGTGATGCCGGCGCTGTCGTCGACCACGAACACCTTGTTGTGCATGCGCTGGTTGAACTTGAAAAAGCAGCAGGCGATGCCAGCGGCCCATTGCAAGGCCGAGGTGTGTGCGTCATCGAAGGTGGGGTTGTATAGCCTGAGGCTCAGATTGGGGCTGGCCCGTGCCAGGGCGTCGAGCAGGTTCAAGTCACTGAATACGCCCAGCTGATCGATCAGGATACGTACCCGTACGCCCCGTCGCGCCGCCTCGACCAGTGCGTCCAGCACGACCAGGCCGGCATCGTCGTCATCCCAGATGTACGTCTGGACGTCCACGCTGTGCTGGGCGGCGCGGATCAGGTTGAGCCGCGCCACCAAGGCGGCCTCGCCGTCGGCAAGCAGGCTCACCACGTGCACGGGGTGCCCCGGTGACGATTCGCGCATGGCCTGGTCCGCGGCTTGCAGCAATGGCGAAGGCACCGCGCAGTGCGCCGGTCCCGTGCAGGTGACGCTGCGGTCGACCGTGGCGGCAATGATGTCGTCGGCCTGGCGCACCTGCGCGCGCGTCAGCGTGCATCCCGAAATCCCTGAGCCGATCAGCAACAATGCCAGTGCGAGGCGAACCACAGTCATGCTGGAGCCATCAACCAGGTGTCTTCTCTGACTTCGCAACCGCAGCCACCCGTGCCCTGGCTCACTGGCGCAGGGTCATGGCGACCAGAACGCGCCAAGGCGCGCATTGCCGGGCTCAAGCGGGCCACTGAACTGCAGGATCGCCAAACCGGCGGGCGGCATGCCGCGAAACTGATCGGAGCGACCCTCGACCAATAGCGCCACCAGCCGCTCCAAGCCAGGGTTGTGCCCGATCAGCAGCACCGCCCGCGCGTCGCCATATTGATCCAGCAGCGCCAGCAGCTCGCCGGGCGTGGCATTGTAGATTTCCTCAGCCTGGTCCGGAATCGAAGTGCTGCCGAGCTCCCTCAGCACCAGGCGTGCGGTCTGCTCCGCACGCCTGGCTGGCGAGCACAGTACATGGTTGGGGACCACACCATGGGTGGCCAGCCAAACCCCGGCAGCACGCGCCTCCTCCATGCCATGCGGAGTCAGCACCCGATCCTGGTCCTTGCCCGATGCTGCTTCCGTCTCGGCCTCGGCGTGCCGCACCAAAATCAGTTCTTGCATGGAAAGCACTCCAGAGCCTGCCTAGGTGCAAGCGTGGTGTCGCAGGTGGGGACGTTCAGTGCCGTTGCCGCCGGAGCCAGCGCAGCAAAGGCTTCCAATCTTCCTGGTGGCTGCGGACCTGTTCGGACTGGTAATCGAATATGCCCTTGCCCAGCGCACTCAACAATACGTAGGCCTGGCTGTCGCGTAGCTGGGCCACGACAGGGAATGGCGCACTGGCGGAAAGCTCCGCAATCGCGTCCTGGCTGGCATGGGTCCACGGTTTGAGCCGGTTGCCCACGAGGGCGACAGGCAATTTGCCACGCTTGATGTCCGGCACCTGCTGCAGCTCGGAAAGGAAATCCTGGGTTGCCCCAAGATCGAACGAAGAAGGCAGCACGGGTATGACCAGCGCGTCGGCAAACTCCAGAAACACGCCCAGCTCGCGCGACCCTGCGCCTGCCGGCGTGTCAATGAGCAACTGCCTGGTTTCGGCAGGCACCCGACTCAGCGCCCGGCGGCCTCCGGCCAGGGCCGTCACCGCCGGAACCGTGTCCGGACGCAGCATGGTCCAGCGCAAGCTCGAACCCTGGCGGTCGGCGTCGATGATCATCGGCTGTTGGCCCGCCTGGGCCCATTGCGCAGCGAGCTGGGTTACCAGAGTGCTTTTCCCGCAGCCACCTTTGCTGCTTGCGACAAGTGTCGTGAACATCGCTCGATCCTTGCACCGTGCACTGGACAAGCCTAACCGGGAAGCACCTGTGAAGGAACAGGCGTGCCATTCAAGCCCAGGGAACCGCGATACGCGCCACTTGGCGGAGGCCTCAGGGCTTGGTGGACGACGGGGACCAGCCGACCGGTGCCTCGGTGCTGATCTGGCTTTCGCGCAATGCCGCAAGCATCAGGCTCATTTCAGTGCCGCCACTGCGTGCCAGACTCAGCAACCCCTGGGCGACCGCACGCTCATTCAGCGCACGCGCGTTCAGCTTGGCGAAGCTCTGCACCTGCCAGGCGAGGTTGACCCGCTCCTGCGCCGCAGCACTCTGCTGCGCAGGGTCTGGGGCCAGGGTCTCGCGCAAATGCAGCCCCAGGGATCGTGCCAGCGGACTCGACCCCCACTCCAGGGTCTTGCCCAACTTGAGGCAGTCCGCTTTGGTGTCCGCCTCCGCGTCCGGTGCGGTGCAAAGTTTCGCCGCGACCTGTAACGCGGGCTGCGGCAACGTATGCCCCAGGCCGAATACCAGCATGACCTGGGTTGCCAGCGCCCCCGAGGCATAAGTCGGATCGAGCGTGGCGGCCGGTGGAGGGAGGGTACCAACGGTCTTGGCCAGCGCCTCCAGGCCGGTGCCCACATAATCGTCGTAAACCTTGGCGGCTGCCGCGCGGGCCAGGTCTTCGCGTGCGGCGGCGTGGTCGCGTGCGCGTACATCGACACCGAGCTTGAGCAACCAGACCGCGGCGTTGTCCGGCGCTTCCTGCACGAGGGCCTTGCCCGCATCCGGATTGGGACATTGGCCTGGGGTCGAGGTGCAGTCGGCCAAGCGCGCCCAAGTGACCGCCGGTCCGAAGCCAGGTGCGGCTGCGGCACGCTTGATCAGTTCGTGGAAGCTCAGCGGCGCGGGCTGCGCGGCCAGGGGCCGTGCGAGCAGTGCCGCGGCCAGCAACGGCTGCGCTTCGGCGCGCAAAGCCAGCACGCTGACCAGGTCGCGCTGGAACGCCAGCAAGGCCTGGTCCTGCGCGGCGTCGGCGGCGGTGACGCGCGAGGCCGGCGGTGCGCTGCGCTCTTGCGCCAAGGTGGGTATGCCCACGGCCAGCAATACCACACTGGTGACGCCAGCAAGCCAGGTGGGAACCCGCGTGCCACGCATATGCCTATCCCGTCAGGTGGATAACGGCGGCAGCATACAAGGGCCTGCTTGAACGTGACCCGTCACGCCACGCGATCGAGGCCAGCGCTGCCTACTCGACCAAGGCCTCGCGCATGAACTCCGGCTGGGCCAGCGCCGCCTTGTGGATCTCGGCGTTGTAGTAGTGGGTATGGAACTTCTTGCTGAGCGCGCCGCGTTCGCGGAAGTCGTGCAGCTCGCCGCCCTTGCGTGCCATCGTGCAACTCCACCAGCCCGTGGGGTAGCAGGGTTGCGGGAACGGCAAGGTGCGCCTGGCGCTGAAGCCGGCAGCGTGCATGGCCGCGCGCATCGACTTGATCAGCTCCAGGTGCACCAGCGGCGATTCGCTCTGTTGCACCAGCAGCCCGCCGTGCCGCAAGGCCTTGAAGCAGGACGCGTAGAACGCCGTGTTGAAAAGCCCGGCGGCGGGTCCGACCGGATCCGTGGAATCGACGATGACCAAGTCGATCGATTCTGCCGGCACGGCGGCGAGGTACTTGATTCCGTCCTCGAACAGCAGTTCCGCGCGCGGATCGCCGTTGCTTTCGCACAGCTCGGGGAAATACTGCTCCGCCAGCCGCGTCACGCGCTCGTCGATCTCCACCTGCACCACGTGTTCCACCTCATCGTGGCGCAACACCTCGCGCAGTGTGCCGCAGTCGCCACCGCCAATGATCACCACCTGCTTGGCGCAGGCGTGGGTGAACAGCGCCGGATGCGTCATCATCTCGTGATAGAAGAAGTTGTCCCGCGCGGTGAGCATGATGCAGCCATCGATGACCATCAGCTTGCCCCAATCCGTGGTCTGGTAGATGTCGATGGTCTGGAACGCGGACTTCTCGCTGTGCAGCAATTGTTCTGTGCGAAAACCAATGGACGAGCCGGAAGCCTGGTGGGCCTCGGTGAACCAGCCTGGCTGCTGCGACATGGCGAGATCCTGGAGTATGTGGGTGAGTCGACCCACAAGTGTAACCACAAGCCGCCATGGTGGGTGTGCGCGCTCCACATCCCCGGAGCGGCTCATTACAATGACTGCATGCGGCGGGTCGTATTGTGCCGGCGCGCGGCTGGTGCTGCAGCCCGATGTGCCCTTGCGCGGTGCAGGACAAACGGCCGTTCGTGTGCGAATGCGTCATCACCAGCGGCGACCAGCGCCCCCGGGCATGGCCCGAAATGAGGAGAACTTGCGTGGATGCCGCATGGACCATCGATGACGCCTGTCGCACCTATGCGGTGCGACACTGGGGTGACGGCTATGTCGACATTGATGCGGCCGGCCAGCTGCTGATGTGCCCGCGGGGTGCGGCAGGCCCGGGCCTGGCCCTGTCGGCCATCGTCGAGCGCGCGCATGTCCAGGGGCTGCGCCTGCCGCTGCTGGTGCGCTTTCCAGACATCCTCGCCGATCGCCTGGCGCGCATGCAGCGTGCGTTTGCACAGGCCATGGCCGCCACGGCGTATGCCGGTGGCTATACCGCGCTGTACCCGATCAAGGTCAACCAGCAGCAGAGCGTGGTCGGCGAGCTGGTCGCAGCCGGAACCCAGGGCTTCGGTCTGGAAGCGGGGTCCAAGCCCGAGCTGGTGGCCGTGCTCGGCATGGCCAGACCCGGCTGCACGATCGTCTGCAACGGTTACAAGGACCGCCAATATATCCGCCTGGCCTTGCTGGGACGCAAGCTCGGGTTGAACGTCTACATCGTCATCGAGAAATTGTCCGAGCTCGACTACGTGCTGGAGGAGGCTGCGGCACTCGGCGTGGAACCACTGCTCGGCGTACGCGTGCGCCTGGCCTCGATTGGTGCCGGCAAATGGCAGAATACCGGCGGCGACAAGGGCAAGTTCGGCCTCTCGCCGTCGCAGGTTCTCGACCTGGTTGCCCGGTTGGATGCGGCTAGCCTCAAGCACATTCTGCGGCTGCAGCACTTCCACATGGGGTCACAGATTTCCAACCTGCACGACATTGCGCACGGCATGCGCGAGGCCACGCGGTATTACGTCGAGCTGCTGCGCATGGGCGTACCGCTGGACATCGTGGATGTGGGTGGTGGCCTGGGCGTGGACTACGAAGGTTCGCGCTCACGCAGCTACAACTCGATCAATTACTCGCTTGAGCAGTATGCCCACGCCATCGTCCACGCCTTGGCCGAGGCGACGCGGGCCGAAGGCCTGCCTGCGCCGCACATCCTGACCGAGGCGGGACGGGCGATGACCGCGCATCACGCCGTGCTGGTGGTGAACGTCTCCGAGGTGGAGAGGCTGCCGCCCGGCGCGGTGGTCCCGGCGGAAAGCGGCGAGCCGGCCGTACTGCGCGACATGCGCGCCACCTGGGCCGAGTTGGACCAGCGCCCGGCCCTGGAGTTGTTCCACGAGGCCAAGCAGCTGCTGGCCGAGGGTCAGGCGCAGTTTGCCGCCGGGCAGCTCGACCTGGCCCATCGCGCGCGCCTGGACGACCTGTACTACGCCGTCGCCAACGCCGTGCGCGGCCGGCTGCTGCCGGCCGAGCGCGCGCATCGCCAGGTGCACGACGAGCTCGACGAGAAGCTGGTGGACAAGTACTTCGCCAATTTCTCCGTGTTCGAATCGATTCCGGACGTGTGGGCGATCGGCCAGATCTTTCCCATCGCGCCGATTGCCCGCCTGGACGAGGCGCCCACGCGGCGCGGCGTCATCGTCGACCTGACCTGCGATTCAGATGGCCGCATCGACCATTATGTGGACGCCGAGGGCGTCGACGTGAGCCTGGCCCTGCACCCGTTGCGCGAAGGCGAGCGCTATTGCCTGGGCATCTTCATGGTGGGGGCGTACCAGGAGACCCTGGGTGACATCCACAACCTGTTTGGCGATACCGACGCGGTGAACGTGCGCATCGATGGCGACGGCTTCCGCTTTTCGCACGTCCGCCGCGGCGACACCACCGACCTGATGCTGGACTACGTCGGCTACGATCTGGCGGCCTTGCGCGCCTGCTTCCGACGGCGCATTGCCGATGCCGGCTATGGCGGCAGCGAGGCCGAGGCGCTGTATGCCACGCTGGAGGCCGGGCTCACCGCTTATACCTATCTCGCCGACGGCGCGCGCTGAGCGGCCACCCGCATCAGTCGCGGTGCACCTGCAGGCCGGCGGCCGACTGGCTGACCGGCATCACCTCGATGCGGTTGATGTTGAGGTGCGGTGGCAGGGTCGCGATCCACCAGATCGTCTCGGCAATGTCCGAGGCGGTGATCGGGTGCGCGCCGGCATACAGCTGGTCAGAGGCGGCCTGGTCGCCACCGGTACGCACCAGGGTGAATTCGGTCTCGGCCATGCCCGGCTCGATCGAGGTCACACGCACGCCGGTGCCGTGCAGGTCGGTGCGCAGGTTCTGCGAGAACTGGGTGACGAAGGCCTTGGTGCCGCCGTACACGTTGCCACCACGGTAGGCATAGCTGCTGGAGATGGAGCTCAGGTTGACCAGCGCGCCGCGGCGCTCGATCAGCCGTGGCAGCAACAGGCGCGTCATGGCCACCAGCGCCGTGACGTTGGTGTCGATCATCTGCTGCCATTGGGCCAGGTCCGCGTCCTGCGCCGGTGCCGTACCCAGCGCCAGCCCGGCGTTGTTGACCAGCAGGTCGACGCCGGCAAAGGCCTCGGGCAGGTCGGCGATGGCGGTGCGCATGGCGCCCAGGTCGCGCACGTCGAAGGCGCAGGTATGCAGCTGCGTGGAGTCGTGCTGCGCCGCCAGTGCTTGCAAACGCTCGGCGCGGCGGCCGCTGGCAATCACGCGCCAACCGCCGCGGAGGAAACGTTCAGTGGTGGCGGCACCGAAGCCAGCAGTGGCACCGGTGATCCAGACGGTCTTGGTAGGCATTGGCGTATGGCTGAGGTGGGATGGTTGGCTGGGCGTGGCGCAGCGACGCTAGTTGCCTGCCTTCAAGGCGATGGCATTGAATCCGGCGCTGGCCAGCCGTTGTTTGATCGATTCCAGCTCGGTGGCGGAGCGGAACGGGCCGAGCCGCACCCGATGGTAGGTTTGGCCTTCGATAGTTGCGGTCTGCACCTGGGCCACGAAACCCTGCAACGCGAGCTTGGCTTTCAGCGCGTCGGCATCCGTGGGGCTGGGGAATGCCCCGACCTGAAGCAGGTAGCCGCTTCCTGCTGCGGGCATGGGCAGCGCGCTGGCTGGTGCTGCGGCAACGTCCTTGCTCACCGCGCGGTCGAGATTGGGTTGGGCCACCGTCGGTGCGGCCGGAGGCGCGGCAACGGCCTGCGCAGCTTGTGCAGCCTGGGCCGCCTGCTGCGCGGCAAGCTGCTTCTGCTGCTGCTCGGCCCGGGCCTGGGCGCTGATCTCGGCATCCGGGATGCGCACTTCCTTCTCGGACAATACCGAATAGAAGTCGTATTGCGGCTTCTTGCTCGGTGCGGCGCTGCTGGCGCCGGTGGCCACGCCCTGGTCACCACCGGCCTGGGCCACCGCTTGCGGATTGGCCTGCGGGGTATTGTCGGGCTTCATGCTGCGCAACAGGTTGCCGCGCAACACCATGACCATCAGCAAGGCGCCGACGACGAAGGCCACCACAGCATAGCCCCATCCCGGGAAGCCGCCTTGCCGGTTGCGGACTGCCTGACGGTTTCTACCCTTGCGCGCGGCCATCACATTTTCTCCGGAGCGGTGAGCCCAAGCAGGCCCAGGCCATTGCTCAATACTTGTCGGGTGGCCACCGCGAGTGCAAGGCGTGCGTTGCGCAATGCCGCGTCGTCGACCAGAAACTGATGTGAGTTGTAGTAGACATGGAAGGCATTTGCCAGCTCGCGCAGGCCGCTGGCGAGCAGTTGCGGCTCCAGTGCCGTGGCCGCGGCCTCGACCAGCTCCGGATACTTGGCCAACTCGGTCAGCAGCAGTTGTTCGTGCTCGGTGTCGAGACGTGCCACGTTGGCCAGGCCCAGGTCGCGGTCGAAAGCCAGGCTCTTCTCTGCGGCCTGGCGCAGCACGCTGCATACGCGCGCGTGTGCGTACTGGATGTAGTAGACCGGGTTGTCGTTGCTTTTCGCCCGTGCCAGATCGACGTCGAACACCAGCTGGGAGTCGGATTTGCGCGCGATCAGGAAATACCGGGTGGCATCGCGGCCCACCTCGTCGATCAAGTCGCGCAGGGTGACATAGGAACCTGCCCGCTTGGAAATCTTCACCTCTTCGCCGCCGCGCATGACGGTGACCATCTGGTGCAGCACGTATTCGGGCCAATTCTTCGGGATACCGACCTCAAGCGCCTGCAGGCCGGCCCTGACCCGGGTGAGCGAGCCGTGGTGATCCGAGCCCAGCTCGGTGATTGCCCTCTTGTAGCCGCGCTCCCACTTGCTCAGGTGATAGGCCACGTCCGGCACGAAATAGGTGTAGGTACCGTCGGATTTGCGCATGACGCGGTCCTTGTCATCGCCGAAATCCGTCGTGCGCAGCCACAGTGCGCCGCCCTCCTCGTAGGTGCAGCCGTTCGCCACCAGCATGTGCACGGTGTCCTCGACCTTGCCGCTGGCGTACAGCGAGGATTCGAGGAAATGCACGTCGAAATGCACCCCGAACGCATCCAGGTCCAGGTCCTGCTCGTGGCGCAGGCTGGCCACGGCATAACGACGAATCGCTTCCAGGTCCTCGACCTCGCCGCTGGGCTGGAGCGTGGTGTTGTCAGCGACCACCGGCACGCGTTCCAGGTAGGCGCGGGCCACGTCCGCGACGTAGTCGCCGCGATAGCCGCTTTCCGGCCAACCAGGATCTTCGGGAGCGATGCCGCGGGCGCGGGCCTGCACGGACGCGGCAAGGTTGGCGATCTGCACCCCGGCGTCGTTGTAATAGAACTCGCGGTACACGTTCCAGCCATTGGCGGCGAGCAGCCGGCTCAGGCAATCGCCAATGGCGGCTGCCCGGCCATGGCCTACATGCAGCGGGCCGGTCGGGTTGGCGGAGACGAATTCCACCCCAACGGCTTTCCCGCTGCCATTCTGGTTGCTGCCGTAACGTTCTCCCTCGGCCAGAATCCGCCCGATTTGCGCCAGCGCGGCATCGGCCGCGAGGAAAAAGTTGATGAAGCCAGGGCCGGCAATGTCGACCTTTTGCAGCAGCGTGCTCGGTGGCAAGGCCGCAACCAGCTTCGCGGCCAGTTCGCGAGGCTTGGCACGAGCCGCCCCGGCGAGCAGCAAGGCGAGGTTGCAGGCGAAATCACCATGGTCCCGGTTGCGGGCACGCTCGATCACGAAGGGTGGCAGCGTCAGATCGGCAGGGAGCTCGGCGCGCTCCTGGAGGGTTTGAAACGCCTTGGTCATCAAGGCGTGCAGCTGTGCTTTCACTGTGGCGCCGTGCTCTGCATGGAACCGGCAATGTTAACAGACGCGCCATTCCTGGGTGCCCAGCCGGGCGCGCATTGGCCGCCAGCGCGGTGCCGGGTTGCCGCAGCGAGCCGGAAAGCCGGCTGTGGATAACTCTGTGGGCAAGGCCGGTGGTACCTGCGGACGCACGGGCTGGCGTGGGCTGGCAAGCTGCATAGCGTCGGTATAAGTGATATGTATCAATAATATACAAATACAAGCTGAGGTGCGGCAGGTCATTTCGCTCGCAACTGATCGACGTCCGGATTGTGCATAAGTTTCACGTACTTGCCGGTTACCGTTTCACCACTGTTGACGTGGAAAGCGGTCCTCTTGCTGAGGCGAATCCGGCCAGACGGCGCTGGCACCGCCTTCAGAGCAGGCCGCGCGCGGCCATGGACACCGGTTCGCCACTGCCAATCACCAGGTGATCCAGCACCCGCACACCGACCAGCTGCAAGGCGCGGCCCAGATCCTGGGTGATGGCACGGTCGGCGGCGCTGGGTTCGGCCACGCCCGAGGGATGATTATGCGCAAAGATGACGGCGCAGGCGTTGTGCCGCAGGCAGGCGCGGACGACTTCGCGGACGTGCACGCTGGCGCCGTCAACGGTGCCGCGGAAGAGTTCCTCGAAGGCCAGCACCCGGTGGCGGTTATCCAGGTACAGGCAGGCGAACACCTCATAGGGAAGATGGCGCAGTTGCGCGCGCAGGTAGCTGCCGCTGTCCCTCGGGCTGGTAAGCGCCGGCTGTTCCCGGAGTTGCTCGGACAAGCTGCGCCGAGCCAGCTCGAGCGCGGCGGACAGGCGGGCGCGCTTGGCCGGGCCCAGACCGTTGGCACGGATCTGTCCCTCCGGCTTGCCCAGCAGGGCGTCAAGGCTGCCGGCCTGGGTCAGCAGCTCGCGGCCGAGGGCGACCGCGTCCTTGCCGCGGCTGCCACTGCCGAGCAGCACGGCCAGCAGTTCGGCATTGGACAGCGCGCCGCTGCCATCGCTCAGCAGCTTTTCCCGGGGACGCTCACCGGGCGGCCATTCACGGATGCTCATGACAATGAGGATGCTGCCGGTCGCGGGAGCGTGGCAGCGGCATTGCCGGGCCGATCCGGTAAGCTAGCAGTCTGCGTCATTGTCAGGTCGTCCCTACATGCGTCTTGCCCAACGTCGCATTCTCGTCGGGGTATCTGGCGGGATTGCCGCCTATAAGAGTTGTGGACTGGTGCGGCGCCTGCGCGAGGCCGGGGCGGAAGTACGCGTGGTGATGACGGCGAACGCAGCCCATTTCGTGGGTGCGGCCACATTCCAGGCACTGTCCGGACAAGCCGTGCGCAGCAGCCTGTGGGATGCCCAGGCCGAGGCGGCCATGGGGCACATCGAGTTGGCGCGTTGGGCCGAGCGTATCGTGATCGCGCCGGCGACGGCGGACCTGATCGCGCGCCTGGCCCATGGCATGGCCGATGACCTGCTGACCACGCTGTGCCTGGCGACCACGGCGCCGCTGTACCTGGCGCCAGCCATGAATCGCCAGATGTGGGCGCACGCCGCCGTGCAGGCCAACCTGGCCGTGCTGCGCGAACGCGGCGTGCACGTCCTTGGTCCGGCCGCCGGTGAACAGGCCTGTGGCGAGGTCGGCGCCGGGCGCATGCTCGAGCCCGAAGCCCTGCGCGATGTCCTGGCGGCGTCGTTCGCCGACGAGGTGTTGCACGGGGTGCGCGTGCTGGTCAGTGCCGGTCCGACGTACGAGGATCTCGACCCGGTGCGCTATCTGGGCAACCGCTCGTCCGGGCGCATGGGTTTTGCGGTGGCGCAGGCGGCAGTAGAAGCGGGAGCGGCGGTCACGCTCGTTGCCGGCCCGGTGCAGCTGCCGACGCCGGCCGGGGTCGTGCGCCGCATCGACGTGCGCAGTGCCGCGCAAATGCATGCGGCTGTACTCGCGGCCGCGCCGCAAGTGGACATCTACATCGGTGCCGCCGCTGTCGGCGACTACCGCCCCGCGCACATGGCAGAACACAAGCTCAAGAAGCAGGCGAGTGACGGCCTCACCCTGGCGCTGGTGCAAAACCCGGATATCCTCGCCAGCCTGGCGTCACAGTCTCCGCATCCGTTCCTGGTGGGCTTTGCCGCCGAGACCGATGCCGTCGCGGACTATGCGCGGGACAAGCTGCGGCGCAAGGGCCTGGACATGATCGCGGCCAATCAGGTGGGTGCTGGCGTGGGCATCGAAGTCGCCGACAACGCGCTGCAGGTGTTCTGGCCAGGCGGTTCGCAGAGCCTGCCACTGGCCACCAAGGAGGAGCTCGCGCGCGGCCTGGTGACGAGCATCGCGCAGCGCTATCGGGCCAGCCGCCCATGAGCGCACCTGAGCGCAACACCGTGGACGTGGCGTTGAAGATACTCGATCCACGGCTGGGCCAGAGTATCGCCTTGCCGACCGTGGCCACGATCGGAAGCGCCGGCATGGATCTGCGCGCGGCCGTTGCCGCACCGCTGGTGTTGCAGCCGGGCGATACCGCCCTGGTGCCGACAGGCCTTGCCTTGCATATCGGCGACCCGAACTGGTGTGCACTGATCGTGCCGCGCTCGGGCCTGGGCCACAAGCACGGCCTGGTCATGGGCAACCTGGTTGGGGTGATCGACGCGGATTACCAGGGACCGTTGATGATTTCGTGCTGGAACCGCGGCCGCGAGCCTTGCACTATTGATGTCGGCGACCGCATCGCGCAGTTGTTGCTGGTGCCGGTGGCGGCACCGCGCCTGTGTGTCGTCGCCGAGTTTGCACCCAGCGGGCGCGGGGATGGCGGATTCGGCTCCACGGGAATCGGTTGATCGGAATACGGTTGCGCGGGGCATGATCGACCAGGAACACCAGGCTCACGAGGAGTGACATGGTACGCAGTGGATCGGGCAGGCGTCTCGCATTTGCGGCTCTGGACTGGCGTCGCCTGTTGTCGCTGGCTGGCGCCACCGCGTTGCTGGTGCTGGGTTTGTTCTGTGCTTGGCAAGCCTGGTTGATTGTGCATGAACAGGCCCTGGTGCAGCAGGTGCAGACGGCACGGGACCAGGCGGCGCGCGCGTTGGCATCCGAGATTGCGCGGGAGCGCGAGCCGGTGGAAAAGGTCCTCGCGGGTGTCGATCCGGCAATCGCCATGAGCGCGCCGCAAGCCGCGATCGCGACCTGGCGCCGGCAATTGCCGCAGGTGCTGCAGTTGGAGTTGTTCAGCGGCAGCCTGGATGAAGTGCTGCGTGCCAATTACCGCGTGTTCGGCTACGCCAAGGCGGCACAGCTGATGGCGGCCCCGGACGTGAATGGCGTCCCGCTCGCGCAAACCGTCATCAGTGGCGACGGAGAGCGTCGCCTGAGTTTCGTCATCCCGGTCGGTACTTCGCGGCCGGCTCTAGGCTGGGCCTGGGTCGAGCTCCCGTTTGCCGGTTTGCAACAGCGCTTCGCCTCCCTGCCGACTGGCGGTGGCCGTCTGGATTTGCGCCAGAGTGGTCCCCAAGGCTACTTGCGGCTGCTGGCGCACGGCTCGCCGACCACGGCGGCCGGGCAGGATGGCGTTGCTGTCCCGGGCAGCGCGTTCAATGTTGGCGCGGCGCTGCCGCAGGCGTTCATCGTCCTGCCGAGGTCACTGGCCCTTGCCAGCTTGCTCGCCTTCCTCGGGGTGGCCGGCGGCCTCGCACTGCTGTACTGGCGTATGCGCGCCGCACGCCCGAAGGCGCTGGTCGAAGAACACGCTGAAGTGGTGTTGCCGGAATCCACCGCCGCGCCGAAGGCCACGCGCCCGGCACCGCGGGTGCCTGCGGCGGCTGGCGCCGCGAAACCGGCAGCGAAGGCACCTGTTGTCGCTGCGCCGGTTGCGGCGGCGACCGTCGATCCCGGCATCTTCCGCGCCTACGACGTCCGCGGCGTGGTGGGCACGAACCTGACCAGTGCCGTGGCCGAACGCCTCGGCCAGGCGGTCGGCGCGCTGATGCTGGAAAAGAACCTGCATGAGATCGTGGTTGGCAGGGACGGCCGCCTGTCCGGACCGGACCTGGTATCCGGCCTTTGCACTGGCCTGCGTGCGGCGGGCGTCGACGTGCTGGACATCGGTGCGGTGCCGACACCGGTGCTGTACTTCGCCACCTTCCATTGCAACACGGGCTGCGGAGTGATGGTGACCGGCAGCCACAACCCGCCGGACTACAACGGCTTCAAGATCGTCGTCGGCGGCGAGACCCTGGCCGAGGGCGGCATCCAGGATCTGTACCAGCGCATCGCCAAGGGTGACCTGCCCAGCGGCGGGCACGGCAGCCTGCGCGAGATCGACGTCGGCCCCGACTATCTGGAGCGGGTGGTATCCGACGTGCTGACCGAGCGCCGCCTGCGGGTCGTGGTGGACGCGGGCAACGGCATTGCCGGCAAGCTCGGGCCGGAGCTGCTGACCGGCATCGGCTGCGACGTGATCCCGCTGTACTGCGACGTCGACGGCACCTTCCCGAACCATCACCCGGACCCGTCCGATCCAGCCAACCTGCGCGACCTGGTCGACGCGGTGGGCAAGATCGGTGCCGATCTCGGTGTGGCGTTCGATGGCGATGGCGACCGCCTCGGCGTGGTCAGCCATGGCGGCGAGATCATCAGTCCGGACCGGGTGCTGATATTGTTTGCGCGCGACGTGCTGTCCCGCCAGCCTGGCGCCACGGTGATCTACGACGTCAAGTGCACCAGCCACCTCAAGGCCCAAATCCTGGACGCTGGTGGCAGCCCCCTCATGTGGCGTACCGGGCACTCGCTGATCAAGGCCAAGATGCGCGAGACGGACGCAGAGCTGGCTGGCGAGATGAGCGGTCACTTCTTCTTCAAGGAGCGCTGGTACGGCTTCGATGACGGTCTGTATTCCGCGGCGCGTCTGCTGGAGATTCTTGCCGGCGACCTGCAGCAACGCTCGCCAGACGAGATTTTTGCCTCCCTGCCCCGCAGCGCGGCCACGCCGGAGCTGAAGATCCCGATGCGTGAGGGCGAGCCGTTCCGCTTCATGGAAAAATTCCGCGCCCAGGCAACTTTTGCCGACGCCGTCCTGACCACGATCGACGGCGTACGTGCCGACTGGCCTGACGGCTGGGGCCTGGTGCGCGCCTCCAACACCACACCGGTGCTGGTGCTGCGCTTCGAGGCCGATACCACCGCTGCGCTGCGGCGGGTGCAGGATGTCTTCCGCCAGCAGTTGCTGGCGCTGGAATCCGGCTTGCAACTTCCGTTCTGAGCACCCTTGATGGTGCGGCGCCCGGTGTGGAACTACTGCGTGGCGCGATCCTGCGCCGCCTTCAGCTCGCGGTAACGCGACAGTGCGGTTTCCTGCGTCTTCACCAACGCACCCCGCGAGGCCTGCTGGTGGGCCAGGGCATTGCGCTGCCCAGTGACGACGGCGCGCTGGTTGGCGATGTCGTCGGTGAGGAATTTCGGGACCGTTTCCTTGGCGCGCTCGATCTCGGCCGCGCGGCCCAGGAGGTCGGCCAGCGATTTTTCCTGGGAGCGCAGGCTGGTTTGGGTGGCGCGGATCTGGCTGTCCAGGGCGCTCAGCTGCTGCTGCTGGAACGTGCGGTAGGACGCTTCGTCGGGGTAGGCGTTGAGCATCTGTGCCTCCGCCGTAGCCACGCGCCTGGCGGCCTGCTGCTGTGCGGCCTGCTGCTGCGCCAGCTTGTCGGCCGCCGCGCGCTCCTCGGGAGTCGGCGGCCGGGCCACCCGGCTGACCACGATGCCCTGGTCGTTGATCACCGAATAGCCGCGCTGCATGGCCTCGGCATTCAGGCTGTCGCTGTAATGTGTCAGGCCCTGCGCATCCTGCCACTGATAGCGCAGGTGGTTGCGGCTTTGCGCAAACGCGAGCTGTGTCGCGGCCAGCAAGGTCACGATGATGGGCAGCAGGCGTAGGCGCATGATGATCACTCCCCCCGCGCACGAGTATAGCCAGCGTCGGGGAATCGCACGAAGGACAGCCATGTTGGTCGGCGACAGCCGGTCGAACTTGAGCTCAGGCGCCGTATTGTGCCCGATAGGCCAGCAACGCGGCATGAGTGGCGGCCAGCTCGCCGCGGCTGCCGGCAAACGTCAGGATGTCGGCCAGGGTGGCGATGGCGATGACGGGGACGCCCTCGTCATCGGCCATCTCCTGGGCAGCCGAACGTTTGCCTTGGCCGCGTTCCTGCCGATCCAGCGCGATCAGGATGCCGGCAGGCGCAGCGCCCTGGGCGCGGATCAGGGCCAGCGATTCGCGCACCGCGGTGCCGGCAGTCATCACGTCGTCCACGATGAGCACGCGGCCGGCCAGCGGGGCGCCGGCCAGGATGCCACCTTCGCCGTGGTCCTTGGCCTCCTTGCGGTTGTAGGCCCAGGGCAGGTCGCGTCGATGTTGCGTGGCCAGGGCAATGGCGGTCGCCGCGGCCAGCGGGATGCCCTTGTAGGCCGGTCCAAACAGCATGTCGACGGACAGGCCGGACTGCGTCAGTGCCTGTGCATAGGCCTCGCCGACGCGGGCCAGCGCGATGCCGGAATCCAGGCGGCCGAGGTTGAAGAAGTACGGGCTGACGCGACCGGACTTGAGCGTGAATTCGCCAAAGCGCAACACCTCGCGCTGCAGCATGAGCTCGATGAATTCGCGCTGGTACTCGTGCACGGAGTCTCCCGTCAGGGCAGGTGGCGCCACAGCAGGTGCTGCGGCCCGGAACGTCCGCCATGGTACAACCCGCCGTCGACGACGAAGCCATGCCGCCGGTACAGCGCCAGCGCGGCGTCGTTGCGGCAGTTCACCATGAGCACCAGCCGGTGTGCGGCGGGATGGCGTCGCGCAAGATCATCGAGGACGGCGGCCATGGCCAGGCTGCCAACGCGACGGCCCTGCCAGGCGGCGTCGATCTGAAACGAGCGCAAGCCGAGTGCATCCGCTTCCGCCTCACGGCCCGTAAGAACGCGTGCGCTGCGTTCGATGCGGCAATAGCCCACCACGATATCGTCGAGCAGCAGCGCCATCGGCTCGCTGCCCGGACAGTGCTCGGCATCTGCCAGTGTGGCGGCGGGCGGACTGACGAAGACGTCCTGCTCCGGCCGCGTGCGCAATCGCAGCACGGCGTCGCGCAGCTCGGGCGTGACCGGTACGGCGTGGACGGAGAGCAACGGAGGCATGTTGTTATGATGCCCGTCATCGCTCCGGGAGTCGCCATGCGCATCATCACGCTCAATGCCAACGGCATTCGCTCGGCTGCAAACAAGGGCGTGTTCGAGTGGCTGCGCGGGCAGCACGCCGATGTCGTCTGCCTGCAGGAGACCAAGGCGCAGGAGGATCAGCTCGGCGACCCCAGGTTTCGCCCCAATGGCCATCATTGCTTCTACCGCGACGCCAGCAGCAAGAAGGGCTATTCGGGCGTGGCGCTCTACACCCGGCGCGAGCCCGACGAAGTGCGTACCGCCTTGGGCTGGGACGTGTTCGACAACGAGGGTCGCTACGTCGAGGCCCGTTTCGGCAAGCTGAGCGTGGTCTCGCTGTACTTTCCCTCCGGTTCGTCCGGCGAGGAGCGCCAGCAGTTCAAGTTTCGGGCCATGGAGTGGATCGCACCGGTTTTCGCCGGCTGGCTCGGGAGCGGCCGCGACTACGTGATCTGCGGCGACTGGAACATCGTGCGCAGCGAGAAGGACATCCGCAACTGGAAATCCAACCAGAAGAACTCCGGCTGCCTGCCGGAGGAGCGCGCGTGGCTCAACGGCCTGGTCGACGGCGGCTGGGTGGACAGCTACCGCACGCTGCATCCCGAGGGCGAGGACTACACCTGGTGGTCCAACCGTGGCCGTGCGCGCGAGAACAACGTGGGGTGGCGCATCGACTACCAGATCGTCACGCCCTCGTTGCGTGCACGGCTCAAGGCCTGCTCGATCTACCGCGGCGAGCGCTTCTCGGACCACGCGCCATACATCGTCGACTATGCCGACTGAGCCGGTTGCGCCGGTTGCGCGCCGCCCGGCCAGACCATCGGTGTGGCGCGCGTTCACGCAACCGGCAGCGTGGACCATGTGCTTCCTGGGCTTTTCCTCCGGCCTGCCGTTCCTGCTCGTCGCCGGCACCCTGGCCTACTGGCTGAAGGAAAACGGCATCCAGCTGAACGACATCACCATGATCGCCAGCGCAGGCATGACCTACGCATTCAAGTTCGTCTGGGCACCACTGCTGGACCACGGGCGCATTCCGGGCTTTGCCCGGCTCGGCCGGCGGCGCGGCTGGCTGCTGTTCGCGCAGTTGGGCGTCGTGGCGGGTCTGCTGGCCATGGCGGCACTGACACCGGCCAAACTGTTGCCGTTCGTGCTGGCGACCCTCGCGGTGGCGTTCTTCGGTGCCACCCAGGACATTGCCGTGGACGCCTACCGCATCGAGATTGCGCCGATCGAGGACCAGGGCGCCCTGGTCGCGACCTATTCGCTGGGCTACCGCATCGGCCTGCTGGTCGCCGGCGCGGTGGCCCTGATCCTCGCCGACCATGTGTCCTGGCGCGTGGTGTATACCGCGATGGCGCTGTGCATGATGTTGCCGATTGCCACGACCCTGGTGGCGCGCGAACCGCAGGTGTCGCACACGCGGCCGGTCGGCTGGCGCGCGGCCATGCGCGAAAGCGTGATCGATCCGTTTGCCGATTTCTTCCGCCGCTATGGCTGGGCGCTGGCTGGCGTGACCTTGCTGTTCCTGCTGCTGTTCAAGCTGCCGGAACAGGCCACGGTCGGCGGCATCATGAGTCCGTTCTACCGCGACATGGGCTTCTCCAAGACCGAGATCGGCGCGGTCACCAAGATCTACGGCATCTGGATCGGCATCGTCGGCGTGTTCATCGGCGGCGCGGCGGTGGCGCGCTGGGGCGCCTGGCGCCCGTTGGGTGTGACCATCGTGCTGTGTGGATGCAGCAATCTCCTGTATCTGACCTTGCTCACCCATCAGGGCAACCTGCTGGCGCTGACCCTGGTGATTTCAGTCGAGAACCTCACGCTGGGCATGCTGGGGCCACCGACCGTGGCCTTCCTGTCCTCGCTGGTCAGCCGCGAACACACGGCCACGCAGTACGCGCTGCTGAGTTCGCTGGTGAACCTGCCGGGCAAGGTGCTGGGCTTTTTCGCCGGCGGCATCGCCATGGTGACCGGTTACGGTGGCTACTTCATCATCACCGTGCTGGCGGTCATTCCCGCCATGCTGCTGTTTGCGTTCCTCACGCCGCGGTACCGCCGCATCGAGCGCACGCAGCTGGCATTGCCTCGTGACGGTTAGGGAGCCGCACTCACCCCACCACTCCGTCGTCATTCCCGCGCAAGCGGGAATCCAGCGCCCTTATCGCAAGTAGCTGGAATGCAATGGCACTGGATCCCCGCTTGCGCGGGGATGACGGCAAGAGCGGATGACGACAAGAACCAGGTGACGCCCGGACCACAGCGAAAGTGCACACGAAGCGCTGCTGGCGGCTATGCCGTCGCGGCGGGCGGCGCGCAATGCAGTGCGCCAAGGATGCGTGGGCCGCGGGCGCCGGTTACCGCCGGCAGGTTGCCGGGGCGCCGCAACAGGTACTGGCGGGCCAGCCAGGCGAACGCCATGGCTTCGACGAAATCAGGGTCGATGCCATGCTCGGCTGTGCTGGCCACGCTGCGTGGCGCCAGCAGTTCGCGCAGACGCCGCAGCAGTACAGCATTGTGCACGCCGCCACCACAGACCAGGATCTCGTCCGTGTCGGCGGCATGTTCCGCAATCGCGTCGGCAACGCTGCGGGTGGTCAGTTCCAGCAGCGTCGCCTGCACGTCGGCCGGCTGCAACCGGCTGACGTCGCCGCGGCTGGCCAGCCATTCCAGGTGGAAGTATTCGCGCCCGGTGCTCTTCGGCGGCGGCAGCGCGAAGTACGGGTCGGCCAGCAGCGCGCGTAGCAGGGCGTCGTCCACGCGGCCGCTGGCGGCGAACGCGCCGTCGCGGTCGAACGGTTCGCCACGGTGGCGCAGGCACCAGGTATCCAGCAGGCCGCTGGCGGGGCCGGTGTCGAAGCCGAACACATGGTCGTTGGCGCGCAGCACGGTGACGTTGGCGATACCACCCAGGTTCAATACCACGCGGCATCGGCCGGCGAGCTGGAGCATGGCGGCGTGGAACGGCGGCACCAGCGGCGCACCCTGCCCGCCGGCGGCCAGGTCGGCACGTCGAAAATCGGCGACCACGTCGATGCCGCAGCGCTCGGCGATCAGCGAGGGATCGCCGATCTGCATGGTGAACGGCTCGTCGCCCAGCGGCTGGTGGTAAATGGTTTGGCCGTGCGAGCCGATGGCGCGTACGTGTTGTGGGTCGACTCCGGCCTGCTGCAGCAAGGCCAGCGCGGCCTCGGCAAAGCAATGCCCCACGGCATGGTCCAGTCGACCGAGCGTCTCCAGGCCGGTGCTCTGCGGAGCCTGCGCCAAGGCTGCGAGGCGGGCGCGGACGCCGGTGTCCCAGGGGTGGGTACGGCTGGCCTGCAAGCGCGGCCGAGCGTCGCTGAAATCGACCAGAGCGGCGTCAATGCCGTCCATGCTGGTACCGGAAATCAGCCCGAGGTAAAGCTCGGGCACGCTGGCCATGCAGGGATCAGCCGCGGTGGCCGCTCACCGTCACGGTGCTCGCCAGCTGCATGCGGCTGGCCAGCTCGGTGAGACGCGCCAGCTGCGGCTGCACGACCTGGGCCTTGAAGCGGGCCAGCTGCGCGGGCGCCAGCGGTTGCGACTTGGGCAGGGTCACCGTCTGCGGATTGCGCTGGACCCCGTCCACGCGGAACTCATAGTGCAGGTGCGGTCCTGTGGCCAGCCCGGTCATGCCGACGTAGCCGATGATCTGGCCCTGCTTCACGTGCTGGCCGACGCGCTCGCCCTTGGCAAAGGCGGACATGTGGCCATAGGCCGTGCTGATGTCCTTGGTGTGCTTGATCACCACGAAGTTGCCATAGCCGTTCTCGCGGCCGCGGAACTGGATCACGCCATCGCCCGCGGCGTGGATCGGGGTGCCCTTGGGCGCGGCGTAGTCGACGCCTTTGTGCGCGCGGACCCGACCCAGGATCGGATGCATGCGGGCCACGCTGAACTTGGACGAGATGCGGGTGAAGTCCACCGGGATGCGCAGGAAGGATTTCTCGATGGGACGGCCGTCCTCGCTGAACCAGCCGATGCTGCCGTCATCCTTCTTGAAGCGATACGCGGTGTAACGCTTGCCCTGGTTGGTGAACTCGGCGGCGGTGATGTCACCCTCGCCATAGCGCACGCCGTCACGATAGACATCGTCGTAGATCACAGTGAAGCTGTCGCCGGAGCGCAGGTCCTGCACGAAGTCGATGTCGTACTTGAACAGATCGGCGAGCTTGCCGACCATGGCCGTGCCCATGCCGGCCTGTGCCGCCGCGGCGTACAGGTTGCTGGTGATGACGCCATGGGCGACCTGCTCGCGTGTTTCGAGCGCCCGTTGTTGCGTGGTGACCTGGGGCTGTGTGCCGTCGAGGCGCACGGTGACCCGGCTGGTATCGCCCTGGTCAAAGCGCAGGCCGTTGAGCTTGCCATCGCTGCCGAGCAGGAAATCGAATTCCTGGCCAGGTTGGATGCTGTGCAGCGCGGATTTCTCGCTGCCGGCGGCATCCATCACGTTCTGCAGGTCGGTCATGCTGAGGCCGCGGCTGGCGAACATGTCCGACAAGGTCTGCCCGGGCTTGACCCGGGCGATCTGCCAATCGTCAGCTACCGGCGGGGCCACCGGTGTCGCTGCCGGCGGCAGCGTCAGGGCCAGCACGGCGCGGGCTGGCGGGACGGGCGTGGGCCGCATGGCGCTGGCCCAGGCCGGCATCAGGAAACCCGAAAGCAGGGTGATCACCACCGCGGTGCCTGCCAGGACCAGCCGTTCGCGGCTCCATTGCAGGGGCTCGATCTCCCCGCTGCGGTTGAACGACCAGTGCGCGCAGCGTGCGTAGAAAAGCGAGTGTCGGCGTTGCGCCTTGCGGCAAATGGCCTGCTTGCGTGCGCGGAACGCTGCTCGCTTTTCATTCATCATGCTGGTTCGCCCTGCGACAACTTCGCAAAATATCCCGTACCATAACGGTGGTGTGCAAAGCGCGTCAATGCCTTTACGGTCAATGATTTGCGGGGGTTTTCCGATTAACGGACAATTAACGCCCGCGTGATGGCTGGGCCGTGACGGCCACCCCATTTGCCATAAAAAGTGAGAAATTCATGAGTGAGCTGGAGCAGGCGTTGGCCGTGATTGCGCGCGGCGCCGACGAGATCATCAAGCGCGAGGAGCTGGCCGAGCGCCTGCGCAGCGGACGGCCGTTGCGCGTCAAGGCCGGTTTCGACCCCACGGCGCCGGACCTGCATCTCGGCCACACCGTCCTGCTGAACAAGATGCGCCAGTTCCAGGATCTCGGCCACCAGGTGATTTTCCTCATCGGCGACTTCACCGGCATGATCGGTGACCCTACCGGCAAGAATGTCACCCGCAAGCCGCTCAGCCGCGACGAAGTCCAGGCCAATGCGCAGACCTATGCCAGCCAGGTGTACAAGGTGTTGGACCGCGGGCGCACCGAGCTGCGCTTCAACTCCGAGTGGTTTGGCGCGATGGACGCCGCCGGCATGATCAAGCTGGCCGCGCTGCACACCGTGGCGCGCATGCTCGAGCGCGACGACTTCACCAAGCGCTTTGCCGCGCAGCAGCCGATCGCCATCCACGAATTCCTGTATCCGCTGGTCCAGGGCTACGACTCGGTGGCGCTCAAGGCCGACGTGGAGTTGGGTGGCACCGACCAGAAGTTCAACCTGCTGATGGGACGCATGGTGCAGGAGCACCACGGCCAGGCGCCGCAGGTCGTGCTCACCATGCCGCTGCTCGAGGGCCTGGACGGCGTCAACAAGATGTCCAAGTCGCTCGGCAACTACATCGGCATCGACGAGCCGGCCATCGACATGGTCACCAAGACCATGCGCATTGGCGATACGGTGATGTGGCGCTGGTTCGAGCTGTTGAGTTTCGAGGTGTCGCTGGACGAGTTGGCGCGCATGCAGCGCGACGTCGCCGCCGGCACGCTCAACCCGCGCGACGCCAAGCTGCGCCTGGCCCGCGAGCTGGCTACGCGGTTCCACGATGCCGCGGCCGCCGAACGGGCGATTGCCGGCTGGCATGCCGTCGTGCGTGGCGAAGGCGATACGGCATTGCTGCCGCAGACGTCGATTGCCGTGCCCGAGGCCGGCTTGCGGATTGCGGCGCTGCTGACCGCGGCCGGCCTGACCGGCAGCAATTCGGAGGCCAACCGCAAGCTCAAGGAACGCGCGGTGCGCATCGACGCGCAGGTGGTGGAAGATGCGCAGCGGGTGTTTGCCGTCGGCTTCGAGGGCGTGTTGCAGGTCGGCAAGCGGAACTTCGCGCGGGTCAAGCTGGTGGCCGCGTAACCGGCGTCCGCGTCGCGCATGGGCGGGGGAGCAAGCGTGTTCGTGCATGTGGAGACGCGTCGTCGGGCGCGATGGCATTGGGCCACGCTGTTGATCGTCAGCGTCTGCGTGCTGTGCTTCCTCGTGCTCAGTCTGCTGCCACCGGTGCAACGCGTGGCCCTGCTGCTGGAGTGGGGCACGGTGCCGGCGGACATCATGCATGCGCATGCGCCGGTATTGCCGCAGCTGACCAATCCGGCCCTGCTGCGCCTGTTCACGGCCTTGTTCATCCATGTCACCTGGCTGCACCTGTTGGGCAACCTGCTGTTCCTGGTGATCTTTGGCCTGCCCGGCGAGCGCGTGCTGGGCTCGCTGCGGTTTTTGCTGTTGTTCGTGTCTGGCGGCATCGTCGCCAACCTGATCGGCGCGCTGTCGCTGGCCGGCGTGCACCTGCCCATCATCGGTTGCAGCGGCGCGGTGTCCGCCGTGGTGGGCACCTACGTTGCGCTGTTCCCGCGGGCCAGGCTGGGCCTGGTCCTGCCGCTCGGGCTGTACCTCGAGTTCGTGCGCGTGCCGGCGTTCCTGCTGATCGGCCTGTGGGTGTTGCTGCAGCTGCTGTTCAGCTATGTGGGGCCGAGCTATGGCGCCTACGTGTGGTGGGCCCACATTGGCGGCTTCCTGTTCGGCCTGGTGTTTGCGTTCGTGTCACGCGGCGCCATCGCGCGCCGTCTGCGCGGCTGAGGCCGGGCGTTCGAGCCATCCGGCGCGGCGGGCGAACCGCGCGAGCAAGCTGCGTGCCTCCGGCGTGGCCGCCACCCCGCGGAATACGTCCAATTGCTGCAGCTCGCGCCGGGTACCGCCGGCGCCCTTGTGCAACACATAGGCGCGCATCACCTCGGCGCTGAACTCGGGGTGGAACTGTGTGCTGACGGCATGTTTTCCATAGCGCAGGATCTGGTATGGATCGCGCCCAGATCGTGCCAGCAGCACGGCGCCGGACGGGGGCTCAAGCACCGATTGCTCGTGCGTGGTGTGGGCGGCAAAGCTCGCCGCCACGTTGTCGACGAGATCGTCCGGGGCGGCCTGCACGAGGCGGGTGATCGTCTGCGTGCCGATTTCCCGCCCGCCTGGCAGGTAATCCACGCGCCCACCCAGGGCATGGGCCATCAGCTGATGGCCGTAGCAGACGCCAAACAACGGCAGGTCTATGTCCATCGCCTGGCGAATCCAGCCCGCGGTATGCTCACTCCAGGGCAGGCGCTCCGTCACCATGGCGCCGGAGCCGGTGATGATCGCACCTGCCGTCAGGTGGGGTGCGGGCAACGCTTCGCCGGCGGCGACGTCGACGATGCGCACCCGCTCGGCTGGCAGTCGCGCGGCACGCTGGAACCATTGCGGGAAATCGCCGTGGCGCGCGCGGATGCGGGCCGGCGCGCGGCCGGTGCGGATGATGAGTACGGGTTTCATGGCTGGCCGGTGGCCGTGATGGCGAGAGTGGGGGTGTCGTCGAAGCCTTCGACCGGCGGCAGCACGCTGAGGATTTCCTGCACCGTGGTCAGCCCGCGCGCCACCTGGGTGGCGGCCGAGATGCGCAGTGGGCGCAGGCCCTCGGCCAGCGCGGCCTGGCCAAATCCGCCCAGGTCCAGCGTGGCGCTGATCAATCCGCGCAGGGACGGCGAGAGCATCATCATCTCGTAGATGCCGGTGCGGCCGAGGAAGCCGGTGTTGCGGCACTCCAGGCACCCGGCCGGCTCGTACACCGTCTCCGGCAGCGGGATCGACCAGCCGTGGGTGAGTACGTGCCATTCCCGCGGATCCTGGGCCGCCGGTTCCTTGCAGTGCGGGCACAGCGTGCGCACCAGGCGCTGGGCGACCACGCCCGTGAGCGTGGACTGGATCAGGTAGTGCGGCACGCCGAGGTCGAGCAGGCGGGTGACCGCGCTCGGCGCGTCGTTGGTGTGCAGCGTCGACAGCACAAGGTGCCCGGTCAGCGAGGCCTGGACGGCCATCTGCGCGGTTTCCAGGTCGCGGATCTCGCCGACCATGATGATGTCGGGGTCCTGGCGCAGCAGCGTGCGCACGCCGGCGGCAAAATCCAGGTCGATCGCCGCGTGCACCTGCATCTGGTTGAATTCCGGCGCCACCATCTCGATCGGGTCCTCGACCGTGCACACGTTGATCTCCGGCGTGGCCAGATGCTTCAGCGTGGAATACAGGGTGGTGGTCTTGCCCGAGCCGGTCGGCCCGGTGACCAGCACGATGCCGTGCGGGCGTTCGACCATCGCCCGCCAGTGAATGGCCTCGTCGGGCGAGAAGCCGAGCTGGGCGAAATCCTTGACCACCAGGTCCGGATCGAAGATGCGCATCACCACCTTTTCGCCGAACGCGGTCGGCATATTCGACACGCGCAACTCGACCTCGCGGCCGGAAGCCGAGCGGGTCTTGATGCGGCCGTCCTGCGGGCGGCGTTTCTCGGCAACGTCCATGCGCGAGAGGATCTTGATGCGCGCGGTGACCGCGGTCATCACCGGTGACGGCAGCTCGAACACCTTGTGCATGATGCCGTCGATGCGGAAGCGGATCTGTCCGGTTTCGCGCCGTGGCTCGAGGTGGATGTCGGAGGCGCGCTGCTCGAATGCGTACTGCAGCAGCCAGTCGACGATATGCACGACGTGGCGGTCGTCGGCGCCAACCTCGCCGGCCTTGCCCAGCTCCACCAGCTGCTCGAAGTTGAGGATGGCGGATGCCGGATCCTGGGCATTGGCATCCTGGGCCAGCTGGATCGAGCGCTGCACGCTGTAGAACTCGAGCAGGTAGCGGTTGATGTCGATCGGGCTGGCGACCACGCGGTGCACGTCGCGGCGCAGCATGTGTGCCAGGTCCACAGCCCAGGCGTCGTCGAAGGGTTCGCTGGTGGCGAAGGTCGCCTCGCCGGGGGCGACGTCGATCGGCAGGATGCGGTGGCGCTGGGCGTAGCCGTGGCTGACCACCTGGGTCACGGCGGCGACGTTGATCTTCATCGGGTCGATCTTGCGGTATGGCAGACCGGCATGCCTGGCGACCCACTCGGTCAGGGCCTCCAGGCTCAGCGGGCGGCCGTGCTCGCGGGCGTTGTCGAGCTTGGCGTTGGCGATCAGCACCAGCGGATGCAGCTCCACCGTGGAACGACCGCCACGCGCGCCCATGCGCACACGCTTGGCCTCCTCGGCGGCTACGTACCCATCCACCACCAGTGCGGCCAGCACGTCGTCGAGTTGCAGCCGGCCGCGGCTGCCGAGCAGGGTTGCAATTTGTGCTGAAGCGGCCATCCGCGTCTTACCTCGCATTGCCCCTGCGGCAGCAGCGGAGAAGGAAATCCCGCTGGCGGTATACTACCGCGCTTTGGCCGGGAGCCTCGGGTCCGCCATGCCTGCGCGCACGTTCCAGGATGTCATCCAGACCCTCAACCGCTACTGGAGCGGCCAGGGCTGCGTCCTGTTGCAGCCGCTGGATACCGAGGTCGGCGCCGGCACCTTCCATCCGGCGACCTTCCTGCGTGCGCTCGGCCCCGAGCCCTGGGCCGCTGCCTACGTGCAGCCGTCGCGGCGGCCCACCGACGGACGCTACGGCGACAACCCGAACCGCCTGCAACACTATTACCAGTACCAGGTGGCGCTGAAGCCGAGTCCCGAGGACATCCAGGAGTTGTACATCGGCTCGCTGCGCGAGCTGGGCGTCGACCCGACCGTACACGACCTGCGCTTCGTCGAGGACAACTGGGAGTCGCCGACGCTCGGCGCCTGGGGCCTGGGCTGGGAGGTATGGCTGAACGGCATGGAGGTGAGCCAGTTCACCTATTTCCAGCAGGCCGGTGGGCTGGAATGCCGCCCGGTGACCGGCGAGCTGACCTATGGCCTGGAGCGCCTGGCCATGCATCTGCAGGATGTGGACAACGTCTACGACCTGGTATGGACGGACGGACCGCGTGGCCGGGTGAGCTACGGCGATGTCTTCCACCAGAACGAGGTCGAGCAGAGCGCCTACAACTTCGAGCATGCCAACGTCGCCGAGTTGAGCCACTGGTTCGATGTCTGCGAGGCTGCCGCACAGCAGCTGGTGGCCGCGCAGCTGCCGTTGCCGGCCTACGAGCAGGTGATGAAGGCCAGCCACACCTTCAACCTGCTCGATGCGCGCGGTGCGATCAGCGTCACCGAGCGCCAGCGCTACATGCTGCGCGTGCGCACCTTGTCGCGTGCGGTCGCCGAGGCCTATGTCGCGCAGCGCGAAAGGCTCGGTTATCCGGGGCTGGCGCAGCATCGGGAGCAGGCCCATGGCTAAGGCCAAGTCGCTGCTGGTCGAGCTGGGCACCGAGGAATTGCCGCCACAGGCGCTCGACGCACTCGGCGCGGCGTTCCTGCGCGGCCTCAGCGGTGCCTTGGCCAAGGCCGGGGTGCATGCCGGGCTGGATGCGGCCCGGGCCTATGTGACACCGCGGCGCCTGGCCGTGCACATCCCCGATGTTGCCGCCATGCAGCCGGCACAGACCCTGGAGCGACGGGGCCCGGCCCTGGCCGCCGGGCTGGACGCCGCGGGCCAACCAACCCCGGCACTGTTGGGGTTTGCGCATTCCTGCGGCGTCGAGGTGGCGGCCCTGGAACGTCTGGAGACCGAGAAGGGTGCGTGGTTTGTTGCCCGCACGGTACGCCCCGGACAGCCACTGGCGGCGTTGCTGCCGGGCATGGTCGATGAGGCGCTCAAGAGCTTGCCGATCCCGCGGCCGATGCGCTGGGCCGATCACGACTACAGCTTCGTGCGTCCGGTGCACTGGCTGCTGATGCTGCACGGCGACGGCATCGTCGATGGCGAGGTCCTCGGCCTCGCCAGCGGGCGCCGCTCGTACGGCCATCGTTTCATGCATCCGCAGCCGCTGCACGTGGCGGATGCCGACAGCTGGCTGGATGCGATGCGCATGGCCAACGTGCTGGCTGATCCGCGCGAGCGTCGCGAGCGGATCCGGACCGAGGTGGCGCGCGCTGCCGTCGCCACTGGCGGCACCCCGCACTTGGACGAGGCCTTGCTGGACGAGTTGGCCAACCTCACCGAATGGCCGGTGGCGGTTGCCTGCACATTTGATTCGGCCTTCCTCGACGTACCGTCCGAGGCGCTGGTGGCCACCATGGTGGTGCACCAGAAGTTCGTGCCGGTGTTCGATGCCGACGGGCGCCTGTCCGAGCACTTCATCGGCGTGGCCAATATCGACAGCGCCGAACCCGGGGCGATCCGGCGTGGCTACGAGCGGGTGATCAGGCCGCGCTTTGCGGACGCAAAGTTTTTCTGGGACACCGACCTGAAAACCCCGCTGGCGGCGCACCGGGCCGCGCTTGCCAAGGTGACCTACCAGCAGGCGCTCGGCAGCCTGGCAGACAAGAGCGAGCGCATTGGCGCGTTGGCGCGCTCGATTGCGGGCCAGGTCGGTGTGGACGTAGAGACGGCCAGCCGCGCAGCAAGCCTGTGCAAGTGCGATCTGCTCACGCGCATGGTCGGAGAGTTTCCCGAGCTGCAGGGCGTGATGGGCCGGCATTACGCCGCGCGCAGCGGCGAGACGCCGGCCGTGGCTGCAGCGTTGGACAGCTATTATCGGCCACGCTTTGGCGGCGATGCGATTGCGCCCGACCGCCTTGGCCAGGTGCTGTCGGCAGCCGACCGCCTGGATACGTTGGCCGGCATCTTTGCCGTTGGCCTGAAACCCAGTGGCAGCAAGGATCCGTTCGCCCTGCGCCGCGTCGCACTGGGCTTGGCGCGTACCTTGATCGAGGGCGAGCTGGAGCTTGGTCTGCGGGCAAGCCTCGAGGCCGCCCTGCAACAGCTGCCGGAGGCAGCCCTGGCCGCCGGCGTCAAGCCTGGCAAAAACGGCAAGCCAGTGCCGCTGGATCCGGCGCGGCGCCGGGCCGAGCTGCGTGACGAGTTGCTGGCCTTCGTCATCGAGCGGCTGCATGGTTATTACACCGCGCAGGGTTTCGACCATGGCCAACTGGAGGCAGTGCTTGCCGTCGATCCGCCCAGCCTGCTGGATTTCGACCGGCGCCTGCGCGCGGTGCTGGCATTTGGACGTCTGCCCGAGGCCATGAAGCTCGCCGCCGCCAACAAGCGGGTGGCCAACATCCTGCGCCAGCAGGCCGAGACTGGCGGCGTGGCCGTGGCGAGCGAAGTCGATCCTGCCTGCTTCGAGCACGACAGCGAGCGCGAGCTCGCCGCCGCGTTGGCGTCGGCGCGGCAGGACACGGCCGTGGCCCTGGAGGCGCGCGACTATGCCGCGGTGCTGACCCGGCTGGCCAGATTGCAGGCTCCAGTGGACGCGTTCTTCGACAGCGTCCTGGTCAATGCCGAGGATCTGCGCGTGCGCGCCAACCGCCTGGCCCTGCTGGCGCAGCTCAAGGCGCAATTCGCCAGCGTGGCCGACATCGCGCTGCTGTAGCAGCGTGGCCGCCTGTCGGCAGATGGCGTTGCAGCACCCGGGGACAATGGTTGCCAGCGCCTGGCTGGCAAGTGCCGGAGCCCACGCATGAGCCAGTTCCAGCTGCTGCGCACGCGTCGCTTCGCGCCGTTCTTTTGCACCCAGGCCCTGGGTGCGTTCAACGACAATGCCTTCCGCAACGCGCTGGTGATGCTGGTGGCGTTCCACATGGGCCTGGGCGAGCGCAGCGTGGCGCTGTACACCAACCTGGCCCCGGCCTTGTTCATCCTGCCCTACTTCCTGTTTTCCGCCAGCGCCGGCCAGCTGGCGGAGAAGTTCGAGAAGAGCCGCATCATCGGCTACGTCAAGCTGTTCGAGATCGTCGCCATGGCGCTTGCCTGCTGGGGCCTGTACCACCATGCGGTGGGCCTGCTGCTGGTGGTGCTGTTCCTGATGGGCGTGCACTCGACCGTGTTTGGGCCGATCAAATACGCGATCCTGCCGCAGGCGCTGGCGCCGGAAGAGTTGATCGGCGGCAATGCCCTGGTGGAAACCGGCACCCAGCTCGCCATGCTCTCTGGCCTGATCGTGGGCAGCGCCCTGGTCGAGGTGGGACCGTCCGGACCACTGCTCGCGGGCGGGATGCTGCTGGCGGTGGCCGTGGCCGGCTGGCTCGCCAGCCGAAAGATCCCGCCCGCACCACCCACCGCGCCCGACCTGCGCTTCAACTGGAACCCAGTGAGCGAAACCGCGCGGGTGATAGCGCTGGCGCGGCGCGACCCGGTGGTGTGGAACATCGTGCTCGGCATTTCCTGGTACTGGTTCTATGCGACCGTGCTGATCGCCCAGTTGCCGGTCTACACGCGCGCCAACCTGGGCGGGGACGGTTCGGTGGCAATCCTGGTGCTGACCTTGTTTTCCGTTGGCACCGGCATCGGTGCGCTGCTCTGCGAACGGCTGTCCGCGCGTCGCGTCGAGATCGGCGTGGTGCCGCTGGGTGCGCTCGGCCTGGCCGTGTTCGGCATCGACCTGTACTTTGCCCGGCCCGGCGCATCGCTGGTGCAAGGCCTGGACTGGCTGGGCTTCCTGCGCAGCGCCGGCAGCGTGCGCATCGCGGTCGACCTCACCATGATCGGCGCGTTTGCCGGCCTCTACGTGGTGCCGCTGTTTGCCTTCATCCAGCAGCGTACGCCAGCCAATCGCCTGTCGCGGGTGATTGGCGCCAACAACATCGTCAACGCGCTGCTGATCGTCCTGGCCGCCTGCTTCGGCCTGGGCCTGGGCGCGCTGGGCCTTGCTGCGCCGCAGATTTTCCTCGCCGCGGCGGTGCTGGGCCTGGGCGTTGTCGGCTATGTGTTCCTGCGCGTGCCGGCGTTCGGCCGGCGCTTCGTCGCCTGGGTCCGCCGCACGGACGGCTAGCCGCCCACGCCCAGTCCACTTTCCGGTCCCTGCGACAAATGGGGCTCAGCGCAGCCAGCTGCCGATGACGATCAGGGCCACAACGCTCAGCCAGGCCAGCAGGGCGCGTGAGAGCGTGCTGCGCAGGCGCAGCAGCTCGGCCAGTGGGTCGCGCTGGTCCGCGCCGTCGGCGTCGATTTCATCCAGATCCCCGCCGATGTCCGCCTGCGCCGCCGCACCGAGGAAGCTCGGCCCTTCCTGGTACCAGCTGGTCGGTGCGGCGTGGCTGCGCCACAGCTGCCAGGCGGCAATCACCGCCTCCCAGTGGCCGACCAGGGCCAGGGTGAAGGTGAGCACCTGGGCCGGAATCCAGTCCGCGGCGTTGGCCAGGTAGCGCGGCGCGTCCGCATCGTCGCGAAGCTGCAGGGTCGGATCACGGGCCAACTGTTGCAGCAGGCGGTAAGCCAGTGCGCCGGCGGGACCAAGCACAAAAAACCACAGCAGCACCGCGAAGCGCCGCCGCAGTGCGGCATAGACCACGGCGCGGCCCAGCGGTCGCGCACCCCAGCCCACCACCTCGCCGTCCGTGGACAGGCGCTGCGCCGCAGCCACGCGGGCGGAGAGATCCGGCGCGGCCACGATGGCCTCGATGTCGGAGTGGAACTCGCGCGGTCCCAGGCAGTACACCAGCACGACCAGGGCAAACAAGGCCCGGAGCCACGGCGCCGTCGTGAGGTGGCCAAGCAACCACCACAGCAGCAGGCACACGAGCACGGCCGGCAGCACGGCGAGCGCCACCCGGGCATAGCCGCTGGTCTCGGCCAGTTGTCCGACCCAGTACCGGAACAGTCCGTCCTCGCGACGCTGGGCCAGGCGCGGCCACGCATGCAGCAACGCGAGTGCGATCAGGACGACGAGCAGCGGGACGGCCATGACGATACCGGTCAGCGAAAGCCTTAGTGTAATCGTGCGAATGCAGGCTGCCGTGGCGCGGGCCGCGTCGTTGCTGTGCGGCGGGAGCCAGGGCCAGGTGCGCGGCAGGCAGGTGGCTTTGCCCGCGATGTTCTACGGCTGTGGCGCCGCAGCGACCATGGCACCCAGGTCCAGCCCCGCGCGTTGCCGCAGCCAGTCGGCCAGCAGATGGTGGGAAATCGACAGGGCGCTGGAGGGCACGAAGCTGCCGTCGGCCATGCCCTCGGCGATCTCCTGCGGGGTGAACCAGCGCGCCGCCTCGAGCTCGAGGTCGCGCATGGCGATGGTGCGCGAGGCCGCGGTGGCCATGAAGCCGACCATGAGCGATTGCGGCAGCGGCCACGGCTGCGAGGAGTGGTAGCGCACGCTCTCGACCAGTACCCCGGATTCCTCGGCGACTTCGCGGCGCACGGCGTCTTCCAGCGCCTCGCCGGGTTCGACGAAGCCGGCCAGCGTGGACCAGCGGCCGGGCGGCCAGCCGGTTTGGCGGCCGAGCAGGCAGGCGCCCTCGTGCTCGACCAGCATGATCACCGCGGCATCGACGCGCGGGAATTGCAGGCGCGCGCATTCGGCATTGGTGCATTCGGCGCGGTGGCCAGCGGCCACCAGCAGCAAGGGCGAGCCACAGTACGGGCAGAACCGCGTCTCGCGCTGCCAATGCGCCAGGCCCTTGGCATAGGCGAACAGCGCCGCCTGCCGGGCCTCCAGCTGCAGGCCCGCGGCGCGCAGGCCCATGCGCCGGGCGTGCAGGGTGGCAGCGAGCTCCTCGGCATCGTCTGCTGCATCCAGCACCAGCAGGAACCACGGGTGGTCGTCCATGATGCCGAGGAAGCTTGGCTTCACCGCGCCAAGCAGGCGCTCGCGCTCGCCGTCATCGAGCAGGCGCAGCGCGGCGTGGTCGCGCTGCAGGAAGGCCTCGCCGGTGGCGTCCAGCAAGATGTAGCGGGCTTGGGCGGTGTGCGCGCGGGCGGCGATCCACGCCGCGTCGTTGCGCCGCTCGGAACTACGGTCGAGCGCGTGGCTGAGTCCGGCGAAGCAGTTCAGGGGTGCCGGCTCCCGGTCCACGCCAGCGCCTCAGGCGGCGGTGAACGAGGAGCCGCAGCCGCAGGTGGTCTTCGCGTTCGGGTTGCTGATGACGAACTGCGCGCCGCTGAGGTTCTCGGTGTAGTCGACCTGGGCGCCGGCGAGGTACTGCAGTGACAGCGGGTCGCACACCAGCGTGGCGTCTTCACGTACCACGGCAATGTCGTCCTCGGCCTGTTCCTCGTCGAAGGTGAAGCCGTACTGCAAGCCCGAGCAGCCGCCGCCGCTGATGTACACGCGCAGTTTCAGGTTCGGGTTGCCTTCCTCGGCCACCAGCTCGCGCACCTTGTGCGCAGCGGCCTGCGTGAAGCGCAGCGGGGCGCCGGTGCTGCGGTAGTCGGGAATGGCGTGCAGGGTTTCCATGATGTGGAATCTGGGGTCGATACGGATGGGAACAAGCATACCGGGGGCGGCCCGTGGCCGCACCCGCCGCTCAACTGTGGATCTTGCCCTGCAGGTAACGCTCGGCACCGATCTCGGCAATCAGCCGCTGCTGCGTCTCCAGCCAATCGATGTGCTCTTCCTCGTCATGCAGGATGGTGCGGAACAATTCCCGGCTGACGAAGTCGGCAACGCCCTCGCTGTAGGCGATGGCCGCGCGCAGGTCCTGCGTGGCGGCCAGCTCCAGGTCGAGATCGGCCTGCAGGGCCTCGACGGCGTTCTCGCCGATGTGCAGCTTGCCCAAGTGCTGCAGGTTCGGCAGTCCGTCGAGGAACAGGATGCGCTCGATCAGGTGATCGGCGTGGTGCATCTCGTCGATCGATTCCTTGTACTCGTGCTCGGCCAGTTCGGCATAGCCCCAGTTCTTCAGCATGCGCGCGTGCAGGAAGTACTGGTTGATGGCCGTCAGCTCGTTGAACAAGGTCTTGTTGAGGAACTCGATGACTTTCTTGTCGCCTTGCATGGCGCGCTCCGGGGCACGAGGAGGAGTGGCCACTATACAAAGGTGTGTTGTCCGTTGCCTGATCAAGTCCTATTCGCGCGCGGCGAAGCAGCAACGGCGCACGGCCTGCAGGAGCCCTTGCGGGCGATGCGGCTACGGATCAGGCCAGGACGGGAATCGCCAGCGGCGTCCGGTCGGCGGTGGTGCGGGTGGCCTTGGCCAGCTCGGCGCGCGCCTCGGCTTCGCAGCAGCCGCAGCAGTCGCTGCAGCCGGTGCGTTCCTGGAGCTGGGCAAACGATTGCACGCCACCCGCCACCTCGCGGCGGATGTCGGCATCGGTCACGGCATTGCAGTTGCAGATGTACATGGCGCGCATAAGAACGCAAATGCGAACCATTGTCAATACCTTGCCGGCGGAAGGCGGGCGGAGCCGATTCAGCTTTCCGCGGCCACCGGCGCCGGGCGCGGCGGCTGGCTCCCCAACTCCATGCTGAAGAGCTGCTCGACCAGGGGCGCGAACTGGCGCAGCGCGCGTTCGTACACGTCGCGCTTGAACGGCACGACGTGGGCGGCCGGATACCAGAAATCCACCCAGCGCCACAGGTCGAACTCCGGCTTGTCGCTGGCGTCGAGCTGCAGCGCGTCCTCGGTGCCGCGCAGGCGCAGCAGGTACCAGACCTGCTTCTGGCCGATGCAGGTCGGCCGCTGATGCCGGCGGACGTAGCGCTCAGGCAGACGGTAGCGCAGCCAACCATGGGTCGAGGCGACGATCTCCACCTGTTCCCCGGTGAGCCCGGTTTCCTCTTCGAGCTCGCGGAACATGGCCTCTTCCGGGGTCTCGTCCGAGCGGATGCCGCCTTGTGGGAACTGCCAGCCATCGCGATGGATGCGCCGTGCCCAGAACAGCCGGCCGGCGTCGTTGAGCAGCACGATGCCCACGTTCAGACGGTAGCCGTCGATGTCGATCATGTCCCCTCCAGCCCATGCACGCACGTTGCGTGGGCACCCCCCACAGCAGGCCGATTCAACCACAGCGGACGAGGCGGCGGCAACCGGCCGCGCTTGAACCAGCCCCGATGCCCCACTACACTCGTGCGCCCGTCGACGCGCATGCGCCGCGTCCGCGGCGTCCCCAAGGCGATGTAGCTCAGCTGGTTAGAGCACAGCACTCATAATGCTGGGGTCGGTGGTTCGAGTCCACCCATCGCTACCAAGATCGGCGCTGAAAGATAAGTGGCGTGCGGGCTCCAGCGGTTCCGGCCTTTCGGCAAGTCCGGTGCTATCGGAAAATGCCGATGCAAACGCCGCTGCAACCCGTCAAGCGCGGGGGGGTGTATCACCTGCGCCTGCACGTCCCGGCCGATCTTTGGCAGCTCATGGGACGCACTCAGATATGGCGCAGTCTGCGCACGGGTGACCTGCGCATCGCTCGCCAGCGCGCGCGTGCTACGTGGGACGCTGCACGGGCATACTTCCATCATGTCCGCACAAGGGGGCTCAACATGGACCGCTCACAACTCGACGCACTGGCGCGCCGGTATCTCTCCGCGCGCTTCGATCAGGCGGAACAGTGGCTGGCGGAAACTACCGATGAGGTCGCGCGCGATGTGCAGGGGGATCGGCTCGGGGAGCGCGGCGACCTGGTAACGGCCGCGCTCACCTATGGCGACTACTCCAGCACGCTTGATCGTGCGCGCGGCCTGCTCCCTGACGCTGACGAACTTACCCACGCGAAGCTGGCCCGTCGCCTGCTCGAAGCGGAACTAGAGGCGATCAAGGCAGAGTGTCGCGCGCTCAGCGGCGAGCCCTTAGTGTTCCCCTCGCTGGTCGCCACAGCGCCCGCAGCGGTGGGCGAGGAACCCAAGGAAACCCCGCGCCTGTCGGAGGTGCTGGCTGCATATGTGGAAGAGCATGTGCGCGAGAAGAAGTGGAACCCCAAGACACGGGCACAGCGCGAAACGCACGGGGAGGAGATTGTCGAATTGCTCGGTGATCCGCGCGTCGGGGATGTAACCAAAGCGGACATGCGCGCGCTCGCGCAGACCATCGCGCGGCTCCCCTCGAACCCCACCAAGAAGTGGCCCGGCAAGACCCTTACCGAAGTCCTGGAGCTGACCAAGGATGGCACCGTGGTAGATATCCGCGCGCCCCGGTCACTGAATACCAGCCTCCAGCTTGTGCGGTCCCTGTTCGCCTGGGCCGTGCTGCAAGACATGATCCCCAAGTCCCCCGCCGTTGTGCTTGGCTATCACGACGAGGGCGACCCAATGGACAAGCGTTACCCGCTCACGGATGCGGACATAAGGGCATTGCTTGCCCATATCGGGGATGAGCGCGCGCCGTACTGGTGGTGGATTCCCCGCCTGCTCGCATACAGTGGAATGCGTTTGAGTGAAGCGGTACAGCTCCGCCGCGAGGATGTCCACGACATGGAGGGCATACAGGTGTTCAGCCTGAATACCGAAGGGGGCCGCCGCCTGAAAAATCATCAGAGCCGTCGCATCGTCCCCGTACACCCTCGGCTCATCGCGTTGGGGTGGATTGATTATGTGCAGGCGCGGCCAGAGGGGTTCTTATGGCCGTCGCCACCGCGCGATGAAAACCCGAAGCACGGTCCCGGCGACTACCTGTCGAAGCGGTTGAATACCTGGCTCCGCGCGGCCGGGGTGACGGACCCCAAGAAAGTTGCCGCGCATAGTTTCCGCCATCGGTTGAAACAAGACCTAGAGGACGCCGAAGTGCCAATGCCTCTCATCAATGCAATCTGCGGATGGAAAACCTCGGGTACCGGCTCGACGGTATACGGCGGCGAAACGAAGCGCGGTCGCGAGCGCATGCTAAAGGCGTTGTCGAATGTCGAGCTGCCCATCTAGGGGATCGTCTCGGGGTGGGATAAACCCATTGCTGGGCCTTTCCCCTGAAGCTCCCCGTGCGTGTTTCACTTGGTCCCGTGGCAGTGTCGCCACGTCACCAGAGGTGGTCCATCATGCGTATCGACTACGCTACCGAATGCCTGTTACCAGGTGAGCGCGCACCCTTCATTGTTGCTGGTCGGTATCAGTGCGGCGAACGGCAGGTGTGGGGGGTGGCGGTGTCACTCTTCCGCCGCCGCCTCATCCTCGACTACTTCCCCCGCCAGCGCGCGGTACAAGTCGTCCACTGATTCATCGGCAAGGTAGGCGGCGCATACATCACAACCAGCGGCGGCCTTGGCATACACCTTGGCCGTTCGCTGCTCCACCTTGGCGCGCAGTGCATCGGCCTTGGCCTTCGCGCCATCGGCCTGCATCCCTAGGTCATCCAACGCGGCAACGATGCGCTCCCATCGTGCGGCCTCGACGGTTTCATGTAGCAGCCGCCGCAGTATCCGCACCTCATCCTGCGCGGCCTTCCGTGCGCGTTGCTCGGGTGTCGTGCGTACCTTGCGCCTTGCACGCTTGGCGGCTTCGCGCTCTATCCTTGCGGCCATTGCTTCATACCGCGCAGCGTCCGCTTCCATCTCCGCCGCGGTCCACGCTGGGCGCGGTGGTGGTCGGGGGGTCGGTGGCAGGCCGCCCCCTGCGCAGTAGCTACTCCGGCCCATGTTTCCAGTCCATCCGCGCGTGCCCCTCGCACGTGGTCCTGTGCAGCGCGCGGGTTAACTCTAGTTCCGCTTCCTCGATACCCCACGCCCAATAATTCCCGCGCAGCGTTTCGGCGTCGGCGTTCTCGATGAACTTCGTAAGGGTGTTAAGAGTGTCCCGCATTTTCTCGATGTGCTGTGCGGCCTTTTCACGGCGGCGGATGTTTGCAGGGTCAAGGTTCAAGCTCGGGTGTAGGTTCATCGTCGGGTGTCTCCATGTCTGCGCCGGTGTCCGCTGCGAATTGCTGCGCGTGTAGCTCGGCGGCAAGTTGCTGGTTGTGTACTGTCAACCCGTGGCGCATGGGGCGGGTTGCCTTGTGCAGTGCTTCCTCGACCAGTTCCAGCGCGAGGGTGTCTATGTCCGCATCTTCGGTGTAGCTCATGTATCGATTTGCCTCTGTGGCAAGGTCGCGGATGCGGTCCAGGGTGCATGCTGCCTTGCTGGCGTTTGGACCGGGGACGAATAGGTGAATGGGTGAGCCTGCTTCAATGTGCACGATGGTCACGGGGTGTTTCCTTGGGGCAACGCGCAGGGCGCGGGATGGTCATGCGGTGGCCACTGGGGCAACGCGCGGCCGTCAATCGAATGAAGGTCTGGAACGTGTACCCACAGCGGGCGCACGCAAGCGACCAGCCGCCCGAAGGTGGCCGGGGGTGTTGTGGCATGAATGGCGAATCCTGAATGGGCGGTGAATTTACCTTGCGAGGGCACTTGCACATGCGATCCGGTAGGATCAGACTGGACGGTTGGCCCTCGGTGTGCCTCTAGGATGCCCCTGAGAGCTCCGTAAAGGCACCTAGAAGGCGATCCTAGGGGTACCCCGGTATATCCCTAGCGGGGTGGGGGTCAGAAGGGCTCAAAACGCCGCAAATTCAGTCCGGGTTTCCGGGCGGTCCCTCCGGGTTGGCGCCGCCGGTCCCTGTGGATCAGCATGACCGGCCTGCGGCCTATCGACACATGCACGGGGTGTGTCCCTGAGTGGTCGGCAAGGGGTGATCGACAGGAACGCATGGCCGGGATGCCTTGCTGTCGATACTTCCCTTGCGGTTGGCTCAGTGGGTGTAGGTTCGATGATTCTACTTCCCCAATCCTGATTCCCTGCTACGTTGTCCCCTGGGTAACCCTGAGGGTTAAACGTAGTGGACCCCTTGGTGTCCCCTCAGGGTTACCCAGATGTACCCCTAGGTTTAGTTCTTAGGTTAGTAAGTAAGTAGTAGAAACGTAGGAGACACCTAAGTAGTAACCTAAGGGTCATTTGGTATTAGATTACAACAATGCGCGCGCGCATTATGCGCACACGCCCGCGCGTAGCACGTATCGTGCCAACGTACCTCTAGGCCATATCTGGCGGGCTTTGTCGGTACTTTGCCCTGATTGCTGTCGGCACCCCTTAGTGACGCCAAAGGTAATGGCGTACATAACCGACCTTGTGATTATTACCCACCCGCCATGAATAACCCGGTCTGGTGATTATCATCCGCCTGCCATGAATAACCAGACCAGGTGATTATGTCAGCGAACACTCCCAAGGTTTCCCCTGGGAGTGTCACTGGTTCAATCAATCAGCCTGCGGACTGTGCCCGTGCTGCCTTCCGCAGCCGCTCGGCCAGTGCCTTGGCCTCGGCTTCCTCGGCCAGCTCCAACGCACGGGTCTGTATGCGGTCCCGCTTGGCAGCTTCCGCTTGCAGCTTGTCCGCCTGGGTCGGTAATGCGGCCTGCGCCTTGGCAATCTCTGCCGCTTGAATGTGCGTGTACGGCAGGGTGCTATATCGCAGCGTGTGCAGCTCACGCTCAAGCGCCACACGCCGCGGTCCCTGTAGTACCGGCACGGGTTGTCCGGTGGCCGGGTCAAACGCCCCCGAGGTTTCCGCAAGCTGCCGCTCATACCGTGCAATCCGGTTGGTAACTTCCTTCACCATCAGTTCGGGTGACTGCGCCCGGATGTACTCATCATTCGGTGGCGGTGCAGCTTCCCCGATCACCTGCGTTTCAACGCCTCGCCGCTTGTACAGCTCGGCTCCATGTGGTGTCCCTTCCGGTACGTCCAGGGGGTCAAAGATCATGGCATTGTCGTTGCTCATTCCTGCGGCTCCCCTGCCTCGGCCTCGGCTTCGCCTTCCCGTGCCAGCGTTACCAGCCGGTCCACAAGATCGCGTGCCTTGGCCTGTCCCCACTGGAACGGCTCACGGTGCCCCGTGTATAGCTTGGTGCCATGTGCGGACGCATCCAGCGTGGCAATCAGTTCACGTGCGGCATATGCCTGCGCGCGGAGAGTTTCGGGTGTATCACTCATTGGTACTTCCTTCATTGGTGGTCAAACAAAAGGCCGCATAACGCGGCCCGGTATTCCGCAGCGTTTCGCTACGGTGTCAGCGGGTGGCGAACACGCCGCCGGCGTCGGCTTCGCCTTCATTGCGTAGCTGAATCAGCAGCTCTACAACCTTGCGTGCCCCGATGTCCGCCCATAGCTGCCGCTCGGGTGCATCCATGTTTGGGGTGCGTGCGGGGTACATGCGGTCCAGCTCGGCAATCAGCTCGCTGGCGTGCCAGCAAAGGGTGCGTAGGTGGGCACGCTCGGCCTTGAAGTCTTTGGCCATGGTTCATTGCTCCGTGGTGGTGGATGGTTGGGTGAAGTCGGCGAATGATTCGGCGGCAACCTTGGTGGCCTTCCGAATCCCCGCCTGATACCCCCGGCTATACGCACACTTCGTGGCGCGGTACTGGGGGCTGGTGTGGTAGCGGTCGCGTGCCTTGGCGGTGCGTTCCGCTCGCTGCGCGATGTAGCGGGCATGGTCATACGCGCGGCGCTTGGCCGCGTATTCGTCGGGTGTCATGGTGTGGTTCCTATCTTTCGGCAAAAAGGGCCGACCAGCGCGCACGGCTGGCCGGGGTGGTTATCCGGGGGTGCCCCCCAGTCAAACGGGGGTGTGTGTACCGGGGGTCACTGGTATTCAAACCGGCGCGCACCAGAGCCTGGGCGTCTGGTGGTTATCCATAGGGGTGTGAAAATCGGCTGCCGCCCCTCGGTTGGCGTCTGGTGTCTTCCGGGGGGGTGTGAAAATCGGCTGCCGCCCCTCGGTTGGCGTCTGGTGTCTACCAGAGGGTGGGGACAATCAAACCGGGGTGTGTGTACCAGAGGGTGGCAGCATTCAAACCGGGGGGTGTGTACCAGAGGTGCCCCCCAGTCACCTCAGCCATCCCCCAGCGGCCTCACGCTCAGCTCTGCATTGATCGCATCCCTTGCCCGTGCCTGCTTGGTTACGTCACGCTCTACCGCCTGCCAGAACTGCCCCAGCAGAACCCCCAGCACCTCGCGTACTTCCTGCCCCAGCGCATACACGGCGGGGCCGGGCATCTTGGCCGCTCCAGGCCGTGGCACGGCTCGCAGCATGTGGTGGGCCAGGTTGACGGTATGGCATGGCCCGTCATCCCACGTCCGCTGGTTGAAGTGTGCATATCCTGCGACTGCCAGCAGCTTGGCTAGCATCGTTTCCCCCGTCGCTCCATCCATCCTCAGCCGCCGCAGTTCCTTGGCGATGGCGCGGTGCGTCTGCGAACTGCCGCTGTAGGTGCTGCCGTCTACCAGCAGCCGCCCTAAGTACCCCACGGCGCGCTGCATGGCCGGGTGCTGCATCCATCCCGGCAGGTACTGCTTCACCAGTTCCCGGTAGGGGCCAAGGTCCTGGCGTTTGCGTAGGATGCGGCCGTGTGGGTCGCGGGTGTAGTGGTCCCGGTAGCGGTGCGAAGGGCAGTACCGGCTGAACCCCGATGCCCACCTGGGGCACCCTTTGGCGGCGCAGGGTATGCGGTCTAGTGTCTGTTCCATTGCTGCACTCTTGAGTTTAGTATTGAATGATGGTGGGCACCGCATGGCCAGGGAAAGCTTGGTGGCCAAGTGGTCGCTGGGACCCCTGGGGCGGTCATAGCGGCCCTGTGCGGGGCACCTGGGGGCACCCTGGCCATTGGGCTTGGTCCAGGTCTGCCGGCTGGGTTCGCCTATACGGAAAAGGTGCCTGAATCGACCCCTTGGAACCCGCGCCATTGCTGGCCCCGATCTGCCCCTAGTTGACATACGGCAAACATGTCTTTACCGTATGACCTACCAAGTCCATCAGGGGGCAGACTATGAAGTGCGCAGCGGTTTACTTGCGAGTCTCAACGGCAGAGCAATCCACGGACCGCCAGCAGGCGGAACTAGCCGAAGTCGCCAAGCGGCGCGGCTGGAAGGTGACGGTGTTTGAAGATGCCGGCATCAGCGGTGCCAAGGGTCGCGACAAGCGGCCAGCCTTGGATGCCATGCTGCGCGAGGTGACGCGGGGCAAGTTTGACGTTGTGGCCGCGTGGTCGGTGGATCGCCTGGGGCGCTCCCTGCCAGACCTGCTCGCCACGCTCGGTGAGGTGAAGGCCGCAGGTGCTGACCTGTACCTGCATCAGCAGGGTATCGATACAGCCACGCCGGCCGGCCGCATGATGTTTGGCATGCTCGGGGTGTTCGCCGAGTTCGAACGCGCGATGATCCAGGAACGCGTGAAGTCAGGCATGGCACGTGCCAAGGCCAAGGGCCAGCGGCTGGGTCGCAAGCCGGTCAATGCCAGCGTGGAATCACGCATCCGCGAACTGCGCGCGGGCAACATGGGCATACTCAAGATCGCACGCACTCTCGGCTGTGGTGTGTCGGTGGTGCAACGCGTAGTGAAGGTGGCAGCGTAGGGCATCCCCCTACGTCACCCTGGGGCGCGGGCTGATACATGCACCGCGCTCCACCTGCAATCATCCCCATGCGCCCCCAAGTCTGGCGGCCCTGTATCTAGGGCGGCAGCCGATGCCGGGGCGCTTTCGTTTGCGCGTTGCTTATGGGCAACGCTGGGGGTGGCATGGGGGGAACTTGGCTTGGCCCGATCATCGAGACCCCTTCGGGTTTTTGTAGCTAAACCGCACGGGCTTCGTTGCTGGGAGCTCCACCTACAATCGCGTGATGCATCGAGGACCGGCGGAGCCGATAGGCAATAAACCCAAGATGTTGTGGTAGATCGGGCCTGCTACCCAACATATAGCCGTTGCGCCGCTACTTTACATTGTCGGGGCGGCGCTGTTAACTAGGGATGAGCTTACAAGAAAGCCGCTGGACGCTGACACGCCCAACGGCTCGGCGGTGAGCTCAGAACGCCCCGGAAATCCGGCAGACTGTCCCGAGTGCTAACGCAAGCTCAAGGTACTCATCTGGCGGGCGATTTGTCAATTAGCGGCAGGTCGTGGGGTCTGTCTTACGTCAACATGAGGAAACAAGCATGACTCGTAACGAGAAAACCAGCGCTAAAGTGGCCAGCATGGCCGGTCGAATCCTTCGTGATCCCAAGTCAACCCGCCAACAGCGTGCGGTGGCTGCGTCGGATTTGACCCAGGCGCGCAACAAACCCAAGAGAACGGGCCGGTAAGGCCATCGCAGTGTGAACGAGGGGCCTGGCGTTGCCGGGCCCCTTTTTTGTGTGCATTGCTGTCTGTTGCTATCGCATTTGCTACAGTGCCCCAATCCGCCGGCACGGTAAGTGCCCGGAACTATTGGGCTCCCGCCTTGGCTGGTGGCTAGGAAACTGCTCCACCCATCGCTACCAACGCGCCTTGAGCCTCGTCATCTCCTCGAGACGCCTCGCAACAGCAAGGCTGAACAGGTGGGGATTCGCCGTCTTTGGCAGCCTGGTGCCACTGGATTCCCGCCTTCGCGGGGATTATGGACAGCGGGATTCTGCGCTTGAGCAAGCGCCATTCGTGCGTGGCGGCTTGTTCCTGACAAAATCCAGGTGTCGGGCAACATCATGTGCGTCCGTTCCCAGCGGGAAGGAGAAGCCACATGCGTTTCAGCCGAATCTTCTGTGCGATCGTGCTTGTCATCGCGCCAGTGTTCGTCTGCGCGCAAGCCACCACGGCGTCTTCGGGTAACCCTCCCGACCATGACGAAGGACAAAAGGCCATGAGCAGAGTCACGGGCATCGGCGGCATCTTCATCAAGGCAAAGGATCCGGCGAAGTTGCAGGCCTGGTACAAGAGGCACCTTGGCATTGACGTTCAGGCATGGGGTGGTACGGCATTTCGCTGGGTTGATGACTCGGGCCATGCAACTTCCGGGACAACCGTTTGGTCGGTCGGAGCTGGCGAGAACTTCGCCCCGAGTACCGCACCGTTCATGGTCAACTACCGGGTATCCGACCTGGATCGCCTGTTGGCCGAGCTCCGCGCTGAAGGGTGCAACGTTCTGGATGCGACCGAGGAGTCCGGGTACGGGAAGTTTGGCTGGGTCATGGATCCGGAGGGCAACAAGATTGAACTGTGGCAGCCTCCGGCCGGGCAGTAGCCGCATGAGGACGCGGCCCGGGGTTTCCCGGGCCGCGCGGGTTCAGGCCGGCACGGCCATGTCCTTGGCCGCGATCCGGCCCATGCGGCCGGCGTTGAAGTCGTCGATGGCCTGGACGATCTCGGCCTGGCTGTTCATCACGAACGGGCCGTAGCCGACCACCGGCTCGTCGATGGGCTCGCCGGCCAGCCACAGCACGCTGGCGTCGTTGTTGGCCTCGATCTCCACGCCGCTGCCGGCGCGGTCCAGGTGCACCAGCTGCCCTTCGCGGGCAATGGCGTCGCCGTTGACCATGACCGTGCCGTGCAGCACCACCAACGCCAAGGTGTGGCTATCCCGGGTGGGCAGGCGGGCCGTGGCGCCCTGCTTGATGCGCAGGTCCAGGACGTCCAATGGCGTGAAGGTACGCGCCGGGCCGCGGTGGCCGTCGAACTCGCCGGCGATCACGCGCACGCGTCCCGCGCCCTCGGCCAGTTCCACGTCCGGGATTTGCGTGGACAGGATGGTCTGGTAGCCGGGCGCGGCCAGCTTGTCGCGTGCCGGCAGGTTGACCCACAGCTGCACCATCTCGATGGTGCCGCCACGCCGGGTGAATGCCGGCGAGTGGAACTCCTCGTGCACGATGCCGCCGGCGGCCGTCATCCACTGTACGTCGCCCGGGCCGATCGTGCCGCCGGCACCAGTGGAGTCGCGGTGCGCCACTTCGCCCTGGTAGACGATGGTGACGGTCTCGAAACCGCGGTGCGGATGCTCGCCCACACCACGGGGCCGGCTGGCCGGTTCGAAGTGGGTCGGCTGCGCATGGTCGAGCAGCAGGAAGGGGCTGAGGTGCCGGCCCAGGTCGTTGTAGCTGAACAGCGAGCGCACCGGGAAACCATCGCCTACCCAGTGTGGACGGGGAGCGCTGTGGACGCCGAGAACCTTCTTCATGGCGAATCTCCAGTGGGTGCCGCAAGCTTTGGCGGCGATCGGATAATGCTATTCCAGGAACGCTGGTCAGGGTAGATACTGATATTCGATCATATCGTCCTATATACGGAACGACTGGCTATGCGCGATCTCAATGACCTCTATTACTTCGTGCAGGTGGTCGACCACGGCGGCTTTGCTCCGGCCGGCCGCGCGCTGGGCATACCCAAATCCAAGCTGAGCCGGCGCATTGCCGTGCTGGAGCAGCGGCTGGGGACGCGACTGATCCAGCGCTCGACGCGGCGCTTCACGGTGACCGAGGCGGGGCGCGCCTACTACGAGCGCTGCAAGGCCATGCTGGTGGAGGCCGATGCGGCCGACGAGGTGATCGCGCTGAACCAGGCCGAGCCGCGCGGCATCGTGCGCGTGACCTGTCCGGTGGCGTTGCTCGAATCGAGCGTGGGCGACATGTTTGCCACTTACTTGGTCCGCTACCCGCAAGTGGAGCTGCATGTCGACGCCACCGACCGGCGCGTGGACGTGGTGGGTGAGGCCGTCGACATCGCGATCCGCGTGCGCCCACCGCCGCTGGAGGACAGCGACCTGGTGCTGCGCGTGCTGGCCGACCGCAGCCAGTGCCTGCTGGCCAGCCCCGCGCTGCTGCAACGCTGCGAGCACGTGCCGGAATCGCCGGCCGATCTGGCGGCTCTGCCCAGCATGGACCTGGGCACGCCGCAAGGCGTGCATGCCTGGGATCTGCTCGGACCGGATGCCGCGCGGGCCACGATCCGCCATCACCCGCGGCTGGTCACGCGCAGCATGCCGGCGCTGCGTGCCGCCGCGCTTGCCGGGGTGGGCGTGGTGCAGTTGCCGCGGATGATGGTGCGGGACGGGTACGCCAGCGGCGCCCTGGTGCAGGTGCTGCCTGGCTGGGAGCCGCGGCACGAGATCGTCCACGCCGTCTATCCCTCGCGGCGCGGCCAGTTGCCGGCGGTGCGCGCCCTGCTCGACCTGCTGGTCGCCCAGTTCCAGGCGCTGGACGAGGAGTGAGCCCTGGCGGGTTCATGCGGTGATCATCTTGTCGGCATCGACCAGATGACCGTCGCTGTCGTGGGGAGCTTCCGGCTGTGGATCCGCACAGAGGCTGCCGCGCTGATGGCGTTGTTTGCTTCTTGCCGGCTCATGCTTTCCGTGCCGGCAGCCAGGGCGCCAGCGCCTGTTCGGCCAGTTCGGGCCAGCGCCTGTTGGAGTTGGGGTTGGCTGGACTGGGGTGGGGCAGGTAACCGATGCCGGCGTCGGTACCGAAGAGTTCGGTGGCGCGGCGTTCGGCGTAGCGGCCAATGCCGACAATGGCGCTGGGTTGCAGCGTGCGTACCACGGTACGCAGCGCGCGATCGCACACGGCGGCCAGCGCCGTGGCCTCATCGCGGCTGAGCTTCTCCGGGATCAGGTTGCGGTTGTTGCCGATGAACAGCAGCGGACAGTAGTTCCACACGAAGAAGCGGGCGAAGAAGTCATCCGGCGTGCCGAGGCGCTGCGCGGCCCAGCGCCACAGGCGCGAGCCGCTGCCTTCGTTGCGGTGGCAGGCCATGCCGAGGATCGGGTACCTGGGGTGCTGCAGTGGCAAGGTGGCGGCGAGTCGCGACTCGATGCCGAACCACTCGCGCACGGTCACCACGTCGCCAAACGGCACGCCGGTCTGGGTCATGCCCCAGGGGCCGGGGTTCATGCCCAGCAACAGCACGCGGCCGCGCGCCCCGGCATAGCGTTGCAGGTACATGCGATGCCCGGCCCAGGCATACAGCAGCGGGTTGTAGACGTGGCTGGGCGTGTGCCATTCGAGTGCATCGACTTCGTGCGCGAGCTTGCGCGTGGTGCGCAGCATGGCGGCGCGGGCATTGGACGTGGACATGGCTTGGGACAATCGATTGCGGCAGAGGAGCGCGCCAGGCGCGGCAGCGGTCGACCCTGCAGGCCACACCGTGACTGGTGCCATTTTACGCGGACCGGCCGCGGTCGGCCCGCGCCGCGGTCAGGCTCGCGTGAGCGCCTGGTCCACCGCAGCGCGGGCATGCAGCTCGGTGGTGTCGAACAAGGGCACGCCCGCGTCGCCTGCGTGCACCAGCAGGGCAATCTCGGTGCAGCCAAGGATGATGGCCTCGGCGCCGCGTTCGACCAGGTTGGCCATGATCCGGCGATAGGCGTCACGCGAGGTGTCGACCACGCGGCCCAGGCAGAGCCCATCGTAGCTCACGCGGTGGATGATCTCGCGCTCGTCCGGGTCCGGTACCAGCACGTCCAGCCCATGCCGCTGACGCAGGCGGTCGACATAGAAATCGTCTTCCATGGTGAAGCGCGTGCCGAGCAGGCCGACCCGCGCATACCCGGCCCGCTTGATGGCCTCGGCCGTGGGGTCGGCAATGTGCAGCAGCGGCAGGTGCACGGCCGCTTCGATCGCCGGTGCCACCTTGTGCATGGTGTTGGCGCACACCAGCAGGAAATCCGCGCCGCCGGCTTCGAGCCCGCGCGCGGCGTCGGCCAGCACCCGGCTGGTGCCATCCCAGTCGCCTGCCGCCTGCATGCGCGCGATGGGCGCGAAATCCACGCTGTAGAGCAGGATGCGCGCCGAGTGCAGCCCACCCAGCCGCTGCTGCACCTGCTCGTTGATCAGGCGGTAGTAGCTTGCCGTCGATTCCCAGCTCATGCCGCCAATCATGCCGATGGTTTTCATGCGTGCTCCAGGGATTTCGCGGTCGTGACCGCTGCCATCATGCTCAATGTGCCGCGGTCGCGGCCACCTCCGAGGGCGGCCCTTTCAATTCGACCACGTTGCCGTCGGGGTCCTTCACGTAGATCGATGGGCCCTCGCCTTCGGCGCCATAGCGCGACTCCACCGGCCCCGCCTGGTGGCCGCGGGCACGCAACTCGGCCAGGATCGCCTCGCCGTCGAACGGGGCGACGCTCAGGCAGAAGTGGTCGAGGTTGCGGCCTTCCGCACCCGGCGCGGCACCGCCCAGGCTACCAAGCTTTCCGCTCACCGGAACCAGGTCGATCAGCGAGGTACCGGCGCGCACCTGGTACAGGCCGATGCCGCTTTGGACCTTCTCCAGCGTGCAGCCCAGCACCTCGACATAGAAATGCAGCATCGCGTCGATATCCGTGACGCGCAGCACCACGTGGTCGATGTGTCCGATCTTGAACATCCAGTTGCGGCTTCAGCTTTCGGGCTTTTCCGACGGGTACCCGTTTGGTCTGGCGGGTATGGCCTTGAGGTAGGCGGCGATGGCCTCGCGGTCGCTGGCCGGCAGCTTGGCCATGTTTTCTTGCACTTCCACCATCGAGCCGCCGACCGAATCGAAGTCGGGGGTGAACCCCGATTCCAGGTAGTAGGCGATGTCCTTGGCCGACCAGTCTTCCAGGCCGTCCGCGCCGGGAGTGAGGTTGGGGATGTTGCCTTCCCCATCCGGATTGGCGGCACCGGCCAGCCATTGCCCGCGGTCCACGCCGCCCACGGTGTTGCGTGGTGTATGGCACTCTCCGCAATGACCGGGCCCTTCCACGATGTAGCGGCCACGCAGCACCGCGGGGTCGGCATCCGGCGGCAGCGCGATCACCGGATCGGTACGCAGGAAGGCCAGGTCCCACAGGCCGATGCCGCGGCGGATGTTGTACGGGAACGAAACCTGGCTTGCCGGCGGCCTGCTCCTGACCGGTGGCAAGGTGTGCAGGAAGGCAAACAGGTCGGCAGTGTCCGCCAGCGTCATGCGCGCGTACGAGGTGTACGGGAACGCTGGATACAGGTGGCTGCCATCGGGCGCCACACCCCGTTGCATGGCATTGGCAAAGTCGGCGAACGACCATCTGCCGATGCCATATTCGGGGTCCGGTGAAATGTTCGGTACCACGAAGTTGCCGAAGGCGGTCTTGAGTTCGAGGCCGCCGGCCAGCTCGCGCCGGGCCTCACCGGTGGCACCGGGCGCCGCGTGGCATGAGGTGCATCCGCCCATGTCGAACATCCGCGCACCGGCCTGTGCGTTGCCCGGACCGGTGGCAGCCAGGGTCGCCGCATCGAGACGGCGCGGGCTGCTGGCCACCCAGCCGGCCGCGGCGACCACCAGCAGGACCGCGACCACACCCAGCACGAGCTTTCCGGTGCGCGACATGACGGCGCGCCTACTTCTTGGTGAGGCGGTAGTCCTCATGGCAGGACTTGCAGTTGGCCAGCACCGGATTCATCACGGTCTTGAAGCTGTCCAGGTCCGTCGGGCCGTCCTTGCCGGAAACGTCCTTGGCCTTGTCAACGTCGGCCGTGAACTTGGCCAGGTGCCTGTCGAAGCCGGCACGATCCTTCCAGATGTTGGGCGAGGCTTCGGTTTTGCCGGTGTCCGAGCCCGGGGGGAACAGGTGTCCATAATTGCGTGACACCGCCCAGAGGGTGGTGATGGCCGACTTGGCTGCGGTGCGGTCGTAGGGTATTTCACCCTTCAGCATGCCGCCGGACAGGGCTGCGGCGGCGGCGGTCGCGTCCATCAACGCCTGGCGCTGGACAAGCGGATCGTCCGCGGCGAGGGCGGCGCCGGCGGCGGCCACGGCCAGGGACGCGCCGAGGCCGACGGCCAGGCTGATGCTGAGGAAAGGGGAACGGGGCGCTTTCGACATGGGAACTCCGGAGGTCTCGTCTCGTTGGCGTTTGACTGTAGCGTACCGGGTGGCGTCAATCCAGCACGACCGGGCTGTGTGGCCTGCATGCGAATTTGGCCCCGGACATCATCGTCGCACCGAACGCAGGCGCCACCTCGCCGTGAAGGTGGCAACGCCAATGGCCGGCAGGGCAAGGATCGAGAAGGCGATCAGGCCCAGCGGCAGCAGACCAAAACCATCAGCGGAAAAGACCAGCACCACCGCCTGCGCCACCATCACGGCCAGCCCCCAGCGCCAGGACCGCGCCGGCACCCAATAGCCGAGACCACCGGCCAGGCAGATGCTGAGCGGATAGGCAAAGGTCCAGTACAGCGAGGAGTCCCAGGCCTCTTGTCGGCCGCTGAGGACGGCGGTCAGCATCCACAGGAGGGCGCCGCCACCGATCGCGATGATCCAGGCCTTGGCCGTCCGCGGGTTGGGCGCTGCCCGGGTCATGCGTTTCGACTGCACGCTGGATCATCCCACTACGTCGACAGCAATCGTCAGGCGACCATTAAACCATGCGCGACGCCTGCGCCACATGTCAGGTGCTTGCGCTTGCGGGTTGCCGGCGCGGGACGGCGGCAGGCCGCCTCAGCGATGCGGGCATCCGGGCCAGCAGCATGGTCGGCGCATGCCTCCCTGCATCTTGTCGATGCCGACCACGATGCGGCGTTGCCTGGTGGCCTCCTGCTTGGGTGCGGTGACCCAGCAGATCCATTCGTTGCGCGCAAGCGGGGTGATATCGAGCCAAAGGTTCTGGACCGTCGCATTCGACTTGATGGCGTTCCGGAAATCGGCTGGCAACTTGTGCACCGTGCCACCCGGCAGTGTTTTTGCAGTCATGTATACATCGCCTCTATCTGTCGCCGCCGAACCCTTGCTCGACTATCGGTGGCGGATCGTCCGCCGCGTCATCGGGGTCAGACGATACCCGCCTTGGCTACCATTGGTTGGCGTTTTCCGGAAAGCCAGGGCTTTGGGCACGGACGATGCAAAAGCGTTGGCCTGTCGGGGCCTGCATCACGACCCAGCGCTCCAGGCGGCGAGCCACCGTGGCCCCCAGCTTCTCCAGGCGAGTCACCTCGGCCGGGATATCGTCGGTTTCGATGTCGATATGCACACGGCTTTCATGGTCGACGCGCTGGATTTGCACGATGGGCTCGTTCGGGGGCGTCTCCAGCATCCGGTAGTTGCCGCGCGTTTCAGGGTGTTCACGATCGACCGGGCGTCCCAAGGCCGCAGCCCAGAATGCCGCAGCCTCGTCGACGTCGTCGGTGTTGCAGTCAATCAACAGGGCGCTGAGTCTGGAGTGGTGCATGGGGAGAGTCCTTTGTCAGGGGGTCGCTGGACGACGGATGTCCAATGCCTTTGTCTCCGGAGGCAACGTGTTTCGATGGGCTCGTCACCATACTCGACGGGTACCGGAATGGGGATCGAGTGATGGAGCGGGACCATGGTGCGGGTATTGAGGGTGGCAAATCCGCCAGCAGGGGCAACGAGCGCGGCGACCTGGGACCAAATGACGCCATGTCCGAGTGTGCCCATGGAGGTTGATCTCCGATTGGCCGTTGATTCCTCTCAGTTGATGATCTCGCCCATGCCTGTTTCGACGCGACTTCTCAACTGCCGGATGAAGTCTGGGTCGTAGGGTTCCCAGTTTTCAATCTCGCCAATGATCTTCAAGGGATGCGCACTGCGGTACGACTGTGTCGGGTTGCCCGGGAATTTCTTGTCGGTGACGTTTGGATCGTCTTCGAACACCCCCATGGGTGCCACAATATAAACCCGCGGCAGGCCATTTCCCTTGGCCATTTCAGCAGCGAGACCGGCTCCGTTTGGCAATGTCGTGAAATAGACATGATTCATCACGACACTGTCGTCGTAGTTGGATCTGAAGCCGGCGGTCAACAAATCACCTGCCTCCAGGCTGGCCTTTGTTCCATGGTAGAACGGGCCGGCAAGCAAATGGCAGTTTTCAGGAGAGACGGGAATCCACTCGTCATTATGCATGGCCTTGGTTGTCTCACGTGTCCTGCCCCATCGACAGGGTCGCGATTCTAATTTCCTTCCCGGGTCTTGTTGCCAGTCCCCCCGGCTGGTATAAATTCATAGTGGGAGGCGCAATGCGCCTCCTTTTTTTTTTGCGCCGACGGGTCGTCTCCGCACGGGGGGCCTGCACCGCCGTGTTGCCAGGGCGAACCAGCAGCTCGTCCCCGGCCCGGATTTCCCTTTCGTCATGCGGTTGCACGCGCAGCGAACAGCACTGTGTAGAATCGGCCTGGGCAATCCGGGGGATGACATCATGGCTGACAATGGTGCGGTTCGCAGCTTGGCCGATTTTGGATTTCGTCTTGTCGCTGCGCTGGCCTTCGCCGGCCTGGCCTTGCTCCTGCCCCCGGCCGCAAGCGCGGCTATGGCACCGGACAACGGACTCGCCGCCCTGCATTTCAGGCATCTCGGCCCGATGGGGAACCGCGCCGACGCCGTGGTCGGCGTGCCGGGCGATCCGGGCACCCTCTATTACGGCGCCGCGAGCGGCGGCATCTGGAAGTCCGTGGACGGCGGTGTGCATTTCAAGCCGGTGTTCGATGCCACCGACGCCGCTTCGATCGGCGCGCTCGCGATCGCCCCGTCCGATCCGAACACCGTCTGGGCAGGCACCGGTGAGTCGTACATCATCCGCGGCTATACCGGCTTCGGCGATGGCATCTACAAGTCCACCGATGCCGGGGCCAGCTGGCAGCACATGGGGCTGGACGAGACGGGGCACATTGCGCAGATCATCGTCGATCCCAAAAACCCGCAGGTCGTCTACGCCTGCGCGATCGGCCAGGCCTACCGGCCGAACGCCGAGCGCGGCGTGTTCCGCACCGCCGATGGCGGCAAGACCTGGACCCAGGTGCTCAAGATCAACGACACCACCGGCTGCTCCTCGATCAGCATGGACGCGCACGATCCGCAGACCCTGTTTGCCGGCGCGTGGCCGCTGCAGATCAAGCCCTGGGACCTGAACAGCGGTGGCCCCGAGGGTGGCGTGTTCGTCACCCACGACGGCGGCACGACCTGGGCACGGGTGTCGGGGCATGGCCTGCCGGCCAAGGGCAGCATGATCGGCCGGGTCACGGTGCGCGTGGCTCCGGGCAACGGCAAGGTCGTGTACGTGCTCATGCAGGGGCCCAAGGGCGACGGCCTGCTGTACCGCTCGTCCAACGGCGGCACGGACTGGACGCTGGTCAAGGAGACCAACGAACTCGCGGTACGCCCGGCCTATTTCATGAATTTCGCCGTCTCCCCGGCGAACGCGGACGAGCTCTACTTCGTGTCGCAGTCCTTCCTGGTGTCGCTGGACGGTGGCCGCACGCTCCTGAACAACAGCCGGCGCGGTGCTGCCGCGGCCCCGGCCAAGGACCCCAGGATCGGCAACTACGTCGGCGGCGACACGCATGACATCTGGATCGACCCGAAGAATCCCGACCGGATCATGACGGCCAACGATTTCCGCGGTGACATCACCCTCAACGGCGGCAAGAGCTGGTTCGTGGTGGACCTGCCGATCGCGCAGATCTACCACGTCTATACCGACAACGAGATCCCGTACAACGTGATCGGCAACCGTCAGGACGCGGACGGCGTCGAAGGGCCGAGCCGGGTGCTGACCCATGGCTTCGGCAGCAACGGCTTCATTCCCGCGAGTGCCTGGCACGGCTATGCCGGCTGCGAGAGCGGCTTTGGCGTGCCCGATCCGACCGACAGCAACATCATCTGGACGGGCTGCTACAACGGCGACCTGATGCGCACCGACCGGCGTACCGGACAGACGCGCAACGTGGCGGTGTGGCCGGTGGCAACGTACGGGGCACCACCTTCCGAGGCGCGGGATCGCTGGAACTGGACGTTCCCGATCGACATTTCGCCCGCCGACCACAACCGTGTCTATGTCGGCAGCCAGTATGTCTACGAGACGACCGATGCCGGCCAGCACTGGCAGCGCATCAGTCCGGACCTGACCACGGGGAAGCACATCGGTAGCTCCGGTGGCCTGACCGGCGACAACCTCATGACCTTCAGCTCCGCGACGCTGGCGATCATCGACGAATCGCCAGTGACGGCCGGCGTGATCTGGGCGGGCAGCTACGACGGGCAGGTCCAGCTCACCCGGGACGGCGGCAAGCACTGGACCAACGTCAGCGCCAACATCAAGGGCCTGCCGGCGGACAGCACCATCAACCTCGAAGCCTCCGCTGTCGATGCCGGTACCGCCTATGTGTCGGCCGATGCGCGCTTGATGGGCGACTACGCCCCCTATATTTTCAAGACCACCGACTACGGCAAGACCTGGAAGAACATTTCCGGGGACATCCCGCACTCCAAGTTCAGCTTCGTGCATGTCGTGCGTGCCGATCCCGTGCGCAAGGACATGCTCTACGCCGGCACCGACAATGCGCTCTACGTCTCCTGGGACGATGGCACCCACTGGCAACGGCTGCGCAACAACTTCCCACCGGCACCCGTGAGCTGGCTGACGGTGGAACCGCGATTCAACGATCTGGTCATCTCCACCTATGGGCGCGGCATCTGGATCCTGGACGACATCACGGCGTTGCGCAGCTGGCCCGAAGTGGCCAGGGCCGGCACCGCGCACCTGTTCGATCCACGTCCCGCCTATCGCTTCCGTACCGTGGTGACCAGCGCCCAGGATTATCCGAACGGCGTCACCATGGGCGAGAACGCGGCAGACGGCGCGGACCTGAATTATTACCTGCCTTCGGCTGCAGCCGTGACGCTCACCATCGCCGACAGCACGGGCAAGACCGTGCGGACGCTGCACGAGAACGGCAAGCCAGGTCTGAACCGCGTGACCTGGAATCTGCGCTACCCGCCGCTCACCAAGGTGACGCTGCTGACCAGCCCGCCCGGAAAAGACTGGCTTGAGACCCCGGACGCCGGGCGGCCACTGGTGGTGTGGGGCGGACCCTCGCCGGCCGAGGGCCCGCGCATCCTGCCCGGGGCGTTCACCGTGAGCCTGGCCGTCGGCGGTGCCCAGGCCGGCAGCGCGAAACTGCAGGTGCTGCCTGATCCCAACAGCTGGGGCGGCGCCACCACGATGCGCGCGGGCCAGGCGCTGCTGCTGCAGATCTCAGATGAGATCAACCAGACGGCGCAGCTCATCAACGAGCTGGAAACGACGCGCAAGCAGGTCGACACGCTGGTGGCCAAGCTGCCCGAGGGACGCGGCGCGGCCGCGGTCAGGAAGGCCGCCGACGCGCTGTCCGCGAAGGCGGCGGCAATCGAAAGCCGCCTGTTCTATTTCGAGGGCGGCGGCAATGGCTCGGAAATCAGTTTCCAGGGCAGCCCGCAGCTGTATGAGAAGCTTGGCTCGCTGTACAACAACCTGCAGGACAGCGGCCGCTACAACACCGGCGCGGAGCTTGGCCCCACCGCCGCGCAGGTGGAAGTGAACAAGACGCTGGCGCAGACCCTGGCGTCCATCCACCAGGTGGCCGACGCGTTCCGGCAAAAGGACGTCGCGGCATTCAACGCCGTCGCCAGGTCGAATGGTGTGGAGGGTATTGCCCAGTAGCGCCGGTGATTCCTCCACGTGCGGCACCGCGCCGGTGCCTCATCCGCCCCGGCGCTCAAGCTGTGTGATTGCGCGGCTTCGCCAGCACCCGGCCGATGCGCGTCATGGCTTCGACCAACAGGGCAGAGGGCATCGCCAGATTCAACCTCACGAAGCCCGTGCCCTCAGGCCCGAACTGGCTGCCCTCTTCGCATGCGACGTGCGCTTGTTCCGCCAGGAACTTCGCAGGCGCATCGCCCAGCCCGGAGGTGCGAAAATCCAACCACGCCAGGTACGTTCCCTGTGGTTCCCGATAGCCCACGCAGGGTGCGTGCCCGCGCAGCAGGGACGTCAGCAGCTTCCTGTTTGCGTCACAGTAGGCGATCACCTCCCCAAGCCACGGCCCACCCTCCAGATAGGCGGCACGGGTCGCCACCAGACCGAGGCGTCCTACGTTATGCTCGGGCATGAAGCAGACGCTGTCCCACAGATCCAGGTCCTTTTTGTTGCTGAAAATGATCTGTGCGCATTTAAGACCGGATATGTTCCATGCCTTGCCGGCAGACGTGATCGTTACCGTGTGGCCCGCGGTGATATCCGATATCGACGCATAGGGCACATGTCGATGACCAGAAAATACCAACGGTGCATGTACCTCATCCGACAGTACGCGCGCATGGTGCTTCTCCACGACCTTGGATAGTGCGACCAGTTCATCTTTCAAATACACTTTCCCTATCGGATTATGCGGATTGCACAATATGACGATACCGCCCTCCCCTTCCAGGCAGCTGGCGATTGCCTCCAGGTCCATCTTCCAGCCTTCGCCATCCGCAAGCATGGGCACGGCAACCACACGTCGTCCCAATGACAGCGGAAGTTTGAAAAACGGCTTGTGCCCAGGGGTGGGCAGTATGACCTGCGCGCCAGGCTTTGAGTAATGTTCGACAACCTGCATGAAGCCCCCAAGGACATCGGGCACCATGCGGATCGATCCATCAGCAACATTCCACCCATAGGCTGACCGCAACCACGTACTGCACGCACGCGAGGCTTCGGTGAAAAGGTCCGCCGTGCTGTAGCCAAAGTGGTTGCGGTCGACGGCGTCACGCAATGCAGTCCGTACGGGTGGTGCGGTGCCGAAATCCATCTCTGCAACAGTCGCGCCTATATGGCCTGGCGGAACAGCCCATTTTTTCCTATTTCCAGTCTGCAGTACTTCAGCTGTTATTGAATCAAAGCCAACGGTCATAACCAAGCTCCATCGTTGCGCGCCGCTGCCGACCCTCGCAAGCGGTATCTGGGTGGAAGGCCGTCGTTACACTGGGACCGTGTCGATGCCGTCCGTGGGAAGTGACAAGTCTCACCATTGTCATGGTCATCGTGGCAATTGCAGCGCCGGGCGAACGGATAAACCCTTCCGTGCGCTTGGCTTGCATCGGCAGCGGATGACTTGAATACCATCAGCCGGGGCGACAGCCATACGGACGCGACTGGCCATGAGACGACAGGCAATCAAGGAGCAGGAATTGAATTCAGGTCATGCAGTGAGCCGCTTGTGGCATGGGTATTTTGCCACATCCTTGATCAAGAAAATGACAATCGGGTTTGTGCTTGGCCTGATCGTCGCGTTTGCCATTGGGCCGCGGGCACACATACTGGCCCCTGTGGGTACCATTTTCATCCGCTTGTTGGAGATGATCGTCGTCCCCATCGTTTTCTTTCTTCTGGCAAACGCGATAATTCGAACCGCAAGCGGAAAATCCGTGGCACGCATCGGCATGAAGGCGATAACATTTTACATGCTTACCACCGCCTTTGCCACTTGCATCGGATTATTGATCAGTCTCCTGATGGCACCCGGTGCCGGCGTACACCTGCCTGGGCTCAAAGCACAGCATGGAGAACTTCCGCCGGTTGCCGACATGATTACCGGCATTGTTCCACAGAATATTGTTTCTGCACTCTCAAGCCCGGAGATACTGCCAGTTATATTCGTCGCCGTGATTGCAGCATTCGCAATCCGCTCTCTCGGCGCTGCCAACGACGGTGTCGACAGGAAATATGGTGTGCTTGCAGCTGACCTCGTCAGCATGGGAAACCGGGTAACTTTCAAGATACTTGGCGGCATCCTGCAGTTTGCGCCCATCGGGGTTTTTGCCCTGGTCGCATCGCAAATTGGCGATCAAGGCGTCAGCACGTTGATTGCACTTGGAAAGCTCACCGCGGCAATTTACGCTGGACTCGCTGTCCAGATGTTTTTTGTATACAGCCCCATCATGATGATGTTCCGGATCAAGCTGCGCAATTTCTTCCGGGACAGCCGCGCAGCATTGCTCACCGCCTTCTCGACGCAGAGTAGTGCCGGCACGCTGCCGGTCGCGATGGAGGCAGCCGAAGCAGCCGGTCTGGACGAAACCGTGGCCGGGTTCGTGCTGCCGCTGGGCGCGACGATAAACATGGACGGTGCCGCTGTCAGGTATGCCGCCGAGATCGTGTTTGCGGCAAATATCGTTGGCATGGAATTTACACTTGGTTCGCTCGCGCTCGTTGTCTTGACGACAGTGCTGATCTCTGTCGGTACCGGCGGAATCCCGGGTGGCGGACTGATCGGACTGACGGTGTTGCTTGGCATGCTGAATCTGCCGATAGAAATTGTTGCGCTGGTCGCCGGCATCGACACCATTCTGGGAATGGGATGCACGCTGCTGAACGTGACCGGAGACCTGGTGTGCGCACACGTGGTGAACGCGTCCGAGTTGCGCCGCAAGGGAGATGGATGATGGCCTGCCGGCGGTGATCGTGCGAACGGTGGCCGGCGAGCCACGGTGTCGTGGTGGGCGGCGTCCGGCTCAATTGCCTCCGTCCACTCAACCGGACCTACGGTTGGGAGCCACGCCCTTCATCCCCAAGCGGGGACTCCTGCCCTGGGTCGGCAAGACGGAATATCTCCCCATTGCTCGCGGTAATGGTCGCGGTACCCAAGCTGCGGATCTCCCACTTCCAGGTGTCGTAACGGGTCGTCACGGTCCCCTGGGCGGCGCACGAGCCATGCATGAAGAAGTCGTGCTGCTGGCTCCCGGAAATCAGTATGGCCTTGCGGAAGAACGCGCGAACCTGCTCCCTGGTCAAGACGTAGGTGGTGCATCCCTCACTTTCGGGTCCGATGGCATTGGCGGTGATCGTGATCCTGGCAATCGGGCCGATCGGACTGGCCGCTCCCGCAACCG
>JAFKMZ010000098.1 GCA_017305055.1 Lysobacterales bacterium
GGTCGCTCAGGTTGGAGAGGATGCGCAGAAACACCTTGCCACCGGTGATCGACTCGACCAGCGGCGCCACGCCCTCGCACATGGAATTGACCAGGTTGGCGCCCATCGCGTCGCAGGTGTCCACCAGCAGGTGCAGCACCACCATGTCACCGGCGCCATCGGGGGCGGCGTGGATCACCACCTCGATGTCCCTGGCGCCGCCACCGCGCGCCACCATCTTCGGGTGCAGGCTGTTGGCCAGGTTGAGGATCTCGTCCTTGCGCTGCAGGAGGGCAATGCGCGCCTGGCTCGAATGCGCGACGTCGACCACCTGCACCTGGCCGATCAGCACCGGCTCGGTGCTGCGCGTGGAGAAGCCGCCGGCGCCGCGCACCAGCTTTGCCGCCGCACTCAAGGCCGCCACGATGGACGGCTCCTCGACCACCAGCGGGATGACGTAGTCCTTGCCATTGATCAGGAAATTGAGCCCGAGGCCCACCGGCAGCCCCATGACGCCGACCACGTTCTCGATCATCTTGTCGGCCAGGGCCACGTCCAGGGTGTGCTCGCCGCTCAGCCAGGCGCGATAGTCCTGAGGCGACAACAGGCCGCGCTCGTGTACCAGTTGCACGCGCTCGCTGACCGAGAGCTTGTAGAACCCAGGCATGCGCGCCCGGTTGGATTTGCGCGGCGGGTCCGGGATTGTTGGCTGTTGCAGGTCGACCATGCGTTTCCTCTGTGGTGTCGGTTCACTCATATCAATGCACTCGCAGGCCCTGCGGCGCTGGCTGCAGATCCAGGACTTGCAGGCCGGAGCGCAGCACGCCGCGCCGAAACGCGGACATGCGCGCGGTATCCGCGCCAACGGCCACGCCGACGTCGCCGCCGCCAGCGCCGCAAGGCTTGTAGGCCACACCGCAATCGGCGGCGACGGCCCGCAGCGCACGGTGCTCGGCACTCATGACGTCCAGGCCGCTCGCCGCGCCCAGCCGGGCCAGGCCAGCGGCATAGGCATCGATGGCCTCGATCAGCGCGTCCGTCCGCTGTTCCAGCAAGGCGCCCGCCGCGACCTGCGCGCAGCCCGCCAAATCACCCATGAGCGCGGCGTAGCGCGCCGGTACGCGCGCGCGCCAGTCCGCAAGACCGCGCAAGAATACTCCGGTGGATGCCGAGCGCCCTGACCAGGCGCAGCAAAACTCGATTCCGGCCGGCCAGGCGGCAGGCGTCACCTGCGGCTGGCCATCGTGCCAGACGTAGCTGACCAGGCCCCCAACGAGGCTGGCGGCAATGTCCAGGCCGCTGCCGAAACCGCCCTGGGCACGCCGATGGGCTGCGATCAGGCAGTCGGCCGAAGGCCGCTCGAGTCCGGCCAGGGCGTGCAGCGCCCCGCCGAGGGCGACACCGATCGCGGCGCTCGAACCCAGGCCAAGCTTGCGTCGCGGAGGCCCGGATGAAAAGAAGCTGCGCGTATCCAGCCAGGCGTGGAAGCCGGGCAGCGGACCACGCGCGGCGACGGATTCGACGATGCAGCCGAACAGCGCCAACCGCCCGCCAGCGGCAAGTCCGGCGTCGTCCAGCACGAGGCGCCCGCCAGCATCCAGGCGCGCCGTGGCGCCCATGACATCCAGCTCCGGCGCATCGATGACGATGACCTGGTCCGAGCGCGCTTCCAGGCGCACCTGGGCGCGGCGGTCCACCGCCAGGACCAGGGCCGGGGCACCTTCGAGCACGGCGTATTCGCCGGTCAGCACCAGCTTGCCGGGAGCACTGGCGCTGATCTTCATGTTCATGCCGCCGCTCCGGCGTCGCCCAGCAAGTGCGCACCGCCGCCCAAGCCGCTGACCAGCACCTCCTGCACCCCAACCACGCCACCGAGCGCGGCCGCGACCCGGCTTGCCGCCGCCGGCGTGCAGACGACCTTGACCTGGGGACCGGCGTCGACGGTGAAAAACGCCTCGACGCCCTCGCGCTCGCGCAACTCGCGGATGACGTGGATGCATTCCAGCGTAGCGCCGATCCAGTAGATGAGTGCCGGACGGCTGGCCAGCATGTCCGCATGCATCGCCAGGCAACTGCGTTCGCCCACCGCGGCCAGTGCGGCAAAGTCGCGCCGCTCGATGGCCGTGCGCGCTGCGGCCAGGTCGTCGTCGACCGTGGCAAGCCACGCGGCATGGTAGGGGGAAGTGCGCCGGGTGAGCTGCATGCCCGGCCCCGAATGCACGGTCTTGGCCTGGCTGGAAGTCACCGCCACAACCACGCACAAGGGCCATGCCGCCGCGCCCAACACCGGCACGGCATAGGCATCACTGCCATCGGCACCTACCCCGGCCCGCATCTCGACGAAGCCGCCGAAGATCGAGCGGGCTGCCGAGCCCGAGGCACGCCGCGCCAGTATCGACAATTCGCGCGCTTCCAGACGCAAGCCAAGCGCCGCGCTGCCGGCCACCACCAGCGCGGCGAACCCGGAAGCGGAGGAAGCCAGGCCGGCAGCGGTCGGAAAGTTGTTGTGCGTCTCCACGCGGGCCGGCAGGTGGCTTCCAGCCAGGCCGCGCAGCAGATCGAGACAGGCGCTGGTGCGGGCCAGACCCTCGGGGCAATCGCGCCCGTCGAGCAGCATGTGGTCGACACCCAGGCTTGCATCGAAGCTGACCTGCGTCTGCGTCCACAGGGTATCGAGCGTGATCGACAGCGAGCCGCGTTCCGGCAAGTTCAAGGCCGGGTCGCGCTTGCCCCAATACTTCACCAGCGCGATGTTCGGCTGCGCCCGCGCCCGCGCCGTCAACACCCGGGCGCACCCGCCACCGCACCGGCCGGGTCAGGGGGAGCGTACATGTGCATGTTCCAGGCCTCGATACGAAACGCTGCCTGCGCGCGAACTGCATCGCGCTGCAGCCGAATGAGTCCCGCCATTGTAGCCGCTGTACGCCGGCGGCCTTGGTCCAACCCCGGCCGCCTGCCCTTTTGCCGGGCCACACGGCAGGGTTTCGCGGCATGACATTGCGTGACGCCCGACACTTGACGCCGTACCGGCCGCCACCTAGCCTCTCATCCTTTCATCGCGATGACAGGATGATATGGATCTGGCGACTGCCTCAGCCAACCTGCGCCTGCTCGCCGACCCGACCCGGGTGCGCCTGCTCGCCCTGCTCGATGAGGAGGAGCTCACGGTAGCCGAACTCGCGGCGATATTGCACCTGGCGCAACCACGGGTATCCACCCATCTGGCCAAGCTCAAGGAAGCCGGCATGGTGCGCGACCGCCGCGCCGGCGTATCGGCCTATTACCGGGCCAACAGCGAGGGCGACGCTGCCCAGCGCGCCCTGCTCGCCTCATTGCGCGAAAGTATCGATGACACCTTGCTGCAGGAGGACGCCGCCCGCGTCCCCCACGTGCTGGCGCGGCGCGCGTTGGGCGAGGGCTGGGCGGATACCGTGGCTGGCGACATGGAGCGCCATTATTCCCCGGGCCGCACCTGGGAAACCCTCGCCCGGGCGCTGCTGCAGCTGCTGGAAACCGGCGACGTGCTGGATATCGCCTCGGGCGACGGTGTCACCGCCGAGCTGCTCGCGCCGCATGCGCATTCCGTGGTCTGCGTCGATTCCAGCGAACGTGTGGTTGCGGCCGCCAGCAAGCGCCTGCGCCGCTACGCCAACGTGCAGGTGCGGCAGGGCGACATGCATGCACTGGACCTGGGCAAGCAACGCTTCGACCTGGTCTTGATGCTGCACGCGCTGACCTACGCCACCGACCCGCCCAGGGCGGTGGCCGAGGCCGCCCGGGTACTGCGGCCGGGTGGGCGGCTGTTGGCAGTGACCCTGGCGCGGCACAACCATCGCACGGTGGTGGAACCGTTCGACCATCGCAACCTGGGATTCCGCAACGAGCAGCTGACCAGCTTTGCCAAGGCCGCCGGCCTGAAGGTGCTGAGCTGCTCGCAGCTCAGCCGCGAACGCAAGGCGCCGCACTTCGAAGTCGTCAGCCTGCTTGCACGCAAGCCCTGAGGCGGCCAGGCGTCCGCCGCAATGGAAACCGTCGGCTCAGCGCAGCTGGCTGTCCTTGCTGCCGCGGCGGTTGTACAGCACCGCCGCCACTTCCGCGGCGTCAGCCTCTTCCTGGCAGCGCACGCACAGGCGCACGCCAGGAACGGCTTTGCGTCGCGCCAGAGGGATCGGCGCATCGCACTCTTCGCAACGCTCCAACCCTGGGCCTTTGCGCAGCTGAAGCCGTGCACGTTTCACCGCGTCGTCGACAGTGGCGTCGATCTGATCCTGGACTGCGCCGTCGCCGGCCCAACCTGTAGCCATGGCAACCTCCAAAACATCCACGGGCTGGATCAAGGGTAACCGCGCGTAATCGAACCTCAGGCAACTGGCCGGCGTGCCAGCCGGAACCAAGTGACGCCGCCATGGTCGCGCGCGCCAGCGGGCCGGCACGTGCCGTCCGCAGGCGCCGGCCCGTCGCTCACGCCCTGCCGGCGCTCAGCCGCCGCCAGAAATAGCCGGCACCCAGAACCACAAACCACACTGGACTGGCCAGCAGGGCTGCGCGGGTATCGGCCTGCAGCGTCAGCAGCACCAGGACGAAGGCGAAAAAGGCCAGGCACACGTAGCACATCCACACGCCGCCCGGCATCTTGTAGCGGGACGCCTGGTGCTGTGCCGGACGCTGCCGCCGGTAGACGATGTAGGCGGCCAGGATCAGCGACCAGACGAACATGAACAGGACGGCTGCCAGCGTGGTGACCAGCGTGAACGCGGTGATGACGTTCGGCGACAGGTAGTCCAGCATGGCACCCAGCAGCAGGCAGGCACAGGAAAACAACAGGCCACGCGACGGCACCGCCGCCCTGGACAAGCGGCCGAAGGCGCGCGGCGCGTGCTGCTCCTGGGCCAGTCCGTACAACATGCGGCTGGTGGAGAAGATGCCGCTGTTGGCCGAGGACATGGCCGAGGTCAAGACCACGAAGTTGATCAGGCTGGCCGCCGCCGGAATGCCGGCCAGCACGAAAAGCTCCACGAACGGGCTCTTGTCCGCGGCGACCATGCGCCACGGTGTCACCGCCATGATGGCCAGCAAGGCCAGCACGTAGAACACGATGATGCGGATCGGGATCGAGTTGATGGCCCGTGGCAGGTTGCGCTCCGGGTCGGCGGTTTCCGCGGCCGTGGTGCCGACCAGTTCGATACCGACGAAGGCAAACACGGCAATCTGGAAGCCGGCAAAAAAGCCGCCCCAGCCAGTGGGAAACACGCCGCCGTCATTCCACCAGTTGGCAATTGTCGCCTCGTGCCCGCTCGGCGAGCGGAAACCCCACGCCACCAGTCCGAAGCCGGCCACGATCAATGCGCTGATGGCGATGATCTTGATCAGCGCAAACCAGAACTCCAGCTCACCAAACAGCTTTACCGTCACCAGGTTCAAGCCGAGCAGGATGAGCACGCAGATGATTGCGGGTATCCACGCCGCCAGCCCCGGCAGCCAGAACTGGGTATATGCCGAGATGGCAATGACGTCCGCGGTGGCGGTGACGATCCAGCAGAACCAGTAGGTCCAGCCGCAGAAGAAACCGGCCCACGGCCCCAACAGGTCGGTGGAGAAATCGATGAAGGATTTGTAGTTGAGGTTCGACAGCAGCAGCTCGCCCATCGCGCGCATGACGAAGAACAGCACCACGCCGATGATCAGGTACACCAGCACGATCGACGGACCGGCCAGGCTGATGGTCTTGCCTGAGCCCATGAACAGGCCGGTGCCGATCGCGCCGCCGATGGCGATCAGTTGCAGGTGCCGGTTGGAGAGACTGCGCCGCAGGTGGTCGGGCTGTTGCTGCGACGTGGTCATGTGCTGCCCCTGGTTCAGGAAGGCGGCACCATACCCGGAAAACCGTCCTCTTGACCAGCGTGCCTCAAGTCACGGCGTCGCGTCGCGGCAGCCTCCAGCCCGGGCGGACAAAATGGCAGGTATAGCCCTGTGGGTAGCGCTCGAGGTAATCCTGGTGCTCCGGCTCGGCTTCCCAAAAATCGCCGGCAGGCACCACTTCGGTGACCACCTTGCCGGGCCACAGGCCTGAGGCGTCCACGTCGGCGATGGTTTCCAGCGCCGTGTGGCGCTGTTCCGGCGAGGTATGGAAGATGGCCGAGCGATACGAGCTGCCCACGTCGTTGCCCTGCCGGTGCGCCGTCGTCGGATCGTGGATCTGGAAGAAGAATTCCAGGAGTTGCCGATAACTCACCACGTCCGGGTCGAAAATGATCTCGATGGCCTCGGCGTGGTTGCCATGCTGGCGATAGGTGGCGTTGGGGGTATCACCGCCGCTATAGCCGACGCGCGTGGAGACAACGCCTGCCTGGCGGCGGATCAGGTCCTGCATACCCCAGAAACAGCCGCCGGCCAGGATGGCACGCTCGGTGCTCATGCCCCATCCTCCACCTGGTCCAGATAGGCGCCATAGCCGGCCGCCTGCATCTGCGCGCGTGGGACAAAACGCAGTGCGGCCGAATTGATGCAGTAGCGCAGGCCGCCGCGATCTGCAGGACCATCGTCGAACACGTGGCCGAGATGGCTGTCGCCATGTACAGACCGCACCTCGGTGCGCAGCATGCCATGCGAGTCGTCACGCAGCTGGTTGATGTTGCCCCGCTCGATGACGGCGCTGAAACTCGGCCAACCGCACGGAGAGTCGAATTTGTCGGATGACGAGAACAGCGGCTCCCCCGACACCACGTCCACGTAGATGCCGGGTTCCGCATGGTGCAGGTACACGCCTGTGCCAGGGCGTTCGGTCGCATTCTGCTGGGTTACCCGGAACTGTTCGGGGGTCAACCCGGCGACGGCCTCGGGGTCTTTGCAATACGTGCCCATGCGTCTCTCTCCCGTCCAAGCCTGTCGAGGCCCCCGCTGTCAGCCGGAGGAATGACCCTTCGATAAGGGTGATCTTGCCGCCGTTCAAGGTCGCGTCGTGCCTGCCGGCACACTCGTTGGCCCTGCCAGGCCGCGACATGGACCGCACGGCAACGTGCCATGTCGCCTCAGTGGCCAGTACCCAACCAGACGGCGCTGTGGAGGGCAGCGCCGGGAAAGGCCCATAGCCCCGGAACCGCAGCAGGATCAGTAGCCTGAAAATTCCTCGGTGCGGATCTTGTCTTCATCGGCCCCGGCTGCCACCAGCATCTGGCGCATGGCCTTCACCATGCCCGCCGGGCCGGCCAGGTAATAGATCGGCGCATCGAGGTCCGGGACATGCCGCTTGAGCATGTCGGCGTCGATGAAGCCATGCTCGGCCCCGGCACCACCGGACGCATCGGTGTAAACCGGAACGAATTTGAAATTGGGGTTGGCCTGGGCCAGGCGCTCGAAATCGTGGGTGAACGGCGCGTCGGCGGCGCTCTTGTTGCTGAACAACAGGGTGATGTGGTGTGGCAAGTGCTCGTGCGTGGCTTGCGCAATCATGCTGTGCACCGGCGTGATGCCGATACCGCCGATCAGGAATACGGCAGGCGTGGCGCTGTTCTTGTGCAGGCGAAAATCGCCATAGGGCGCATCCAGCTTTACCGTGCTGCCCGGCGGCAGACGCTGCAGTACACGTTTGAACGCTGTGTCGCGCATGCGCGTGGCGGTCTGCAAGTGCTCCTCGAAAGGCGCGGTGACGAAGGAAAACCCGCGGACATTTCCCTCTGCGTCGGTCTCGTCCGGCTCGATCAGGGTGAAATCCCCGAACTGCCCCGCCACGTATTCAAACCCGGCCGGCTTTTCCCATTCGAACAGCATCGTGCCATTGGCCACCGTTTCCTTCCTGAGCAACTTGACATCGACCATCGCCATGTCATTCCTCCGTTGATCCATCGTCTGTTTGCCTGCGTTGCAGTGTACGCCCCGGATCAAGGGCTACCCAAGGGACTCCCGGCCGGACGTCGGGGCGATGCCGGCATTTGGACTTCCAGCCGGCTGAAACCCCAACGCATGGTGATCGCCACCACAAATTCGCCCCATACGTCGAGGCACGGGTTGTCGATTTGGAAAAATACCGTTAGCCTTCCGTTCTGCCAGGTGCGCAATAGGTGTTCCGTTCCTGGCCGGCGCGCGCTCGGTAGGGGCTACCGAACGGATCCGTCCTGCGATCTCCTCTGGGATCTGAGGATGGGGCGCATCCAACAGGAGAGTCGCTGATCCAGGTTCTGCGGGCACGGCTGCTGCGCCCGAAGCAAGTTGTTTTGCACGCTGCCACGACTTCCGTGGCAGGAATCCACAAGCATCGCCGATCGCTCCGCCCCAGTACGGCGTGGACGGTCGTCGCCATTCTTCCCACCCAACCACTTCCGCAAGGGATAGAGCCTATGAAATTGAAGACCAACAAGATGTCCTCAGCCGTGCGCCTGGCGCTGTCCTTCGGCGCAGTCATGGCTGCCGGCATATCCGTCTCCGCGTTCGCCCAGGACGCCGTGGGACAATCGGGACAAGGCGACCAGACCCAGGCCACGCAACTGAAAGCCGTGGTGGTGACCGGTTCGAACATTCGCCGCGTGGACGTCGAGACGTCCAGTCCGGTGTTCTCTGTGGACCGCAGCGTGATCGAGGCGAGTGGCAACACCACCCTGGGTGACCTGGTACAGGACCTGCCGGCAATGACCGGCGCGAACACCAACGCGCAGAACAGCTCGAATGGCACCTCGACGGTCAACCTGCGCGGCCTGGGCCCGGATCGTACGCTGATCCTGGTCGACGGCCACCGCGTGCAGAGCCAGGATGTCAACGTGATCCCCTCCGCCATGATCGAGCGCATCGACGTGTTGACCACCGGCGCCTCGTCGGTGTACGGCTCTGATGCCGTCGGCGGCGTGGTGAACTTCATCACCAAGAAGGACTTCCACGGCGTCCAGGCCACCACCAGCTACGGCCAGTCCTCGCGCAAGGACGCCAAGCGGCGTGGCGCCACCGTCACCGTGGGGCAAACCAGCGACAAAGCCAGCGTGGCGGCCGGCGTCGGCTACAGCAAGTCGGACATGGTATTGGCGAGCCGGCGCAAGTTCTCGGAAAACACCTTGTCGCTGATCGGCAGTGCGGGGGGCAAGATCGACTCCTTCATCGGTGGCTCGGGTTCCTCGCCCTACGGCAATATCCAGCTGCCAGCCAGTGGCCCGATCCACGACGCCTATGCCGGCTGCGCCTCGAACCACGTCGCGGTCAACAAGAATTCTCCCGCGGGCGCTGACGCGGTGGCCGACTACCACTGCTACATGAACAGCGGCCCGAACAGCGACAAGTACAACTACGCCAGCGTCAATCCCCTGATCGCACCGTCGGAACGCTCGAACGCATTCTTCCTCGGCACGTATCGTTTCAACGACAGCATCACCGGCTATCTGGACGGCTACTACGCCAAGACCAGCTCGCTCGGGCAGAACGCACCGAGCCTCTGGGGCACGCCCTATGGCGCATCGATCGCCGCGAACAACTACTACAACCCGTTTGGCATCGAGTACAGCCGCTCCGGCGGGCAATTCCTTTCCCGTTTGGAGGCCCTGGGCAACCGGGTCACCCACGCCAGCCGCAATGACGCGCAGATCCACACGGGCTTGCGTGGCACGTTCACACTCTTCGAGCAGGGCTGGAACTGGGACGTGGGACTCGACTACGGCCATTCCAGCCAGGACAGCACCTCGACCGGCTACGCCAGCAACAACAAGCTCTATACCGGTCCTTCCTTCATGGACACCGACGGTGTCGTAAAATGCGGTCAGCCTGGCCAGGTGACGGCCAACTGCGACGCATCGTTCAACCCCTTCGTGATGGCCTCGCCCAACTCGAAGGCCGCGCTGCAAAAGGCTTCGGTGGTCACCAGCAGCAACAGCCATGGCCAGCAGAAGGTCTGGCGTGCCGACGTCAATGGCGGCCTGTTTGACCTGCCCGCCGGCACCGTGCAGCTGGCGCTCGGCGCCAACTACCGCCAGGAGCACACACGGTCGCGCGTCGATGCCATGCAGCTCACCGACCCGGCGACCGGCACCTGCATCCTGGGCAGCGGCTGTTCCACCGGACTGTCGGGCGGCTTCAACGTCAAGGAAGCCTATGCCGAAGCCTTCATCCCGCTCCTGCAGGGCCTGCCGCTGATCGATTCGCTGAACGTCACCATCGGCGACCGCTATTCGCGCTTCAGCTCGTTCGGCAGCACGAACAACAAGTCGTTTGCCGTCGAATGGCGTCCGATCGGCGAACTGCTGCTGCGCGGCACGGTGGCCGAGGTGTTCCGCGCGCCCACCATCAACGACGTCTACCGGGCGCCTGGCGCTTCGGCCTCGAACCTGACGTTCGATCCCTGCGATGGCTACACCGGCAGCCCGGTCAATCCGGCCTGTGTCAACGTGCCGACCGACGGCAGCTTCCGCAACACCAACGTCGCGCAGGCGCAGGCCACCAGCATCCAGTCGGCCGGTGCGAAAGCGGCAGGCTTCCCGATCAAGCCCGAGTCCGGCAAGTCGTACGACTTTGGCGCGGTGTACAGCCCCTCGTGGCTGGAAGGCTTTTCGGGCAGCCTGGATTTCTGGCGGCTGGAGCTCAACGACATCATCACCACGGTGCGCATCCAGAGCCTGATGAACCTGTGCGATGCCGGGCAGACCACGTACTGCGCCTTCATCCACCGCATTCCGAGCGGGCCGCAGCAGGGGCAGCTGGACATCGCCACCACGGAGCCCACCGGCAACCTCGGCAGCGTCAGTGTCGCCGGCGTGGACATGGGGCTGGCCTATCGGCTCAACACCTCGTCGGTGGGCAACTTCAACTTCGCGGTCAATGCCACCTACCTGTCGCGCTACGACCAGCAGACGGCGCCCGGGCTGACTGGCAACACCACGTACCACAACGCCGGGCACTTCGACGGTTTCGGCTCGGCCCCCGCCGCGGCCTGCGGTGGTGGCAACGAGTGCCTGTTCCCGCGGATGCGGGCCACCGGCAACGTGTTCTGGCACATGGGCAACTGGAATGCGTCGTGGAAGCTCGACTTCATCGGCGGCTACCGCATGGGCTCGCCCGCACCGTCGCAGGATACGCATCCGGTGGGCGGCAAGTTGCATGGCATCTACTACGACTACGGCGCGACGACTTACCACAACCTCACCGTGGGCTACAACTTCGTCCCGCTGCACACGCGGCTGGACGTGGGCATCGACAACGTCTTCGATCATCAGCCGCCCATGCTCTATGCCAACAACGTAGTGCGCAACAACACGGCACGTGGCTCGTTTGACGCGATTGGCCGCTACTACTGGGCCAGGCTGACGTTCACGTTCTGAGTGATGCAAAGCTGGACCGTGGCGAGCCGTGTGGAGACGATCCACACGGCTCGCCAGCCTTGAGCAAATGCCGGTGCGCATCGAGCACGGGCGTGGAGCGCATCGCCACAGCCTGTCCGAAGCGAACGCATATGGACGTCCAGACGCTTGGCCTACTATCCACCCGTATTGTAAAGCACCAATGGCAACGAGGTTTGCACCTGCCACGGAACGCCGGCAGCTTCCATAAACACCCGGGAGATTGCGTCATGTCGCGAGCATCAACAACGATATGTCTTGCCTTGCCGGCAACTTTGGCCCTGGCACTGGCAATGTCATTTGCCGCCATGGCCCAGGACACGCCCGGGGCGGCGGATCCCGAGCGCGCCGCGGCAGTCATCCCGTTGCAGTTCCACTACATGGGTCCTTCGCCCGGCGGACGCATCTCGGCCGCCGTCGGCATCGCCGGCAACCACTCCACCTATTACCTCGGCGCGGCATCGGGCGGGCTGTGGAAATCCACCGACGGCGGACACACCTATGTCCCCATCTTCGACGACCAGAACGTAGCGGCGATCGGTTCGCTCGCGATCGCGGCGACCGATTCCAATACGATCTGGGTGGGTACCGGCGAGCCATGGATGATCCGTCCGAGCGACGTGATCGGCGATGGCGTGTACAAGTCCACCGATGCCGGCAAGAGCTGGCAACACATGGGCCTGGTCGAGACCGGGCGCATCTCGCGCATCGTGATCAACCCGCGCGATGCCAGCAACGTGCTGGTGTGCGCCCTGGGCCGGGCGTCCGCGCCGCAGCAGGAGCGCGGCGTGTTCCGCACCACCGACGGCGGCAAGACCTGGAAGCGCACGCTGTTCGTCAACGACGACACCGGCTGCTCCGGCCTGAGCATGGATCCGAACAACCCGAACGTGCTGTTTGCCGGCACGTGGCAGGTTTCCCAGCGCACCTGGCAACAGAACGGCGGCGGCCCGGGCAGCGGCGTGTTCACCTCGCGCGACAACGGCGTCACCTGGACGCGGCTGGACCAGGGCCTGCCGAAATCGCCGCTGGGCAAGATCGACGTGGCCATCGCGCCCTCGAACTCGAAGCGGGTCTACGCCCTGATCCAGACCTTCAACCAGGGTTCGCTGTGGCGCTCGGACGACGGCGGCCAGCGCTGGGAACTCACCAGCGCCGACCGTTCGCTCACCGGCCGTGCCGGCTACTACATCCGCATCGCGGTCGATCCGAAGAACCCCGACAACGTCTACGTCGCCAACAGCAGCCCGCACTTCTCCACCGACGGCGGACGCACCTTCAGCGGCCACGGCGGCGACGCCAAGGCCATGGGCCCGGCCAGCTGCGGCGACTGCCACGACGTGTGGATCGACCCGACCAACCCGGCCCACTACATCGTCACCGGCGACGGCGGCGCGAGCATCGCCACCGGCGCCGGCAACGCCATCAACGTGGTGCTGCCGATCGGACAGAACTACCACGTCACCACCGACAACCAGGTGCCGTACTGGATCTACAGCAACCGCCAGGACTTCTTCACCATGCGCGGACCGAGCACGCTGTCCGAGCCCAGCGGCAACGGCCTGCTGCCGTTGCGTGACTTCATTCCGGGCGCCAACGACCCGACCCTGACCAGCAACCGCCGGCCACGCCCCAAGCGCGACGGCGGCCTCTACCAGACCGGTGATCCGACCCTGCTGCCGCAGCTGCCGGAAATGGACGCGCCGCCGGCGGGTATCGGCCTCGGGCCGGGCGGCACGCAGAAGACCCCGGCACTTGCAGTCCCCTACGGCAGGAAGCCCACCCCTCCGCTGCAATGGGATTACAGCCTGGGCGGTTGCGAATCCGGACATACGCTGCCCGATCCCAGCGATTCGAACATCGTCTGGGCCACCTGCTACGGCAACAAGGTCACCCGCTACGACGCCCGCGAACTCACCGCGCACTCGATCGAGCCCTCGCGCA
>JAFKMZ010000099.1 GCA_017305055.1 Lysobacterales bacterium
AATGATCGCCCACGCGATCTGTACCTGGCCGAGCGTCTGGTCGATCTCGCCAAGGTCGCGGCACAACTGCAGGACGCGCGGATGAAGCTGGCCCAGCTTGATCGCGAGCACGACCAGATCCTGCTGGAAAACAGCCGCCAGGACGTCGCCGCCGCACGCCGCGAACTGGATCGCCAGCGCCTGCAGTACCAGCTGGCCCAGGAAGAGGCGGCCCGTCTGCAGGCCCAGGGCCAGGCATATTCCGAGGCTGCCGACCAGGCCCGGGCGGAGGCGGACAAGGCCAAGCAGTTGGCGGCGGCGCAGAGCCGCGTGGCCAAGGCCGCGCAACGGCAGGCGGCCCTGGCGGCCAAGGCGGCCAAGGAGATGCGCTCGCAGATGCAGGAGGAGCAGCCCGCGCAACCGGCAGCGGCGTCCTCGGCGCCGGTGAAGAAGCCGGTTGCCAGGCACGACACCAAACATCGGAAATAGCAGTCAAGCCGTCCATACCACTGCGTAGCGCGAGGTCCGCACAACCTCCTGGCGGGCTCCCGTGCGACTTCCGGGTGCCTAGGTTAACTGCATGTAAATTAAAGGTTTAATCGTTCAGCCAGGCTGCGGCACGGTCCGGTTCGGCGACTTGTAAGCGCCTGCGTGGCGTAGTAGGGTCGAGTCACCGGCAGGCATTCGCCTGACGGCTCTTGACCCGACACATGCCCTATGTCCCTCGTATGTATCGTTGCCTGCGTTCCGCGACCCTGCCGCGGCGATGGGCCGGGTGTTCGTGGGCGGGTTGCCATCTCGGACGCACTCATCGAGAGGTTGAACTCATGTTTGAAAATGATCAGCGCGAGGATGTGGAGGCACTGCTGAAGGCCGACGTGGAGTTTCGCCGGTTGTACCAGCACCACCAGGAACTGGACAGCAAGGTGCACGATGCGGACATTGGTGTGCTTCCCATCGATCCGAACACCCTGGTCAGCATGAAGAAGGAAAAACTCGCCACCAAGGCGCGGCTGGAACGTCTCTGGGCCGATCGCAGGCATATGGTCCACTGATCCATTGCCGTCCGGCTGCTTGCGCCGGCACCGCCCGCGCGCAAGCAGCCGCTACGGGCGAGCGCCAACGTGAGTTGCCTCAACCGTTCTTGGCTTCACAACCGTCGGCTATGATGTCCGGCGTGCCAGCGCGATCCGTCGCAGCATGCTGGCGGGCGCGTACACGGAACAGCCATGACGGTCCAACAGAGCATCCTCGAACTCATCGGCCATACGCCGATGCTGCAGACGCATCGGCTGGATACTGGCCTGTGCACGTTGTTCCTGAAGTTGGAGAACGTGAACCCCGGTGGTTCGATCAAGGACCGCATCGGCGTGTCGATGATCGAGGGCGCCGAGCGCTCCGGCAAGATCAAGCCGGGCGACACCCTGGTGGAAGGTACGGCCGGCAATACTGGCCTTGGCCTGGCCCTGGTGGCGCAGGCCAAGGGCTATCGGCTGATCCTGGTGGTGCCGGACAAGATGAGCCGGGAGAAGATCTTCAACCTCAAGGCCATGGGCGCCGAGGTGGTGCTCACCCGCTCGGACGTGGCCAAGGGCCACCCCGAGTACTACCAGGACATGGCGGCGCGGATTGCGGCCGAGACGCCTGGTGCGTACTTCATCAACCAGTTCGGCAACCCGGACAACCCGGCGGCGCACCGCACCACTACCGGGCCCGAGATCCTCGAGCAGATGGACGGCCGGGTCGACGCCATCGTGGTCGGCTGCGGCTCCTCCGGCACCATGACCGGGCTCTCGCAGTTCTTCGCCGAACACTCACCGGCCACCGAGATCATCCTGGCCGACCCGGTCGGCTCGGTGCTGGCCGAGTACATCAACCACGGCGAGCTCAAGGCCAAGTCCGCGAGCTGGATGGTCGAGGGCATCGGCGAGGATTTCCTGCCCAGCATCAGCGACTTCAGCCGGGTGAAGAAGGCCTATGCGATCGCCGATGGCGAAAGCTTCCTCACCGCGCGCCAGCTCTTGGCCAGCGAGGGCGTGCTGGGCGGCTCGTCCACCGGCACCCTGGTGGCGGCAGCCTTGCGCTATTGCCGTGAGCAGGACACGCCCAAGCGCGTCGTGACCCTGGTCTGCGACACCGGCAACAAGTATCTCTCCAAGCTCTACAACGATTATTGGATGCTGGACAACGGCTTCATCGCGCACGAGCAGCACGGTGACCTGCGCGACCTGCTGCTGCGCCCGTTTGCCGAGCGCGGCACCGTGGTGGTGGGGCCGGACGAGCAGCTGATCACCGCCTACACGCGGATGAAGCTGTACGACGTGTCACAGCTGCCGGTGATGGACGGCGAGCGCCTGGTCGGCATCGTCGACGAGTCGGACGTGCTGCTGCACGTGCATACCGACGAGACGCGCTTCAACGACAAAGTGTGCATGGCCATGATCCGCGAGCTGCACCAGCTGCCGGTGACCTCGTCGATCGAGGCGCTGCTGCCGGTATTCGACCGCGGGCACGTGGCCATCGTCATGGACGGCGAACGTTTCCTCGGCCTGATCACGCGCATCGACCTGTTGAATTACCTGCGGCGCAAGGTGAATTGACCGCATGGCAGCTGCCCCCCGGTTTGACGGCCGGGCCGGCGCCGGCGTGGACCGGCGATGTGGTGGCCGGTCAGGCTCACGCGGGTAAGCTTGCGCGCTGACGTGTGTGCATAGACCTGGAGTGCAATGGCATGTGTGGAATCGTTGCTGCGGTGGCCCAGCGTGACGTGGCGCCGCTCCTGATCGTCGGCCTCAAGGCGCTCGAATACCGCGGTTACGACTCGTCGGGCATTGCCGTGCTGCATGCTGGCAAATTGTTGCGCGTGCGCGCCAAGGGCAAAGTCCGCGAGATGGAGGCGCGCTATCTGGCCGATCCCTTCCCTGGGGGCACCGGCATCGCGCACACGCGCTGGGCCACGCACGGCGTGCCCAGCGAGGGCAACGCGCATCCCCAGGTTTCCGGGCGGGTGGCGATCGTGCACAACGGCATCATCGAGAACCACGTGCCGTTGCGTGCGGCCCTGCAGGCACGCGGGCGGGCGTTCTCCTCGGAAACCGACACCGAGGTGATCGCGGCGCTGGTCGACGAGCGCCTGGCCACCGGCATGGACCTGCGCGATGCGGTGCTGGCCACGGTGCGCGAGCTCGAGGGCGCCTACGCCATCGCCGTGCTGGATCGCGACGCACCGGATTGCATCGTCGGTGCGCGGCGCGGCGCGCCGCTGCTGGTCGGCCTGGGCATCGGCGAGAATTTCCTCGGCTCCGATGCCCAAGCCTTGATCCAGGTGACCAACCGCATGGTCTACCTCGAGGAAGGCGACGTGGTGGAGATCACCCGTGGCAGTGTCCGCATCTGCAGCCTGGATGGCACGCCGGTGGAGCGCGCCGAGCAGGAGAGCGAGCTGTCCATGGACGCGGCCGACCGCGGCAGCTATCGGCATTACATGCAGAAGGAAATCTTCGAGCAGCCGCGTGCCATTGCCGACACGCTGGAAGCGCGACTGGGCGAACACGGCGTGTTGCCCAACATCTTCGGCATCGACAGCGACGAGCTGCTTTTCCAGGTGCGCAGCGTGCATATCGTCGCCTGCGGCACCAGCTACAACGCCGGCCTGGTCGCCCGCTACTGGATCGAGGCCCTGGCCCGCCTGCCGGTCAGCGTCGAGGTGGCGAGCGAATACCGCTACCGCCACGTCGTGGTGCCCGCGGACAGCCTGTTCGTGGCCATTTCCCAGTCCGGCGAGACCGCCGACACGCTTGCCGCCACGCGCGAGGCGCGGCAGCGTGGCTACCTCGGCACGCTGGTGATCTGCAATTCGCCGGAGTCGTCGCTGGTGCGCGAGGCTGACCTGAAGTTGCTCACCCGCGCCGGTGTGGAAGTGGGCGTGGCCTCGACCAAGGCCTTCACCACCCAGCTGGCGGCGCTCGCCCTGCTGGCGCTGGAGCTGGCCCGTCACCACGGGCTGGAACCATCACGCTACCGTGAGCTGTGCGCGCAGCTGCAACACCTGCCGGCGGCGGTCAACCGGGCACTCGAACTGGAACCGGCCATCGTCGAACTGGCCGCGGAGTTCATTCCCCGCCAGCATGCGCTGTTCCTCGGTCGCGGTGTGCAGTATCCGGTGGCGCTCGAAGGCGCGCTCAAGCTCAAGGAAATCTCCTACATCCACGCCGAGGCCTATCCCGCCGGCGAGCTGAAACACGGCCCGCTGGCGCTGGTGGACGAGGACATGCCGGTGGTGGCGGTGGCGCCAAACGGTCCCTTGCTGGACAAGCTCAAGTCCAACCTGCAGGAAGTACGCGCGCGAGGTGGCCGCCTGATCGTGTTTGCCGATGGCGATGCGCGCATGGACGACATGGCCGACCAGGGCGTGCTGTTGCGCGTGGCCTCCGGTGGCGACTTCATCGCCCCGGTGGTTTTCACCGTGCCCCTGCAGCTCCTGGCCTACCACGTCGCCGTGCAGCGCGGCACCGACGTCGACCAGCCGCGCAACCTGGCCAAGTCCGTCACGGTGGAGTAGCCACGTCCGGTGCGAGTCGCCTGGCGCATTGATTCCAACCATCCCGGACATTTGGTCATTTGTATGGCACGCCACGTAGCTTCTGGACTCCAGTGCATGACTTGCTTGCGCACGCGGGGCACGCCTTGAATGCCGGCGTCGTGCGCGGAATGGAATTGACCGATGGCGGTTGAGCCGGGCGCGATGTGGCCGGCACTGACCATCCTGGTGGCGACGCTGGTCCTGGTGGTGTGGCAGCCGCGCGGGCTGGGCATCGGCTGGAGCGCGCTGGGTGGTGCCGCCGTCGCGCTGCTCGCGGGCGTGGTGGGCTGGGCCGACGTCGGCGTGGTGTGGCACATCGTGTGGGACGCCACGTTCACCTTCGTCGCGCTCATCGTCATTTCGGTGGTCCTGGACGAGGCTGGATTCTTCGCCTGGGCGGCTCTGCATGTCGCGCGCTGGGGCGGGGGGCATGGGCGTGCGTTGTTCCCGATGGTCGTGGTGCTTGGCGCGGTGATTGCCGCGTTGTTCGCCAACGACGGTGCCGCGCTGCTGCTCACGCCGATCGTGATCGCCATCCTGTTGCGGCTGGAGTTTTCGCCGGCAGCCTCGCTGGCGTTCATCATCGCCACCGGCTTCGTGGCCGACACCACCAGCTTGCCGCTGATCGTGTCCAACCTCGTCAACATCGTCACCGCGAACTATTTCGGGGTTGGCTTCGGACGCTACGCGGCGGTGATGCTGCCGGTCGACCTGGTCGCGCTGGCGGCCACCTTGCTGGTCCTGTGGGTCATGTTCCGTGGTCAGTTGCCGGCACGCTACGCTGTCGCCAGTCTCGATGCGCCACGGTCCGCGATCAAGGATGGGCTGGTGTTCCGCGCCGCCTTCCCGCTGTTGGGCGTCCTGCTGGTGGCGTATTTCGTTACCGCGCCGTTTGGCGTGCCGGTTTCCGTGCTGACCGGTGCCGCCGCGCTGGTGTTGCTGGCGATTGCCGGGCGCTGGTGGCGGCGTGGCAGCGGCGCGGTAGTGCCGGTGGCCAGGGTGTTGCGCCAGGCGCCGTGGCAGATCGTGCTGTTTTCCCTCGGCATGTACGTGGTGGTCTATGGCCTGGGCAACGCTGGCCTGACGCGGCTGGGTGTCGCTGCCCTGCATTGGCTGGCCGCACAGGGCAGCCTGGTGGCCACGGTCGGCACCGGCTTCCTTGCCGCCGCGCTCGCGTCGGTGATGAACAATCTGCCCTCGACCCTGGTTTCGGCCCTGGCTGTCGGCCACGCCGACGTGCCGCACGCCACGCGCGAGCTGATGATGTACGCCAGCGTGATCGGCAACGACCTCGGCCCCAAGCTCACCCCGATCGGCAGTCTGGCCACCCTGCTGTGGCTGCACGTGCTGGCGCGCAGGGGCTACCGCATCGGTTGGGGCCAGTACATGAAGATCGGCCTGCTGCTGACCCCGCCGGTACTACTGGCCACGCTGCTGGCGTTGTATCTGTGGTTGCCGGTGCTGCCTGCGCGCTGAGTCGCCGTGCCGTAAGCCGTCCAGCGTTCCATCACTACGACGCTGTGGCCTATGCCGGCGCCTTGGTTGCCAAGCGCGCAGGCCGTATCTTGGGAGCAGTCACATCACCATGGAGGTCGCCATGACCGACACCGGCATCCGTCCCGTCACCGGCATCATCAGTGCCCAGCGCCAGCGCGAGGGCGCGGGCTTCGTCGTGCGCCGGCCGTTTCCCACCGGCCAGGTTTCCTATGTCGATCCGTTCCTGCTGATCGACGAGATGGGGCCCTCCGACTACGCGCCGGGCGAGGCGGTCGGCGCGCCGGATCATCCGCATCGCGGCTTCGAGACCGTGACCTACATGCTGGAAGGCGAGTTCGAGCACGAGGACTCGGCCGGCCACAAGGGCACCTTGCGCCCCGGCGATGTGCAGTGGATGACCGCCGGCGGCGGCATCATCCATGCGGAGATGCCCTCAGCCCGCATCCGCCGCGATGGTGGGCGGGTGCACGGCTTCCAGATCTGGATCAACCTGCCGGCTGCCGACAAGATGCACGTGCCGCGCTACCAGGAGCTGGCCGCCGCCGACATTCCGGTCGGCCGCAGTGCCGATGGCAGTGCCGAAGTACGGATCATCGCCGGCGAGGCGCTGGGCGTGTCGGCGGCCATCGATACCCGCATCCCGATCACGTTCCAGGACTGGACCCTGCGCGCCGGGGCCGACGTGCGCATCGACCTGCCGGCAAGCGAGCAGGCCATGGTCTACGTGTTCGGCGGCGCGCTGCGGGTTGGCGATGGCGACCAAGTGGTCGGCGACGGCCAGCTGGCGCGGCTGGGTGCCGGCGACAGCGTGCGCCTGCGCCACGCCGGCAGCGGTCCCGCGCGCGCCCTGTTGCTGGCCGGCAAGCCGCTCAACGAGCCGGTGGTGCGCTATGGTCCGTTCGTGATGAACAGCGAGGCCGAGTTGCGCCAGGCCTTCGAGGATTACCACTCCGGCCGCATGGGTGAGATCACCCGCCAGGCCACCATTGGATGACGGAGGATTCCATGCGCGAGGCAAGCAGCAGCGTCGTACTCGAGCGGGCACGCGGACACCAGCGTGATCTTGGCGACGGCTTCATGGTCAGCCGGGTGCTGCCGGCGGCCCACCAGCATGCCGTGGGGCCGTTCGTGTTCATGGACCACCTCGGTCCGGTGGACATGCCGCCGGGCCAGGCCTTCGATGTGCGTCCGCATCCGCATATCGGCCTGGCCACGGTCACCTATGTCTGGGAAGGGCGCATCGAACACCGCGACGGGCTCGGCCATGTGCAGCTGATCGAGCCCGGCGCGGTCAACTGGATGACCGCGGGCGGCGGCATCGTCCATTCGGAGCGCACCCCGGCCGACGACCGCGAGCGGCAGCGCCGCATGCACGGGTTGCAGCTTTGGGTGGCGCTGCCGCTCGACCAGGAACAGGGCCGCGCGGCCTTCGAGCACACCGACGCCGGCGCGCTGCCGGAGCTGGCCCTGGACGGCATCAGTGGCCGTCTGGTGGCCGGCACGGCGTACGGCCAGCGCTCGCCGGTGGGCGTGTCCTCGCCGTTGTTTTACGTGGACGCCTACGTGCCACGCGGGCAGGCGTTGCCGCTGCCGGATGAGCATCAGCAGCGCGCCGCCTATGTGGTTGCCGGCGCCATGCGCGTCGGCGACGAGACGCTGGCGCCGGGCGAGCTGGTCAGTTTCGTCCCGGGCGCCACGCTCAGCCTGCTGGCCGAGGTCGACACCCACGTGGTACTGATCGGCGGTGCGCCACTCGATGCACCGCGCTACATCTGGTGGAACTTCGTGGCCAGCTCGGAGACCTTGCTGGAAGAAGCCCGGCAAGCCTGGCTGGCCCAGCGCTACCCGATGGTTGCGGGCGACCCGGAATTCATCCCGCTGCCCGAGCACCGCCGCGCCGCGTTCAGGGTCAGCGCGGACTGACACCAGCCCCCAGGCCTCGCCCGCCTGCAAGGGATGCGTTTCGGTCACCGGTGGGCGGTGCTCGGAGCGTCTGGCGTCTGGCGTCGGCAAGGGTATGTTTGTCGGCCTACAGTGCGGATCGGCCCTGTTGCCATGCATATCGGCCGGCTGCGCGCATGTGCCAAAAGAGTCTGCCTGGAAGCGTGCGATGCCAATGACGTGCGCGGTGGATCACGCCATAATCGGGTGTCCCGGATCTCTCTGGTCAGAGAAGCTCTCGATGATGACATGGTTGCCGCGAGGTGCAGGCACGGTGCTGCTGGTGCTTGGCATCGGCGCCTGCAGCCATTCGGCGCCGCCGGCGCCGTCGATCCCCGAGGTCGGCGTGGTGACGGCCCGCGCCACCGACATCCCGGTCACGCGCAGTTATCCTGGCCGTCTCGCCGCGACGCTCACCGCCCAGGTGCGCGCGCGGGTAACCGGCATCGTGCTGCAGCGCGTGTACAAGGAAGGCAGCGACCTCAAGGCCGGCGAGGTCATGTTCCGGATCGATCCGGCTCCGCTCGAGGCCACCCTGCGCGCCGCGCAGGGTCAACTGGGACAAGCCGAGGCGGCAGCGCACGACGCCAAGCTCAGAGCGGCGCGCAGCCAACAACTTGGCGCAACGGGCCTGATGGCCAAACAGGAAGTCGATGACGCAGTCGCGACCGCCGCCCAGGCGGCCGCCGCGGTCAAGTCGGCCGCGGCCAACGTCGAGAACGCCAGGATCAGCCTTGGCTACGCCACGGTCACCGCGCCGATCAGCGGCCGTGCCGGGCGGGCGAGCGTCACGCAAGGCGCGCTGGTGTCGCCCACGGATGCCAACCCGCTGGCCACCGTGCAGGTGATCGATCCGATCTACGCCAACTTCAGTGAGCCGATGGCGGAAGTGGAACGGCTGCGCAAGGCGGAGAAATCGGGAGGCGTGCAGCGGGTTGCGGCCGACCAGGCGCAAGTGCAGATCGTGCTGCCCGATGGCAGCGTATACGCACACGCCGGTTCGCTTGATTTCACCGACCTCGCGGTGGACCCGGCCACCGGTGCCGTCGACCTGCGCGCGCTGATCCCGAATCCCGACCATGCCCTGCTGCCGGGCATGTTCGTGACCATCCGCCTGACGCTGGCAACCGTGCATGACGCGTTCCTGTTGCCGCAGGGCGCGATCCAGCGCGGCACCCAGGGCGCCTACGTGTACGTGGTTGGTGCGGACGACAAGATCGTGCGCCAGGTTGTCGACCTGGGCGACCAGCACGGTGCGGATTGGATCGTGCTGGGCGGCCTTGCGCAGGGCGCCCGGGTCGTGGTCTCGGGTATTCAAAAAGCCAAACCCGGTGAGAAGGTGCGCGCGGTGGCGTACGCTGGCGCCCCCGCCAGCGCCGCCTCTGCGGGTCCGGGCGCAGGCTGAGCGGACTCCGATGCCGCAATTTTTCATCGACCGCCCGGTTTTCGCGTGGGTCCTCGCGATCCTGATCACCCTGGGCGGCACCCTGGCGATCTTCAACCTCCCGATCGAGGCCTACCCGGAAATCGCCCCGCCCAGCGTGCAGGTGCGCGCGACCTACCCCGGCGCGAACGCCCAGGTTGTGCAGAGCACCGTCACCCAGGTCATCGAGCAGAATCTGTCCGGCATCGACAATCTGCTGTATTTCACCTCGTCATCCAACTCGACCGGTTCGGCCAACGTCACGCTGTACTTCACCGCTGGCACCAACCTCGACACGGCCGCCGTGCAGACCCAGAACGCGGTCTCGGCGGCCGAGCCGAAGCTGCCGGCCGAGGTGAACGCGCTCGGCGTGACGGTGCGCAAGTCGAACTCCGGCTCGCTGATGGGCATTTCGCTGCAGGACACGTCCGGGCGCCTCGACCCCGCCGCGCTCAACAACGTGATTGCGGCGCAATTGATCGATCCGATCTCGCGCGTCAACGGCGTCGGCAGCACCAACCAGTTCGGTGCCCCGTACGCCATGCGCATCTGGCTGGATCCGCTGAAGCTGCACGGCTACGGACTCACAGCCTCGGATGTCCTGCAGGCGGTGCAGGCGCAGAACGTGATGTTCGCGGCCGGTTCGGTGGGGGCGCAGCCTACGGTTCCGGGCCAGGGCATGACCGCGACGGTGTCCGCCGAATCGAGCTTCTCCACCCCGGCACAGTTCAGCAACATCATCCTGCGCACCAATCCTGACGGCACCACGGTGACCCTGGGCGATGTCGCGCGGGTAGAGCTCGGCTCGGACAACTACAACAGCTTCTCGCGCCTGAACGGCCAGCCGGTGGCCTCGTTCAGCATCTCCCTGGTTCCCGGCGCGAACGCGCTGGCGGTCGCCGCCGCGGTTCAGGCGCGGATGCAGGAGCTGGCCAAGAACCTGCCGCCCGGTGTCACCTGGAGCATTCCCTTCGAAAGCTACACCTTCGTCAAGGTCTCCATCGACGAGGTGGTGAAGACGTTGGGCGAGGCGGTGGTGCTGGTGTTCTTCGTGATGCTGCTGTTCCTGCAGAACCTGCGCGCCACCCTGATCCCGATGCTGGTGGTGCCGGTGGCGCTGACCGGCGCCTTCCTCGGCCTGTACGCGTTCGGCTTCTCGATCAATGTGCTCACCCTGTTCGGGCTGGTGCTGGCGATCGGCATCGTGGTCGACGACGCGATCGTCGTGGTCGAGAACGTCGAGCGCATCATGCGCGAGGAAGGCCTGCCTGCGAAGGAGGCCACGCGCAAGGGCATGACCCAGATCACCGGCGCCATCGTCGCGGTCACCACCGTGCTGGCTTCGGTGTTCGTCCCGGCTGCGCTGATGCCGGGCAGCGTCGGCGCGATCTATCGGCAGTTCTCGGTGACCATCGCGGTCTCCATGCTGCTCTCGGCACTGATGGCCCTGACCTTCACGCCCGCACTGTGCGCCAGCATCCTGCGCCCGGAACACGAGCGCGCCAACCGCCTGCTGCGCGCCTTCAACAACGGCTATGAAAGCGTGGCCGGCAAATATCTCACCCAGCTCGGCAAGGCGGTGCGCCACACGCCGCGCTGGATGGTCGGCTATGGCCTCGCCGTCATGGTGGCCGTCCTGCTGCTGGCGCACCTGCCGTCGAGCTTCGTGCCGGAGGAAGACCAGGGTGAGGTGTTCACCACGATCCAGCTGCCACCGGGTTCCACGGCCGACCGCACGCTGGCGGTGATGAAGCAGGTCGAGGGTATCGTGGGCAAGAACCCGGCGGTGCAGAACGTTTTCGACATGGGCGGCTTCAGTTTCGTCGGCAACGGCGAGAACGTCGCCATGATCTTCATCCACCTGAAGGACTGGAGCGAACGCTCCCGCACTGCCGACCAGTTGATCGACGACTTCAACCGGCAGTTCGCGCACATCCGCGATGCGCAGGTCATCGCCCTGAACCGCCCGGTGATCCGTGGCCTTGGACAGTTCTCCGGCTTCAGTTTCCAACTCGAGGATCGCGGCGGCCTCGGTCACCAGGCGCTGGTCGAAGCCAAGGACAAGCTGATCACCGCGGCGCACGCCGACCCGCGCCTGGCGAACGTGCACATCAACGGCATCGACGACGCGCCGACGGTGGACATGCAGGTAAACCGCATCGAGGCCCAGTCGATGGGGCTGTCGGTCACCGACGTATACAACGCGATCAAGTTGATGCTCGCGCCGGTGTTCGTCAACGACTTCTATTCGTCTGGCCGCGTGCTGCGCGTGCAGATGCAGGCCGATGCGCCGTTCCGGCTGAACCCGGCTGCGATCGGCAATTTCTATTCAAGGTCATCGACCGGCGCGATGGTTCCCTTGTCCAGCGTGGTCAGCACCCGCTGGGCGCTGGCGCCGCCGGCGCTGGATCGATACAACGGTGTGGGCTCGATCACCATCACCGGTACACCGGCGGGCGGCTACAGCTCGGGTGATGCGATCAGTGCCATGCAGGATCTGGTCGCCCGGAACCTGCCGACGAGTTTCGGCTATGAATGGTCGGGCCAGTCGCTGCAGGAGATCATGTCCGGTGCCCAGGCGCCGCTGTTGTTCGGCCTGTCGATCCTCGTGGTGTTCCTGTGCCTGTGCGCGCTGTATGAAAGCTGGACGATCCCGGTGGCGGTGATGCTGGTGATACCGCTCGGCGTCCTGGGCTCGGTGCTGCTCACCAGCGTGCGCGGCCTGGACAATGACGTCTATTTCAAGATCGGCCTGATCGCCGTCATCGGCTTGTCGGTGAAGAACGCGATCCTGATCGTGCAGTTCGCCGT
>JAFKMZ010000054.1 GCA_017305055.1 Lysobacterales bacterium
GACTGGCAGGTCCAGGAAGTAGCTGCGGCGCTCAAAGTGACCGTCAAGAGCGTCAACACCTACAAGAGAAGTGCGCTCGCAAAAATCGACAAGGAGTTCAAGCAATGACAACGCCCAACCGCAGGCTGTCGCTCGATGAAGTGCTTGATGAGTTCTTCTACTCGGCCGACAAGCCGACCCCTGCCCAAGTGCTTCACGCGTGCCAAGCCCACCCCGAGTACCGAGCCGACATCGTGGAGTTCGCGGCCCTGTGGATCGCCTACGAAGCATCGCCCGAGCCCACCGAAGATGCCTTGCTTCCGAAGGTGGCCAAAGACGACGTGTTGCGCCTGCAGAGCTTTGTTCTCAATCGGCTTCACGAACTGGACCAGGGGTCTGCCTCCAGTTCGCAAGCTGAAACTGCACGCAAGGCCGTCGAATCGCTTGCAGGGAAAAGCCTGAGGCAAGCTGCCGCAGCAGCTGGCCTTGGCGCTTCCGCACTGCTTCTGACGAAGGTTCTTACCAAGAGCATCGTCAACGTTCCCACCAAGGTTCTTCGCGACTTGGCTGCGCATCTCAATGTTGCGCTTGCCGAACTCCAACAGTGCCTGGGACCGTCTTTGGCGGGTGCCAAGAGCTTTAGAGCCAAAGGAATTCCAAACGCCTCTGCTCAGGAAACTTGGGAAGCTGCAGTGCGTTCACTTTCGGTCAGCGACGAAGAGAAACAGCGCCTGCTGGCTCTACAAACTAGAGAGGGTGACTCGTGACCCCGTTTCACAGAGCCCGGGAGGCTGCGACGCAGTTGAGGCGCCAGCTGTTCGGCGATGAGGCGTCATCGGGTATTCCATCGAACCAGGTCATCGACGCCGCAGCGGCCGAAAACGCCGAGGACTTCGACATCTCTGATGCGGCACCTGATGACGAAGCTCTCGGGACCGCTGATGCCGTTCTGATCCGCAAGTTCCGACAAATCGTCGTACGCAACGACGTGCCGAGCGGTGAACGCGCGTTCCTCATCGCACACGAGTTCGGCCACTGGAAGCTCCATCACGAAGGGCACGAGGGCTGCCATAAGGTCGTTGATTCGACCTTGAAGCCTGAAGACGGTGACACTTTCGGTGCCCAGAAAATTGAAGCCGATGGCGCTCGCGAGCGAGCCGAACTCCAGGCAAACATCTTCGCCAGACAGCTTCTCCTTCCACGCGCGGTGGCCCGTGGGCTCTTCCTCGCAGGAAAGACTGCAACACAACTCGCGCAAGACCTAGACGTCCCCCTGGAGTTGGTTGGGCAACAGTTGCTCGATGGTTTGCTTCTTCCCGAGCCGCC
>JAFKMZ010000002.1 GCA_017305055.1 Lysobacterales bacterium
GATGAGCTCACAATGCCTCCTAACTAAGATTAGACGACTTGGATGATATGGGGGATTGATCAACCAATGTCGTGAAATTGGTCACACTCCCTCTGATCTCGTTCAATTATTCCATTTAGCCAAACCTAAATGTCGCATCCCGGACGATTACATAGATGAAAACCGCTACCCGCTGTTCATGGCCCGAGCCGTATTGCGGGAGTTGATAGAGTCCTTGCAAGCCACCGGGAGTGCCACGCCATGCTGATAGCCCTGCACAAGAACGCCCGCACGACACCGGCCGTGCGCGCCGAGATCGCGGCCAGCCACGAGACCGCCGCTGTCCTGGCCCAGCGCTTTGGCATCACCGAGCAAACGGTCTACAAGTGGAAGAAGCGCCAGGTCTTTGGGGATCGCTCGCACACGGCCCATCGCCTGCAGACGGTGCTCACGCCGGCGCAAGAGAGCGTGGTGGTGCACCTGCGGCGCACCTTGCTGCTGCCCCTGGATGACCTGCTGGCTGTCACGCGGGAGTTCATTTGCCCCCATGTCTCGCGCTCAGGCCTGGATCGGTGCCTGCGCCGCCATGGCGCGGGCAACCTCAATGCCCTCAAGCCCCAGGAGCCTACCGTGGCCCACAAGGCCTTCAAGAGCTACGAGCCGGGCTATGTGCACATGGACGTGAAATACCTGCCCCAGATGCAGGACGAGAGCAGTCGGCGCTACCTGTTCGTGGCCATCGACCGGGCCACGCGCTGGGTGTACGTGGCCCTCAAGGCCAACAAGACCGCCGCCAGTGCACAGTCCTTCCTGAAGGCACTGCACAAGGCCTGCCCGATCAAGATCCACAAGCTGCTGACCGACAACGGCAAGGAGTTCACCGATCGCCTGTTTGCCAGCCGCGAGCGCCAGCCCAGCGGCAACCACGAGTTCGATCAGTTGTGCGACGAGTTGGGGATCGAACATCGCCTGACCAAGCCCAGAACGCCCAGGACCAATGGCATGGTGGAGAGGTTCAACGGTCGCATTGCCGACGTGCTCAAGACGCACAGGTTCAACAGCCGCGAGGACATGGAGCAGACCTTGCTGCGTTATGTGGCCCTGTACAACCACCAACTGCCGCAGTCAGCGCTGGGCAGCAAGACGCCTATGCAGGCCATGAAGCAGTGGTATCAGGAGAGCCCGCATCTGTTTCACAAGCGACCTTATGATCGTCCGGGATGCGACACGTAATGTTATCTGCAATGGATGCACTTTCCAAACTTCTAACCTCAAG